>CANSCI010000027.1 GCA_947645355.1 uncultured Dorea sp. | reverse complement strand
CAATGAGATCTGTTTCCCGGCCGGAATGGATGAGATGGGTCCGGTGACAAAGAAATTATATGATACATTGACCGGAATCCAGATGGGGCGCATGGAGGCGCCGGAGGGCTGGATCCACAGAGTATGTTAGACTGCCTGCTGCGGCCGGGGTATGTATAGCAGAAAGGCTGAAGGAGAAAGCAGATATTTGTGAAAGGGGAGCGCATGATATGGCAGGATACAAAAATATTGAAAAGAGCCGGATTCTTGAGCTTAAGGGGCAGGTTTCCTATCAGGAAGGGCAGGTGGTAAGTAAGACGCTGGTACAGAATAATGCAGTCAGTGTGACGTTGTTTGCCTTTGAAAAAGATGAGGAGATCAGCACACATGAATCAGGAGGAGATGCGATGGTGACAGTGCTTGAAGGGATCGGGAGGTTTACCATTGAAGGAAAGGTTCATATCCTTGAGGCCGGCCAGAGTATTGTTATGCCGGCCAGAAAGCCTCATGCAGTGTATGGGGAAGAAAGATTCAAGATGCTGCTTATGGTAGTGTTTTAATCGTGTTATTTCATCAGTTTCTGTATTTTATGCATGAACCTGTAAGGGGTCGTAAGGCGGATGGATATCCATCTGCCTTACGACCCCTTGATTAAATGCTGCAGTCTTTTCTCCGGTTTTGCCGCAGAACTAACTATCTGCATTAGATCCGGATCTGTTCGTTGTCTTTGATACGGGCAATAATCGTATTGCAGGAACACTCTAAAAGCCCCGGAAGGACATAGATCTGGTTTTTCAGGAAATCCTCCAGATCCGTGTTGGATTTGAGCATTGCATGGATGTGGAGCCGTGTATCCCCGGTCATCTGATAGATTTTGGTAATCTGGGGAACCTGCTTTAATGTCTCGCACACACTGTTCAGATTCTGTGCCGAAATCTTCAGATCAAAAAATACTGCGAGCGTGTTTCCAATTTTTTCCGGGTTGATGATAATGCTGTATTTTTCTATGACGCCGCGCTTTTCAAGAGCCTGGATACGCATTTTTACGGCCACCCGCGACAATCCGACTTCGTCTCCGATCTCCACAAAGGACATTCTTGCATTATCCGCAAGTAAATTGATAATTTTGTTGTCTATTTCATCTAATTCTTCTATGTGTATTTTCATAACTTTTTAACTCCACTCTTTATTTTTTGGAAACTTATAAATGAATCGGTGCAAGCGGTCCTAAAGGAAGGTCGAGATAGTACCATACTGCTAATTGCAAAGCCCATGTAATGAAAAAGCAGATTGCGTACGGAATCTGGTAAGCCACAATGGTGCCGATCCCGGCGTCTTTTTTGTATTTTCTCATATACATAAGCATCATAGGAATGTAGACACTGATCGGGTTGATCGTATTCGTAATCGCATCTCCTATACGGTAGATGCACTGTGCAAAAGCCGGATGATACCCAAGCAGTGCAAACATAGGAACCAGGACCGGTGCCATCATGCTCCATTTAGAACCGACGGTTCCGATAAAAAAGTTCAAAATTGCAACGAGAAGTATGATCAGGATCAGCAGGGGCATCCCGGTAAAACCGCGCTCCTGTAAAAATCCGGCGCCCTTAATTGCAAGAAGAGGCGCAAGGTTCGTCTGTGAAAAATAGTCGACGAATTGTGCCGCAAAGAAAAATACGACTAATAATCCAGTAATATTTTTAATTCCGGAAAGCATACCGTCCGCCACATCGAAGGAAGAGCGGATCGTTCCTGCACCTATGCCGTAAAAAAGGCCGACAAGGAAGAAATAAATTGCCAGAATTACCGTAATATTGTCTAGAAAGGGTGATGATGGAAGTAAGTTCCCGGTTTCCATATCACGAAGCCATCCTTCCGGGAGAAACATCATAAATAGTACAATTGCAAAATAAATAACTGTCGTGAAAAATGCATGGCGTAGACCGCGGTGCTGCTCGGAGGTGATGGAGAATATGTCCTGAGGTTCATCTTCCGAAACGGAAGATGAGCCTGCCGGCAGCAGAGGTTCTACAAAGCGGATGGTTACCCAGGTTGCTGAAAGTGAGAGAAGGATGGAACTGGCCATCATAAAATACCAGTTGCAGGCCGGATGGATGGTCAGATCTTTCGTGATCGACAAAAAAGAGAGAGAATCCTTTGTAATTCCTGCAACCAGTACATCAGTTCCTGCGATGATGGTGTTGGCAGAAAGGCCGGCCAGATAGCCGGCATAGCTGAGCATGACAGCCAGTATAGGATTCTTCCCCTTACTGATGAACAGCATGGAGCCTATAGCAGGCAATAAAATAAGCGCGGCATCCGAGATAATATTACCATTTATTGCCACGAAAATAAAGATAAAATACAATAAAAAGTCCGGTATTTTGTGAAAGAATTTCAGGATAATCACATGGTAAAAGCCTGATTTTTCCCCGACTCCGATCGCAAGTGTAAATACAAAAATAAGAGGAATCAGAGGGAAGTTAATAAAGTTTTTCAGTAAATTAGACAGTATATGGTCAAAGCCTTCACGGTTCATCAGGCTTACGACCTGTAATTGTGTGTTTTCCCCTGGTATGGTAAATGTAGTTCCCTTCAGCAGTTCCCCGGCAAGCAGCACTATGATCGAACATATGATAAATAACATAAAAGGATGCGGGAAAGCATTGCCGATGCGCTCAATTCTTTTTAAAATCCGCTGAAATATAGTCGATGACGGGTCTGTAAATACATATTCTTCCTTTTTCTTGTGTGCCGACATAAGGTGTCCTCCTTGTATTCTGGTAGTATGTATTAAGTATATTATTAAAATATCGAAATGTCAACAAAAGCATTTCGATAAGTAATAAAAATAGCAAAAATGCAAATAAAAAGAAAATAATGATTTACATTTCGAAAAAGATGTGCTATGATACATCACAACAAGGGTTGCATATGTTAATCAAAATGCTTACGAAAAGTAAATGAAATGTGATTTTGATATCTAAATGCGAACCTGTATATCATGCATGATAAGATAAAAAGAAAAAGGATTGAGGAACAAAGGAGGATTTATATGAATCAAGAGAAACAAGAAGTACAGACAGCATCTGCGAAGTTCTTTGTCAGACTTTTTATTCCGTTCGCATTGGCTTTTTTCATGTCATGTCTGCTGCGTACGATCAATAGTGTACTTTCACCGACCTTTATTGAAACATTTCATATGAATGCAGGTAACCTGGGCATGATGACCAGTGCGTATTTCTTAAGCTTTGCATTGGCACAGGTGCCGCTTGGTGTGTGCCTTGACCGGTACGGTCCGGGGAAAACACTTTCAGGATTTATGCTTTTTGGAGTGCTTGGATGTATTGTCTTTGCCATGGCTCCGAACGTTACGTTTTTGTTTATCGGGCGTGCCTTGGTGGGCCTTGGTGTATCTGGCTGCCTGATGGCGGCGTATAAGGCATTTGGAGACTGGCTGCCCAAAGAAAAGCTGCCTATGTATAACAGCCTGGAATCTTTTGTCGGCGGTGTGGGCGGCATGGTTGCAACGACACCGATTAATGCGGCGCTTGGATTTGTCAGCTGGAGAGGAGTATTTTTAATCCTTGCAGGCCTGACGTTTGTGGTGGCTGTTACATTGTTCTTTTCGCCCCGCCATCCGAATGAAGTAAATGTGGGCGAATCCATAGGAGAGCAGTTCAGAGGGACAGGACGGATTGCTGTGTCGGGGAAATTCTGGCGGCTGGCTCCCATTGCAGTATTTGGACAGGCTACTTATCTGGCAATTAATTCCCTGTGGCTTGGACCGTGGTACCGTGACGTGTTTCAGAGCAGTGCAGAGAAGGTCCCGGATCTTCTGTTTGTATGTTCAGTAGCCATTACCGGCGGATATCTGCTGAACGGGTTTGCGGCAAACTTCCTGAAGGCGCGCTGTCAGCTGAAGGTTATTACGGTAACGCTGGTATCTATGAGTATTTACACAATGATACTGGGACTGATTATCGTACTTCCCCAGTATGGCAACATACTGTGGCCGGTATTTATGTTTTTAGGGCCGTTTTCACTGCTTACATACCCCATTTTCTCTTCTATGTTTGACCCGAAGCTGGCGGGGCGTGTACAGACAGCTTATAATATGTTAGTATTCGTAATGTCGACAGTTATTCAGTCGGGGATCGGCTGGATTATCGACCTGTATGAGGCGACGGGGGAGGGAAGTTTTAACCCGCAGGGATATACAGTGGCTCTGACCGTTATATTTGCAGCTTTATTGTTGTCTATTATCTGGTGTATTTGTTTCCGAAGGAGCAAGAAGGAGATACAATATTAAAGAAAGAGGAGGTCTGATGATATGGCTGGTGACAAGGAATTGTATCAGGCATTGTGCCGTGAGATTGAGGTTAAAAAAGAAGAGATGTTTGACTTGTGTTCCGAGATGGTGAAGATTCCAAGCGAGACTCCGCCGTCGGATACAAGAGAGATGGCAGAGTATGTCTGTGAATATATCACAAAACAGGTTGAGGGTGCCCAGGTGTGTTTCTATGAAAAAGAATCACCGGTAAAGAACCTTGTAGTAAAGATCAAGAGCGGAAAGCCCGGAAAGCGGCTGGTCTTTAACGGACACCTGGATACATATCCGGTGGGTAATCCAGAACTCTGGTCAAAATCGCCCTGGTCAGGAGATAGGAAAGACGGATTCATCTGGGGAAGGGGCTCCTCGGATATGAAGGGTGGAATTGCATGTTTTATTACTGCTGCCAGGGTTCTTGCAGAGCACAGGGAACTGTGGAACGGGGAGATTGTTCTGACGCTTGCCGGAGATGAAGAGGCAATGGGCGACAGAGGCACACAATATTTGCTGGATACTGTAGAGGATGCTTCGGGGGATGCAATGATTTGTGCAGATGTAGGGGCTCCGAATTCCCTTCGTTTCGGACAGAAGGGGCTGCTTTGGATCCGTCTTAATGCAGTTGGGAAATCCGCCCACGGGGCACATCTCCATAAAGGTGTCAGCGCTATTAACCACCTGATTGAAGTAATCCGCCGTATAAACAACGAAGTATCTGCCCTCGAAGTTCCTATGCCGGAGCATGTACGCAGGGCAATTCTGGATGGTGCCGCAATCTCGGAGCAGGGCGCGGGGCCTGGGGAGACGCAGATCCTGCAGAAGGTGACTGTGAATTTCGGGACAATAAAGGGAGGTACTTCCCCTAACCTGGTCCCGGATTCTGCAAGCGCAGAGGCGGATATCCGAATCCCGGCAGGGGTCCGCATTCCAAAGATTAAGGAGAAGATAGAAGAGATCCTGTCAGAGACGGAGGGTGTGACCTATACAGTGCTTCGGTCCTATGAGGCGAACTGGTCGGATCCGGAGGATGTCTTGTTTCAGATCGTAAAGGAGAAGAGTGAGGAAGTGCTTAAGACGGAGGTGGCAGTAACCTTCCGGGTGGGTGCTTCAGACGCCAGGCTGTACCGGCTCAGCAAGGGGATACCTACCATTAACTGCGGGCTCACCCCGTATGGCCTGGGCGGCCCTGACGAGCATGTCTCTATGGATGAGATGGTCAAAATCGCAAAGATTCATTTGTTGTCGGCACTGGAATTTTTGAATCTGTAAAAAACACCTCTGATAATTGAATAGACTTTGTATTCCTTATGTGGTACAATTACTACTACAAGGATGATGAAAAGGGAGTGAGATAAATGATGTTAACGAATGAAGATTTACTGGCAATCAGCCAATTGCTGGATGTTAAATTAGATTCTAAATTAAAAGTCGAATTACAACCTTTAAAAGATGATATCAGGAATATTAAACTACATCTTGAAAACGTTACTGATCAGAATATTCAGTTATTAGTTGAAAATTATGTGCCGGCAGCGAAACGGTATGAAGAAGCCGTTCCTGCAATACAGGAAATGCAGGCCGATATTGATATCATGAAAAAAGTTATTGCAGATCACAGCGAAAAGCTAAAGAAGATTTCGTAACATCTACATATTTTTTGCATTTTATGTTATCAGAGGAAAGTTTTTAAAAACAACAGCCGTGCAGTTTAATCCTGCACGGCTGTTATATTAGAGATATCGGAGTCAATTACCAGTGAATAATTCGTGTAATATACGACGAATCCCGGCTTTGCCCCATTTGGTTTCTTGACGTGCTTTTTCTCCACATAGTCGATCTCTACCTTGTCATTTCCGCGGTTTTTAGAATAATAAGCGGCCAATCTTCCGGCCTCTTCAAAAGTGCGGTCCGGAAGCGTATCCCCGCCGGTTTTTACGATAACATGGGAGCCGGGAGCCCCCTTAGCGTGGAACCACCAGTCGCTTCCGGAGGCGAAGGAGAAGGTGAGCTCGTCATTCTGCAGGTTATTCTTCCCCACATACATGTGATAGCCGTCACTGGAAATGTAGTGCATGGGCCGGTTGGTGAGCTTTACTTTCTTTTTCGTGTATTTTCTGCGGATGTATCCGGTCTCTACCAGCTCTTCTTTGATCTGGGCCAGGTCAGCCTCGCTGAGTGCGATATCCAGAGAGTTGCTGATAGACTCCAGATAGTGGATATCGTCGGCAGTCTCCCGAATCAGTTCGGTCAGGGCCTCGAAGGTTCGTTTCTGCTTATTATATTTTGCAAAAAATTTCTGGGCATTCTCCTTAGGAGTTTGCTGCGGATCCAGCGGGATAGTGATCTCTTCATTGGTGTAGTAATTTAAAGCATGAAGTTCCTTTGCACCTTCAGCCAGGTTGTAGCCGTAGGTGTTGATCAGTTCTCCATAGACCTTGTATTTATCACGGTTTTCCGTGTCTTTTAATTGCCTGGCCTGGAGATCATATTTCTTGCGGTTCCGTTCAAGCGCCGTCTGGACCACATGCCTGAGGTCTGCGCCTTTCTGGCGGATACGGGTCAGTGTATTTTTTTCGGAATAGTAGGTTCTTAAGACCTCTGAGACAGAGGAATATTCTTTTTTGACTGTGTGCTCCATATGGGAAAGAGGCAGTGCACTGAATTCCTTCGGCGTACTGCCGTCATAGTAGATGGCGGCACGAAAGTTTCCTGATTTTACATCTTCCATATAATAAGAGAACTGCCTATACAGGTGAAGCAGTACATCCCTTTGCAGCTCCCCTGCCGGTATCCGGGAGTCCAGACCTGCAAGGTGGCAGATGTCCTCCGAGACTACGGGGCTTATGCCGGTAAAGCTGGTGTAGATCGCTTTGGCAAGGGGGGCGGGCTTTTCTGCCAGAGCAAGGGCAAAGGCATCTTCCTCTACGGTGAGGGGATCCTGCTTTGACATCGTATCCGGTATAAAATATTTTCTTCCGGGCAATACTTCACGCACAGAACTGATCTGCGCAGAGACGTGCTTGATGCTGTCGATAATGACGCCTGAGTCATCACAGAAAATAATATTGCTGTGCTTCCCCATGATCTCGACGATCAGTTTTTTGCGGCACAGATCCCCCAGCTCATCCAGATGTTCAAGGTCGAGATGGATGATGCGCTCAAGTTTCGGCTGGGAGATATCTATGATCCGTGCGTTCCCCACATGCTTTCTGAGAAGCATACAGAAATTGGGCGCTGTCATGGGACCCGGTTTATTTTCCTCTGTGAGGTAGATTAGGGGAAGAGAGGCACTGGCCGAGATATAAAGCCTCCGTTGTCCCTGGGGTGTTTTGATTGTGAGAAGCAGTTCGTCTGTTTCCGGCTGGGAGATCTTTGCAATGCGGCCGCCCACCAGATTCTCCCGCAATTCGCAGGTCAGGGCGGCGACAGTGATTCCGTCAAAAGCCATGGTATATCTTCCTTTCTGAATTAGCTGCAGTGTTCATTTGGATACTGAGAACAAAGCGAACAGTAATGAACATCATTTTTGCAGTGTTGTCTAACAGTATAACATATTGACTTGCATATGCCAAATGTCTTATAATAAAAGGCAGGGAAAAGATGTATAGAGCCGGCGGCGGGAAGAATGCCTGCACCAGGCGGTATCCCAAAAAATGTATAATTTAACGAGGTTCATCATCATGATAAAGAGTATGACAGGATTCGGAAGATGCGAGGTTACGGAAGGGGAGCGCAGGTTCACGGTTGAGATGAAGAGCGTCAACCACCGGTATTTAGATACGAATATCCGTATGCCGAAGAAACTGAATTTTTTTGAGACAGCAATCCGCAGTCTGTTGAAGCAGCATGTGCAGAGAGGCAAGGTTGATATTTTTATTACCTATGAGGATCTGTCGGAGAGCCAGGTGGCGTTAAAGTACAATGCGACGCTGGCCGGGGAATATCTTACTTATTTAAAAGCGATAGAGGAGCAGTTTTCCCTGGAGAATGATATCCGGGTGTCCACATTGTCAAGGTATCCCGAGGTGCTGACGATGGAAGAGCAGGCCGTCAATGAGGAGGAGTTGTGGGAAGGACTTCAAAAGGCGCTTCACGGAGCCATAGAGAAATTTGTAGAGACGAGAGCCTTAGAAGGTGAGAACCTGAAGAATGACCTGACGGACAAGCTCGGCCATATGCTGGAGCTGGTTGGTCAGATAGAGGAGCGTTCTCCTAAGATCATTGCAGAGTATAAGGAGAAGCTGGAGATGAGGGTAAAGGAGCTTTTGGATGATGCACAGCTTGAGGAAAGCCGTGTGGCTGCCGAGGTTGTAATATTTGCAGATAAAATGTGCACGGACGAGGAGATCGTGAGGCTTAAGAGCCATGTGGTACATATGAAAGAGACGCTGGATTCCAGAGAGAATGGCGTGGGCCGCAAGCTTGATTTTATTGCCCAGGAGATGAACCGGGAGGCCAATACGATCTTATCTAAGGCGAATGACCTGGAGGTATCCAATATCGGTATTGAGCTTAAAACGGAGATTGAAAAGGTCAGAGAGCAGATTCAGAATATCGAGTAACTTTGGCACAGCTGCCAGAAGACGCTGCAAAATGAATGGAAGGGACAGGTTATGGGTAAAAGAGGAGTTCTCATTGTTGTATCAGGATTTTCCGGTTCCGGTAAGGGCACTCTTATGAGGGAACTTTTGAACCGTTATGATAATTATGCGCTGTCAATCTCTGCCACGACAAGGGGGCCTCGTCCCGGGGAAGAGGAAGGCAGGGAGTATTTTTTCAAAACAACTGAAGAATTTGAAAAAATGATTGCGAAAGATGAATTGATAGAGTATGCTAGATACGTGGATAATTACTACGGCACCCCCCGTGTGTATGTGGAGGAACAGCTTGCGGCAGGCATGGATGTGATTCTTGAGATTGAGATTCAGGGAGCGCTGAAGGTAAAGGAGAAGTTTCCGGACACGCTTTTGTTGTTTGTGACTCCGCCGACGGCCGGTGAACTCAGAAGGCGGCTTGTGGGCCGCGGTACGGAGACCATGGACGTAATCGAGTACCGCATGGGCCGTGCCAGGGAAGAGGCTGAGGGGATGGATCGGTATGATTATCTGATCATTAATGATGACCTGGAAGAATGTGTAGAAGAAATGCATAAGATCATTCAGGGAGAACACAGAAGAAGTTTTCGCAATCAGGCATTTATAGAGCATATGAAGGAAGAGTTGAAAGGAGAATAGTGTATGTTGCACCCATCTTACACAGATTTAATGCAGGTAGTGAATAAGGATGTCGAGGAAGGTGAAACAAAGGTCGTAAACAGCCGTTATTCGATTGTTATGGCTACAGCAAAGCGTGCGAGGGAGTTGATTGACGGTTCCAGGCCGCTGGTGTATGCGAAAGACGGGGAGAAGCCGTTGTCTGTCGCAATTGATGAACTGAACCAGGCAAAGATTAAGGTTGCAGGCGAGGAAGAAGAGTAAAAGGATAGGAATCAGGGCAGGTGCCGGGAGGTATCTGCCTTTCTTCTAAAATTAAGAACAGATGCCTGCCAGATGAAATACCGTCTTTTTGGATGTATCTGACAGGTGAATATAAAGGAGATGGAGCATGAATATATTGTTTATTTCACTGGGGTGTGATAAGAACCTGGTGGATTCTGAGGTAATGCT
This sequence comes from uncultured Dorea sp., assembly GCA_947645355.1. Taxonomy (GTDB): domain Bacteria; phylum Bacillota; class Clostridia; order Lachnospirales; family Lachnospiraceae; genus Dorea_D. Next base: position 18,027 of record CANSCI010000027.1, on the reverse strand, counting down.
TGGCCTTCTGGATGAAAAGGGATACCAGACTGTGGATGAGGAGTCACAGGCAGATATTATTGTCGTTAATACGTGCTGCTTCATCCATGATGCGAAGGAAGAGAGTATCCAGACCATCCTGGAGATGACAGAATATAAAAAGGAAGGGAGACTGAAGGCATTGGTCGTAACCGGATGTCTCGCTCAGAGGTATCAGCAGGAGATCATAGATGAGATCCCGGAGGTGGATGCCGTTTTGGGTACGGCGTCCTATGCTGAGATCGTGGATGCTGTGGAAGAGGCGCTTGCAGGAAATGGGGGAGTGAGGATGCTTCCGCTTCGCGGCCTTCCGGATGTCAGTGCCAAACGTCTGGTGACCACCGGAGGGCATTATGCTTACCTCAAGATTGCGGAAGGATGTGACAAACACTGTACTTACTGCATTATCCCGAAGCTTCGCGGAGCTTACCGGAGCGTGCCTGTGGAGCGGCTGACTGCCCAGGCGCAGGAACTTGCATCCCAGGGGGTGAAGGAACTGATTCTGGTAGCTCAGGAGACTACAGTCTATGGAAAGGATATCTACGGAGAAAAGTCCCTGCACAAGCTTCTGAGGGAGTTATGCAAGATTGAAGGTATCCGGTGGATCCGGCTTCTTTATTGTTATCCGGAGGAAATAGACGATCCGTTGATACAGGTGATAAAGGAGGAAAAGAAAATCTGCCGCTACCTGGATCTCCCGATCCAGCATGCAAATGACGATATCCTAAGACGGATGGGGAGAAGGACGTCTAAGAGACAGCTTGCAGAGATGATCGGAAAGCTGCGGAGAGAACTTCCGGACATAACCTTGAGAACGACGCTGATCACTGGCTTTCCCGGGGAGAGTGACGAACAGCATGAGGAGTTGATGGCGTTTGTGGATGAGATGGAATTCGACCGGCTTGGAGTATTTACTTATTCCCCGGAGGAGGATACGCCGGCGGCTGCGCTGCCGGATCAGATCCCGGAGGAGGTAAAGGCGGACCGTCAGGCAGAGCTTATGGAGCTTCAGCAGGATATTGCATTTGATCAGGCAGAGAAGATGGTGGGCCGGGAGGTGCTGGCAATGATCGAAGGCAGGGTCGCAGATGAGAACGCTTATGTGGGCCGCACGTACAAGGATGCGCCGGGGGTTGACGGCCTGATTTTTATCCATACAGACAGAGAACTTTTGTCCGGGGATTTTGCAAGGGTGAAGGTGACAGGTGCGTCGGAATATGATTTGATAGGAGAGTTGATGTGATGAATTTACCAAATAAATTAACTGTGTTGCGAGTGATTATGGTACCGTTTTTTGTGTTTTTTATGTTGACAGATGTGGGTGGTGCGGCAAATAAATGGATTGCGCTGATTCTTTTTGCGGCGGCCAGCCTTACAGATCTGCTGGACGGGAAGATTGCAAGAGCCAGAGGGCTTGTAACGAATTTCGGAAAGTTTATGGATCCGCTGGCGGATAAGCTTCTGGTGTGTTCGGCTATGATCTGTATGATCTCCACAGGGCAGCTTACGGCGTGGTTTGTGATTATTATTATTGCACGGGAATTTATCATCAGCGGTTTCCGTCTTGTAGCAGCCGATAATGGGATTGTGATCGCGGCCAGCTACTGGGGGAAATTTAAGACAGTTGCCCAGATGTTCATGGTGCTTGTGCTGATCGCAGACTTAGGCGGCGTGTTCGACACAGTGGGGACGGTTCTGATCTGGGTATCTCTGATCCTGACGATCGTGTCCCTGGTTGATTATGTGGTGAAAAATATACAGGTACTGACTCAGGGAGGAATGTAAGATGACAGTGGAACTCATTTCTGTGGGAACAGAGATTTTACTTGGAAATATCGTGAATACCAATGCGGCGTATCTTGCAGAAAAATGTGCCGCCTTCGGCCTGTCCTGCTATCATCAGAGTGTAGTGGGCGACAATGAAAAGAGGCTTGAAGACGCTGTCCGTCTGGCGCTGTCCAGAAGTGACATCGTAATCTTAGGCGGCGGCCTGGGGCCTACGAAGGACGATCTGACAAAGGAGATTACCGCGAAGGTATTCGGCAGGGAACTGTATGAGGATGCACACACGAAGGCGCGCATCGCAGAATACTTTCAACAGGTCAGAAGCAGCAGTGTGACGGCAAATAACTGGAAGCAGGCGCTGGTGCCTGAGGGAGCCAGAGTGATCGACAACCATAACGGGACGGCTCCGGGGCTGATCCTTGAGGAGAACGGGAAGACTGCCATTCTGCTCCCGGGTCCGCCGAATGAGATGAAGCCTATGTTTGACCGGGACGTTGCGCCTTATCTGAACAGCCTTCAGCCGGAAGGGATCTACTCTAAGATGGTTAAAGTGTGTTCGGTTGGCGAGAGCCGCGCGGAGACGATGATCATGGATCTTCTGGAGCAGCAGTCCAATCCGACCATTGCGCCGTATGCCAAAACCGGTGAGGTACATCTGCGGGTGACTGCCCGGGCTGTGAATGAGGAGCAGGCAGAAGAATTGATGCGGCCGGTGATGGAGGAGTTGTCCCGCCGGTTCGGAGATAAGATCTATACGACCCGCGAGGAGGTGACGCTGGAGGAGGCTGTGGTGCAGCTTCTAAAGGAAAAGAACTTTACGCTGACAACTGCGGAGTCCTGCACCGGGGGTCTTCTGGCCGGAAGGATTATGAACGTGGCAGGAGCTTCAGCGGTGTACCGTGAAGGGTACATTACCTATTCCAACGATGCCAAAGTAAAGCTTCTTGGTGTCAGAAAACGTACGCTGGATTCCTGTGGTGCAGTCAGCCGGGAGACGGCGCACGAGATGGCAGAGGGAGCGGCAAAGGCGGCGGATGCGGACGCAGCCCTCAGTGTTACCGGTATTGCAGGCCCGGACGGCGGAACGAAGGAGAAACCGGTAGGTCTTGTGTACATTGGCTGTTCTGTGACAGGAAAGGTACGCACAGAGGAGTTCTATCTTACGGGGAACCGGGAGAAAAACAGAGACAATGCAGTAGTAAAGGCACTGACGCTGCTTCGGGAAGAGTTGTTAAAGATTTGAGATCCTGACGAAGGCTTTAATCAGCTGTATCAGAGATCCAGACGATTTGATACCCGTAATGGGTACAGGAAAGAGGAGATGTTTCGTGGAAATCAGAATACTTATGCAGCAGGAAATATTACCGGCACTTCACCTCACATGGGAAGTATTTGCAGAGGCTGTAGCGCCGACATACACCCCGGAGGGGGTAGCACAGTTCCAGGAATTTATCAGATATGAAAATATGATCCGGATGTGGCAGAACAGAGAGGTTGTGTTTTTCGGGGCATTTGAAGAGGGAGAATTGTGCGGTACTATAGCAGTGAAGACTACCGGTCATATCTGTCTGTTTTTTGTGAAGAAGGACTGGCAGGGGAAGGGCGTCGGGAGAATGCTCTTCCAGACCGTGTATAATTTCTGCGCCCAGGAGCTGCGGGTGGGCAGGATCACTGTAAATGCGGCTTTGGAGTCGGTGGAAAAATACAGGCATATGGGAATGAGCCAGACCGGAGAGGAACAGGAGGTCAACGGCATCCGTTTTGTTCCTATGGAGAGCTTTGTAAGTATGGGGATGGTGCAGTCTGTAAGAGGAAAGACGAAGACCTCCACGATTGTGGCAGCAGCCATCGGAGGTTTGATTCTTGTGTTTATTGTGATCCTTGGGGGGATTGCATTTATCAGGAGTATTTACCGGACTGTTGGAGGGCAGCGGGACGGATATTATTGGAATCATGACCATGATTACGAGGATGACTACCATTATGAGGATGATTACGGGTATGGAGGCTATGGCAATTACGGAGGGCAGGAGGACGGAGACTTCGGCGGCTCCTATGAAAATAATCTGACCGGACTGAATGCTGTGGAAGCGTATATCGCCGGGGACCTGTCTTATGAGATAGAGGAGGAGACGTTTGATTACTACGATGCGGAGAAAACCTCTACGATGATATATTTTCAGGTAATGTATCCTCGGCTGTCCGGGCTGGAAGGCGGGAATGAAAAGGCAGTCAATGAAGCTGTCAAGGCATGTGCCATGGCTACGGTAGATGAGATCTATACGAATCCGGGCGAAGAGGTTAAGGAACGTGTGCTGAGGGCAGAGACACCGGCGCTGATCAGCAATGTGTCCTATAAAGTGTGCTATGCCTCGGAGGATTTTATCAGCATAGCGTTTGAGGATGTGAGTGCAAAAGGGGATTATAACCAGTACAAGGGAGCGCTGCGCACCATTAATATCGGCCTGAAGGACGGGAAGGTTTATGAGGTGAAGGATATTGTGGGGCTTGGCGATGAATTCCTGGACGAATGGCTGGATGAAATGTGCGGTGAGGCAGAGAATGATGCATTTTTGTCCGAACTTGGCAGGGACGAGATGAAAGCTGCCCTGGAAGGAAACGGCAGGGACGGCATTTATTCCGATGTCTTTTTTGTACATGCCGACGGTATTGAGGTGGGATACAGCCTGGATTACCCGGAAGGTGATCCCAACGATCTGGGATATGTATGGGTGACGGCGCCCTTTGACTTTGACGAGATCGAGGAGTATATCTCAGATCGCGATTTCTGGAACCTTTTGAACAGATAATATGCAGACAAACTGCTGACAAACAGCGGTCAATTTGATACAAAGTGACAATTGACGCACATCTGATTATATGAGAAAATAAATTCAAGTATGGTGTTAAAGAAATGACAAACCCTACGACAGAAAAATCATACATAGTTGAAAGGAGTTTTAAAATGATTTATTCACATGAAGTAGAAATGATGTGTCCTGTAGCTCAGGGTGCAAATCACGGACCAGCTCCGATTCCGGAAGAAGCAAAATGGGTAAAGGCTAAAGAAGTAAAGGATATTTCCGGCCTGACGCATGGTATTGGCTGGTGTGCTCCTCAGCAGGGAACATGCAAGCTTACGTTAAATGTAAAAGAGGGAATTATCCAGGAAGCGCTTGTGGAGACGATCGGATGTTCAGGTATGACACATTCCGCTGCCATGGCTTCTGAGATCCTTCCGGGAAAGACTATTTTAGAGGCGCTTAACACAGATCTTGTCTGTGACGCTATTAATACAGCAATGAGGGAATTATTTTTACAGATCGTTTATGGAAGAACACAGAGTGCATTTTCCGAGGACGGCCTTCCGATCGGCGCAGGGCTTGAGGATCTCGGCAAGGGACTCCGCTCTCAGGTTGGAACGATGTACGGGACGCTGGCAAAGGGACCGCGTTATCTTGAGATGGCTGAAGGCTATGTTACAGGCATTGCTTTGGACGACAAGGATGAGATCATCGGCTATCAGTTCGTAAGTCTTGGAAAGTTTACAGATTTTATCAAGGCAGGCGATACACCGAACGATGCATGGGAGAAGGCAAAAGGGCAGTACGGACGCGTTGCTGATGCTGCAAAGATCATTGACCCAAGGAAAGAGTAATGCGAGGATAACTACATAGCCACAAAATAATTCAGGAGGACAAGTAAATGGCTTTATTTGAATCATATGAGAGAAGAATTGATAAGATAAATGAAGTATTGGGAAGCTACGGCATTGCTTCGATTGAAGAAGCAGAGAAGATCACAAAGGATGCCGGGCTCGACGTATACAATCAGGTAAAAGGGATTCAGCCCATCTGTTTTGAGAATGCATGCTGGGCTTATACGGTAGGAGCAGCCATTGCCATCAAAAAAGGATGTAAGAGCGCGGCGGATGCGGCAGCAGCAATCGGAGAGGGCCTTCAGGCTTTCTGTATTCCAGGGTCTGTAGCAGATCAGCGCAAGGTAGGCTTAGGACACGGGAATCTTGGAAAGATGCTCCTTGAGGAAGAGACAGATTGTTTTGCATTCCTTGCAGGCCATGAATCTTTTGCAGCAGCAGAGGGCGCTATCGGTATTGCGGAGAAGGCAAATAAGGTTCGTAAGAAACCACTCCGTGTCATCTTAAACGGTCTTGGAAAGGATGCAGCTAAGATTATTTCCAGAATTAATGGATTTACATATGTTGAGACAGAGTACGACTACTTTACAGGAGAACTCAAAGAAGTTCAGAGAACTCCTTACTCCGAGGGGCTCCGTTCCAAAGTAAACTGCTATGGTGCAAATGATGTGCGCGAGGGTGTTGCGATCATGCACAAGGAAGGGGTGGACGTATCCATCACCGGCAACTCTACTAATCCGACACGTTTCCAGCATCCGGTTGCAGGTACATATAAGAAAGAATGTATCGAGCAGGGCAAGAAATACTTCTCCGTGGCATCGGGCGGCGGTACAGGACGTACCCTTCACCCGGACAATATGGCGGCAGGTCCGGCATCCTACGGTATGACAGATACACTGGGACGTATGCACTCAGATGCTCAGTTTGCAGGGTCTTCTTCTGTACCGGCCCATGTTGAGATGATGGGTCTGATCGGGGCAGGAAATAACCCGATGGTTGGAATGACGGTTGCAGTTGCAGTTTCCATTGAGGAAGCGGCAAAGGCTGGCAAATTTTAATTGAGCTAAATCGAAAACTATAAAAATAACAGATAAAGATAAATAAAGAGGATGTCTCTCCCTATGACTGGTCAAGGTTATAGGGAGGGACATCCTCTCTTTGTGCTGCTTTATTCCCTTGCTTACTGACTTTCTGGAATGTGATAAATTTCTTAAGGATTGATTAGAATTAAAAAATTGGTAATATTTTGTTTTTACGGTAAAAGGTTTGTTTTATGTAGTAATTTGTTGTATAAAATAATGAGTTTAATTTTCAGTGTCTTTACAAGAGAGCCAGAGAGGAAAAGGAGGAAGAAACAATGAGAAAAATGTTGAAAGGACTATCGATACTGCAGATTATTATTGGTATTTTAGGTGCTGCTGTAGGAATTGCCAGTCTGACCATGGGAAACCTTATGGACAGCCTTGCAAAGCTTCCGGCGGAACAGCAGGCGCTTACTGCTATGAAAGTGTCTGCTGTTTTAGGATTAATTTCTGCTGTCTTTAATTTTAGCTGCGGTTGGTGCGGACTGAAAGGAGAAAAAGGTAATAAAAGTAGTTTGTCTATGGCAGTTAAGCTTGGGTGGATCGGCCTGATCGCCGCATTGGTGTCAGGAGTGCTGATATTGTTTGGGGATGTAGATATAGAGCGGGTCAGTACAGTTGCTGCAAGCAGTATTGTGCCGATTCTATTTCTTATTTCCGCAAAAAGTGTAAGCAGGGAATTTAAGCGGTGATGGCTGGGGCGGTTCTGTCCTCAGAGGACAAGAGACAAACAGTCCCCTGCCCTCTGGGGGAGAGGGTTTATGCGATCCGCTGCAATAATATGGAGGCATGGTTGACGGCCTGATTGTCAATGCCTGTTCCTGCCAGATAATCTGCGGTGGAGGATTTGTTGCGGAGTACCACTGTTGATCCGGCGGAAATAGGAGTGATGAACATGCCGGTTAATTCTGTGCGCTCTGCTGTGCTCTGCTCCCTGGAATAGGTTCCGAAAAATGACAGTGGATTTTCCAGGCCGTTAATGGCCACTGCATAAGCAATATTTAGTAATCCGATGCCGGGGCGGATGAGCAGGGAGTAGTCGATCCGATAGATTCCTTCCGTGTTGACGGTAATCTCTGCTGTATTGGGGGTAAATGAAAAGTCACCGGATTGAACCGCAAGGACGAACTTGACATCTCCTTCCGGTATGACATCCTGAAAGCCGCCCTGCATGACAGCATTGAAATATGCGGGACGTATTCCGGGTCCTGGTTCTCCCGGTTGCCCCATAGGTCCCGGATCCCCTATAGGCCCCGGAGGCCCCATAGGTCCCATAGGTCCCGGATCCCCCTGCGGTCCGCCTGGTCCCATAGGCCCCGGTTGCCCCATAGGTCCCATAGGCCCCGGATCCCCCTGCGGCCCCCTTGGCCCTGCAGGCCCCGGATCCCCCTGCGGCCCCATAGGCCCCATAGGTCCCGGCTCTCCCTGTGTTCCATGGCTGCAGCAGGAACAGCAGGATCTATTATGAGAATAATGATTATAATCCATTTCGTTTACGCCTCCTGTCAACTCAAAGCTTTTCTTTTATGTTATGCATATCATGACCGTCTGTGCAGGCACATGCATTGGATCGGTATCTACATTTTTCAGAAAACATTGAATATTCCGGATTATGCTGCTTGTAATGGCCGGCGGGGGAGGGCTATGAAGTATACTTGGCGGAAGTGTCGTTTCCCGTTTCGTTGGAATTTCGGAAAGTACAGACAGATCCCTTCTCATTTGGCGCCGGTAAAGTCGAAAGTGCAGAGAAAGCAGCGGATACGGCTGCGAGGATTGTAGAGAAATCTCCGGTTACAAGTGATGAGAATAAGATCGCACCTTATGTCCTTTTGATGCTGCTGGGGGCTTCGGGGACCGGCTATACTGCGCTGCGGTATGTCAGGGGATCGGGATAATGATCTTTAAGGTAAATACGCCGTCCGCAAATCTTTCACTGCATTGCCCCTCATATTTTTCGGCGGCGTTTCTGATATTTGAAAGGCCGAAGCCATGGGCAAAGGTGTCGTCCTTTGTGGTGCCTTTTGACGGAACTATATCAGGAAGGGCGTTGTTTTCTACTGTGACAGCCAACAGATCCCGGACGCGGGCAGATTTCACGGTGATAAGCCGTCTGTCTGGCGGAAGCTTTTCGGAGGCCTCAATGGCATTGTCAAGGGCATTTCCGAAAATGGTGCTGATGTCCAGCGGCTCTATAAAAAAGCCGTCTTCAAAGGAGACAGAAGCGCTGAAATCAATCTGTTTTGCCTGCGCCGTTCTGGCTTTATCCCGGATGATAATATCCAGAAATTCATTTCCGGTGTGGTGGAAGCTTTCGTATTCCTGGATCTGACTTTGCAGTTCCTGGACAGAATCCTTGACAATCTGGTTGTTTTCTGACTGGCCCTGAAGCACCAGCAGATGGTTTTTCAGATCGTGGTAAATGCTTCGTACCCGGTCTTCATTACGCATCCGGTCCATGTAATAGGCTTGTTTTATTTCCAGTTCCTGGGCATGGTATGCCGTCTGCACGGAGGTACAGATATAGGAGGCGAGATAGACGCATCCGAAACTGGAAAACAGGGATGCCCCGCAGATCGGGTAGACGATCAGGGGATTTTCGGGCATAAAATAAATGATGGTAAAGATAGCTACAAAGGAAGCCATCATCAGGGTATCTACGATAAACCACATTTTATAGGTCAGGCCGGAGGTGATCTGGCGAAGGTATTTCCGGAAAAACTGCCATGCCAGAATCCAGAATAAGAGCCGCAGCAATATAGACAGAGTGTGGAAAGCTGTGCTTAGGAGCCATTGCTCGTTTGTCCATCCAAAGGAAGGGGAATCCGGGGCGCCGGTCACAGAAAAGAAGCATCTGGAACCGAGATCCTGCATCAGGTAGTTGACAGATATAAGCGCCGGATAAAAAATCAATACGGCAGTAAGTTTTTCGGCCGGGTCTCCCTTGTGGAAAAGGATGATATATGCGGAGAGACCAAGGAGCGCGCCCAGGAGGTTGGGCAGGTCATTGGAGTAGATGACCATTGTGGATATGGCGCTGAACGCAAAAAAGGCGGCTATATGCACCGGGCGGCTTCGCCGCAGTGGTAAAAATGTCTGTACGATCCAGAAGAATACGAACACATAGGCCCAATTCAGCACAGATGAGAGGGTATCTAAAAATCGAATCATAACAAATCCTCCCAGCATGCAGCTAATTGTTCCATGAATTCCTTGCGCTTCGGCTGGCTGATGGGAATTTTTTCTCCCGTAACAAGTTCGATTTCCAGTTTCTTTACGCCTTTGATATGACTGAGATTTACAAGATAGCTGGTATGGCAGCGGACAAAACCTTTATCCTGTAGTATTAATTCCAGTTCCTTCATGCTTTTGCGGCAGATGATATCTTCCTGGTTCGTATGCAGAAGAAGATTACGGTTGAAGGTCTCCGCATATTTTAAAGATTTCAGGAAGACTTTGTATTTCCCGGTGTCGTTGGCAACCGTGATAGAGGGAGAGTCTTCCGTACGGTGTCTTTTCAACCACTGGTCCATCTCTGCCTTCAGCCGGACATATTTCATGGGTTTGATAATATAGTCGGCGGCCTGGTATTTGTAGCCCTCCAGTCCATATTGGGTGAGCGTGGTCAGGAAGATAATACCGACTCTTTCATCCATCTGACGGATGCGCTTGGCCGCGCGCAGTCCGTTAAGCAGTCGCATCTGGATATCCAGGAAGATCAGGTCAATGGTGGTATCGTATCTTTCAATCAGCTCCATGCCGTCGTAGTAGGGGGTTATTTTTATCTCCTCACCGGTCTCGGCGGCATACTGTTCTAATAGTTTGCTCAGGTGTGCCACGAAATCCCTTTCGTCGTCACAGATTGCTATGTGTATCATAATGTATTTCTCCATTCTCTAAGTAGTAGCCTTCTATAGTATAACATGTTTTCCGGATGGTTCAAGACAGGTTGATTATGAATGGATGAGATTAAAAACAGGTCTGACCGGTATTTTACAGTCCGGACAGGCCTGTTTTGTTAAAGAGAAGGTCTGAATCAGAGATTTTTAGATGTATGTTCTTTAATAATAGGCGGGATCTGGGACATCATGTTGTCGATATCCTCGAACATGGTACTCTTGGTGGTCCCAAGACGGCTTGCCTGGTTAATATGTTTCATAACCTCCTGATACCGGCTTCTCAGCTGTCCGAAGAAATCATACAGAAGCTGCAGCGCTGTTTTTGAATCGCCGATGACCCTGGAGATCTCAGAGTGGACCGTCGTGGCGCCTTCTGCCGACTGGGTGATTTCATCAAATCTGTCATAAGTATCTTTTACCTTGTCCAGACTCTTGCCCAGCGCTTTCTGGGATGTTTTGATGCTGTTGTTCAGCTGGTCTGTGCCGTGTTCCACCTCGCTGATACCGGAATCCACTTCACCGGTCAGATCTTTGATTTCATCTGCAAGTTTTTTTACTTCTACGGCAACTACGGCAAAGCCCTTTCCGGCTTCTCCGGCTCTTGCTGCTTCAATGGACGCGTTGAGCGCCAGCATATTTGTCTGTTCTGCAATAGATACAATATTATTGGTGCAGGATTTGATTTTTTCAACAGCTTTTTGAAGGTCTGCAAAGGTACTTTCCATCTCACTGAAATAGGTCTCCACCTGCATAGAACTGTTTTTCAGTTCCTCCACCTCCTGCTGAGCGTGGGAGACGGACTGGTCAATCGTTTCTTTTACTGTAATAAACTCGGAGGATGCCTGCTCGATACTGTAAAAGTTCTGCCCGAAATCCTGAAGCTTTTCCTGGAAATGATCCGCCTCTGCAAGAACGCTGCTAAAAGAACTTCCGATTCCGCTGATTTCCTTCAGAGAAGCAACTTCTTTTTGAACGAGTTCCGTATGGTAATCCTTGAGGCTTCCCATTACGTGTAATACCGGGTACAGGCTATTATCATTTTTCTGTGGTTTTTGTGGTTCTTCGTTACTTTTATTGCGAAACAACATAGATATGATCCCCCCCTTTATTCAAATACGACGCAGGTCATGGACTGGTTTACAAACCGGTTGTTATAATGCTCCCCATAGCCGACAAATCCTGCGTGATGTCCTAATTTGCCCATTTCATTCAGGTACTCATGCATATAATTGTTTTCGGTAAACAGCAGATACCGGAACAGACAATTTACAGAAAATACCCCTGAGATCCTGGGGAAATCCTGCTGTATCATGCGGATGGTATTTTTCACCGTTTCTTTGTAGTCGCCGAGTTCTAATAAGGCCAGGACATCGGAATCATTCACCTGTCTGAAGCAGGCGAGGGAATTGCCGTTTACTTCTTTGATCGACACAATGCAGACATCATCACCGTTTAGCTTGCCAAAGGGATTTTTGAAAGTCTGTGTCGTAATTTCCTGTTCTGTTATATGGAGGATGTCCTGGTAGACCTGCTTGGCCGGTTTCCCGTTGAGGGCGCCGATCATATAGTTGCTTTTGTCTGTCTGAGATGCAATAAAACGCTGCCCTTTCATCTGGTGATAAATATTTTCCTTGTATGCTTTTATTTTGCCGTTCTGGTTTTTAATCAGTGCATATGCGACCGCATCCTCGTATATTTTCCCGTTGGCGGATATCCTGCCCGCGTCTCCGGTGCCTCCGACCAGGGAAATATTTCTGTGTTTTAATACGGAATGGATCGTTGTCAGTACACAAGCGTCATTCCCGGAGCACAGATCAATACAGATCGTATTTTCCTTTGCTCCATTGACCTTTTTTACATCCCGTTCCAGTCGTTCAATGTATTTTACAGGCATAACAGATACTTCTTCCAATACATTGGCACAGGCAGCGACTCCATCATAAAATGCAACGATGCCGACGCCATTTTCTACTACTCTGGTGTCGTAGCTCATGCCAATGCATCCGATACTGGGAATTCCGGGGTAAAGCTTTTCCAATTCATTGACATGTGCCTCAAACTGCCTGCTGTTGGAAAACAGTATGATTAATTGCGGCAGGTTCAGTCCGCGGACGGCTTCCGCCAGATTTCCCTGCTGGCTCATTCCAAAAAACTGTTTCATTGTATGGTCCTCACTTTCATTTTATGAATCGCATTCCTATTATATGGCATAATCTGACAAGACGTCAATGGATTTTCATGTATTAATGGCTGTATTAATGACCAAACGAACAACGGAAAATAACGTTCAGGAGAAAGGTGCCGGAAAACCATTCTTAGATTTTGCACTGTGGATGTTAGTTTTTACATATTATGCTGCAAATTTTTGAAAATGTACTAAGATGGGTGCATAAGTCAGAAAGACATTCAAAGGAGGCAAAAAGCAATGACAATTTTAAGTGCAGTTCATTTGAAAAAATATTACGGCAAGGATGAGAGCCTTGTGAAGGCTTTGGATGATGTGGACGTATCCGTGGATGAGGGACAGTTTGCAGCTATTATCGGCACTTCCGGGAGCGGAAAATCTACACTTCTTAATCTGCTGGGGGGACTGGATATTCCCACTTCCGGTACAGTACAGGTGGAGGGCCGGTGTATCGAACGGCTGACCCAGGAGCAGCTCACCGTATTTCGCAGGAAAAGGATCGGATTCATCTTTCAGAATTACAATCTGATCCCTTACCTGACGGCTTATGAAAATATTGTCCTTCCGGTGCGGCTTGACGGGAAGACGGAGGATCGCGGTTTCCTGGATGAGATCGTTCGTTTTCTGGAGCTTGACGGGAAACTTCAGAATTATCCCAGCCATCTCTCGGGCGGGCAGCAGCAGAGGGTGGCCATCGCGAGGGCGCTGGTGTCCAAGCCGGCCATCATTCTGGCAGACGAGCCTACCGGCAATCTGGACAGCCGCACCAGTGACAAAGTCATCGACCTTTTGAAGATGACAAGTGAGAAGTTTCATCAGACGATCGTTATGATTACCCACAATCCGGAGATTGCACAGAAGGCAGACAAGCGGATCCGGATCGAAGACGGGAAGATCAGAGTTTAGGGAGGGAAGGACATGAAGAACAACAGCATAACCAGAAAAATGATTGCCCATATGTCGAGGCAGAGCCTGAGATCGAGCCGGATGCGGAATCTTTTTGTAATGTTTACGATCATCCTGGCATCAGCGCTTCTGACGGGGATCCTGATGTTTGCGGCAGGGCAGAGGGAGCAGACAAAGAAGGAACTCTCCCATAGTCAGCATGTAGTATACTTTGATTTGTCAGAGGAGCAGGTGGAGGAACTTAAACAGGACGGACGGATTGCTTATCAGATGCAGGTGAAGTCGGGAGTTCTCTCAGAAATGGATGGCTTTGATGTTATGCCGTATTACGTAAGCGAGCTGTCAGATGAGATACGGGTTGGAGAATTAGAAGACGGCAGACTTCCGGGCGCAAAGAATGAGATCGCAGTGCAAAGAGCCCTTCTTGAGAAAATGGGAGTGGAGCCGGAAGTAGGAGGCAGTGTGACCTTTCAGTTCTATGACGGGGCGGCGGAGACATTCACTGTTTCAGGAATCTTAGAAGGCGGGAACTCGTCGAAGCAGTTTTCGGTGTTTTTCTCGGAGGCATATGCCGCCGGGGGAAGCCAGTTAAAGAATATGCCTTATGAAGTCTATGCAAAGCTTGAGGGAGTGGAAGATATGAACGCTGATGAATGTCAGGAGAAAATGTATCAGATCGGCGGTGATATCGGACTTGTGAGGAAATATGTGGCTCCGTCCAAGGCATTTCTCGAAACGCTCTCTGTGGATATGCAGTCGGCAGTGTTCTGTATGGTTGTGGGCGGGGTGATCCTGCTTGCATGTATCCTGGTGATCTATGGTGTGTTTTATCTGTCGGTGATCGGCAGGATCCATCAGTTCGGGCAGCTTCGCACCATCGGTATGACAAAGAGGCAGATCAAACGTTTTGTTTCCCGCGAGGGCGGGATGCTGTTTCTCCGGGCCGTGCCTGCCGGGCTTATGATCGGCGTGCTTGCGGGGTATTTTATGATACCGGACGGATTCAGTATCCGTAATACATGTCTGGCGGCCGGGCTTGTGTTTGTGGTTATCTATGTGATTACGGGAATATCTGTTCTGAAGCCGGCGAAGGCTGCGGCGAAGGTGTCTCCTATGGAAGCGCTCCGCTATGTGCCGCAGGACGGTATGAAAAAGGCGGCAGGCAGAAAAATGTGTCGGAGCCTCACTGCCTTTGGGCTTGGCGTTATGAATTTTTCCAGAAACCGGAAGAAGGCGGTGATTACGATGCTTTCGCTGGCACTTGGAGGGATCTTGTTTATGGCGGCCTCCACCTATCTGTCTTCCTTTGATAAGAAGAACTATGCAAGGCAGGGGGACTTTACAGACGCAGAGTTTGTGATCAAGATTGCGAGTTCCGCCGTCGAGCTGGACGAAAACGGTATGAGCGGTATCCAGGCTGAAAATCCTATGGATCGTCAAATGGTAGAAAGGATTCGTTCCCTGGAAGGCGTCAAAGGTGTGACAGAGTGTAAAAGCATGGGGGTAAAATTCGATGTGCCCGGGCATGATGAATATGGAGAAAATGATGAGGTGCTGCTTTTGACGGAGGAGCAGACGAAGGCAGTAGGAAAGTATCTGGAGTCTGGAAGTGCGGATTATGAGAAACTTGCAGCCGGAGATTATATACTTGTGGCGGACAGCGGCACGATGGAGGAGATCTACGGCTGGCATTTTGAGGAGGGGGATTCTCTGATAATCCATTATTTTGACGGAACGGCAATGGCGGAAAGAGAAGTGACTGTGCTTGGAAGTTTAAATGATGATTTCCTCGGCGAACAAAGCAGTATGGAAGGGTGGTTTGTGATGCCTGAGGTGGCAGCGGAAGCCCTGGTATCCTACCGAAGTCTGAACTCGAAACTTCTGGTATCCACAGAGCCGGAAAAAGAGGTTTCCGTGGGAGAAGAGTTAGAGAGTATAGTGGAGGCGGAGCCGGAGCTTACGATGGATTCCCTGGCAGAGCGGGCGGCTGCATACGAGGAGAGTGCGAACCAGATCTTCGGGGCTGTCAGCGGCCTGGCGGTTTTCATTATGGCATTCAGTATCTTAAGTATGATGAATACGCTGATCACCAATGTGGTGACACGGAAGCAGGAGCTTGCTATGTTGGAGTCCATCGGTATGAGCAAGGGGCAGATCCGGAAGATGCTGCTTGGCGAGAGTATGCTTCTTGTGTTGGTTACAGTTGGAGTGACGATGACGGCCGGGACCTTGTGCGGTTATTTTTTAAGTAATTTCCTCTATCGGCAGGGAGCGTCCTATATGTCGTTCCGGTTCCCGGCCGTGTTTGCATCCTGTTATGCAGGGGTGCTGGTTTTGGTACCGGTGGTGATTGTTCTTACGGCTATGCGTAGTTTCGCCGGGGAGGCGCTGGTGGAGCGGCTTCGGGGAGCGGGGGAGTGATGAGTGTCCCCGGCAGTGTCGGGGGGAGAGTAAGAGGGAGAAGGAAAATATTGAAAAGAATTTCTTAGTGGAAATGTAATCAGAGTGCGTAGGAGAGTACGCACTCTGGTTTGTCGCTTGAAGCATGGATAGTGAAGAAAATGCAAATGGTATCGGACACAGGAATTTATAGGTTCCGGTCAATCCACATGGCAGGGAGAACGGCACCCGCGTCATTGTAGACATAGTCGCCGGTTTTACGGACACCGGATATGGAGATAACTGCGGCTATAGACTGATCCTTGCCGGGTGAGCGCAGCCAGCACCAATACCAGCTTCTGTCATTATTGGTATCGGCACCGTTAGCAACAGCGTACTCCGTAGGTGTGTTGTTTTTCTCACTATTGCTGCTGTCAGATGTAAGATACTTTTCGGCTTCTGCGATGCTCAGCAGGAACACCTTGTCTTCGGTTGGATTGCCAGGATCTGTGTTGTAATCAGGATTTGGACCGGCAGATACGGTAACAGTGGGAATCTTTTCCCTTTCCGTACCAGAGAAGGCAGTATTGTAAAATTCATGATTCAGCCATTGGCGAAGTGTGCAGGTCTCCCATGTGACGTCTGCATCGCTTAGGTTGTATGGCTGGCAGTCCAGGGAATATTTACTGACAACGAGCAATTTTTCGTCCTCAACTTTAAGTACATTCCACTCAATATCTTCCTTACCGTTAGAGGTATCGTTGTCCTGTTCATATGAACCAAAGAAAATAGAGTCTCCTGCTTCTGCTGATCTTAATTTCTCAGCCTTATATTCTTTGTAAATGGAATACGCCTTTTCCGTGCTGTCTTTAAATCCATTTAGTGCAGTCAAAGATTCATATGCATTTATATAATCTCCCTCATTAATGAAAGCAATAGCATCGTTGTAGGTATGGTTATCTTTGATATAAGAGGAGACAATATTCAATACGATAAAACATATAATGGCAGCGGAGCCGATCAGCGTTGTGACAATGGCAATTTTTGTGTCTCGTTTTGTTTTGAGCTGATTATCAAGAATCCTTGCCTCGGCCTGAATTTTGATTTCTTCAATCCTTTTCTGGCAGATACTAATCTTTTCATCTGCATCGCGAAAGCCGGAGACGGATTCAAGAAGCTCAAGGGCGGACTCATAGTCGGGGGTCTGTTCTCCGGTCATTTTTGCTTTTGCTTCGGCGAGAATGGCATCTTTTCGCACTATTTTTGCTCGCTCATGGCACTTTTCTGCGAGAGATTCGGAGTCTTTATATCCCTGGATAGATTCAAAAAGCTGTGCGGCTTCTGTATAGGCGCTTTCCGAATTGCCGGTGTTGAGTATTTTTTTTGCGCGGGTGTAACTATCTTCCAGACGGGCAGTCTCATTTCGGACATTGATATGCTCTAAGTATTCTGCAAGCTGTTTTTTTAATTCATCATCGGCGAATCGAATCGTTTTTTGATAGTTTTTATTGTTTTCAAAGGGTTCCGCCTGGTTTTTTAAGCTGTCCTGTGTTTCAGCGTGAAGTTCCGCCATTAATTTGCCGAGATAGGCTTCTGCACATTCTGGATCCATATCAAGCACTTTTTCACAATACGTGTTGGCGCTGTTCCAATCGCCGTCCTCCAGAAACATAAATGCACGCTTGAGCAGCGGTGCGGCATCGACGACACCTTCAGCGGACCTTTCCTTCATAGAAGTTGCCGGAGGCTCGTCCGCCTGTACAATTTTCTTAATTCCGCGGATCAGATCCAGCATAAAACCGAGCCGGGACATATCCTGCGCCTGCAGGTGGGAGAATTCCTCCGGCAGGTCGTAAGGATCCATATCCTTATAAGCGGGAATCAGCATCTTTTTCTGCCCCTGCTTGATCAGGGAGAGATAGCGGCTCCACTCGTTTTTCACCCATACAGCCTGGAAGTATTCCGGCCTGGTACCCAGGACGACCATCACTTTTGCACTGTTTAAGGCGGCAAAGATGTAGGGCTCGTAGGCGGAGCCAAGCTTGTCCTCCAGGGTGATGCGAGAGTAGAATACTTTAAAGCCTTCCTGTGCGAGCTGGTGGTAGAGGTCGTTTGCCA
>CANSCI010000026.1 GCA_947645355.1 uncultured Dorea sp. | reverse complement strand
TTATGGTCTGGGACAGGCCGATCCTTACGGATTCCGGCGGGTTCCAGGTTTTTTCTCTGGCAGGGCTTCGGAAGATCAAGGAGGAGGGAGTTTATTTTAACTCCCATATAGACGGAAGAAAGATATTTATGGGACCGGAGGAAAGTATGCAGATACAGTCTAACCTGGCTTCCACCATTGCCATGGCATTTGACGAGTGCCCGTCAAGTGTGGCGGACAGGGCATATATGGAGAAGTCTGTGGATCGGACTACCAGATGGCTGATTCGCTGCAAGGCGGAGATGGAACGGTTGAACGGGCTGCCGGATACCATCAATAAAAATCAGATGTTGTTTGGGATTAACCAGGGCGGCATCTATGAAGACATCCGCATCCGCCACGCAAAGGAGATTGCGGCGCTTGACCTGGACGGGTATGCTGTGGGGGGGCTTGCAGTGGGAGAGTCTCACGAGGAAATGTACCGGATCCTTGAATGTGTTGTGCCATATCTTCCGGAACATAAACCCACCTACCTGATGGGGGTGGGGACTCCGGCCAATATCCTGGAGGCAGTAGACCGCGGGGTAGACTTTTTTGACTGTGTGTATCCGAGCCGCAATGGCCGTCATGGGCATGTTTATACCAATGAGGGGAAACGCAATCTTTTTAACGCAAAGTATGAACTGGATGACCGGCCGATCGAAGAGGGGTGCCGGTGTCCGGTATGCCGGACATACTCCAGAGCCTACATCAGACATCTCTTAAAAGCGAAGGAGATGCTGGGGATGCGTCTGTGTGTGCTCCACAATCTGTATTTCTATAATACGCTGATGGAGGAGATCCGGGCAGCCATTGAGGGCGGGTGCTATAAAGAGTATAAAGAGGCGAAGCTTGCATGCCTTTCTTGATGTGCGGATTTTGTTGGAAAAGTTAGATTTTTCATTGACTTTTCCTTTATTTGTCAATATAATATGTATATACACAGCGTGCATATACATATTTGACGTTCCCTGTGATTTTGCCGTCCGTCAAAATTCCGATTTCGATACGTTTTACAGAAGGAGAAGAGCCATGTACAAATCTGACAAAAGTATCTGCTACTGCACCAACATAAGAAGAATATCCAATGCAATCACAAGCTATTATGACAATGCTCTGAAGGAAACCGGCCTTACAGTGCCGCAATACGACCTGCTGCTTACGCTGTCCAGACTGGAAAAGGCTAATACGACCCAGTGGGCCAAACACGTAGGGCTGGAGAGGACTACAATGGTACGCAATGCCCAGCTGCTGTGCTCCCGGGGGTTTATTGAAAAGACTGACGGTCCCGGGAAGACTTATACTCTTTCCAGAGAAGGGATCAAGGCTCTGGAAAAGGCCAGCATGCTCTGGGTGCGTACCCAGATGAAGATCAAGAATTTCCTCGGCAAGGAAGATGTTGCGGCAATTATGCGTATCGAAAGTAAGATTCAGGATCTTCCGACGGTGTAAAGAGGACGCATCGGCAAAGAGACAGATGCGCCGGTGATCACTGACGAGGGGGGAGCATAGATGTCAGAAGGATACATTCATTCTCTTGAGAGTTTCGGGTCGGTGGACGGTCCGGGGATTAGATATGTCATTTTTGTCTCAGGCTGCGGGCTGCGCTGCCAATTCTGTCATAATCCAGACACATGGGACATGAAATCAGGTACCATATACTGTGCAGACGAGTTGATCGAGAAAGCACTACGGTACCGTTCTTATTGGGGAAACCTGGGAGGGATCACTGTAAGCGGAGGAGAGCCTCTTTTACAGATTGATTTTTTGTTGGAGTTATTTCATCTGGCAAAAAAGAAAGGGATTCATACAGCCCTGGATACCAGCGGGGGGCCGTTTACCAGGCAGGAGCCTTTTTATGGGAAATTTGAGCAGTTGATGAAGGATACGGATCTTGTGCTGCTGGATATAAAACAGATTGATGATGTGCAGCATCAAATGCTGACTGGGCATACCAATGCAAATATTCTGGACCTTGCACAGTATTTGTCCGGGATTCATAAACCTGTCTGGATCCGCCATGTGCTTGTGCCTGGAGGAAGTGATCAGGATGAGTATCTGTACAGGCTCCGGGGTTTCTTAGATACTCTTGACAATGTGGAGAGGATCGAGGTGCTGCCTTACCATACGCTTGGCGTATATAAATGGAAGGAGCTTGGGATGGAGTATCCGCTCGAAGGAATAGAGCCTCCGGGGAAAGAAAGAGTTGAGAATGCAAGAAGAATTTTGGGGGTGTAAAAAACTGCTGCCTTGCCGGGCTTTATACATTGCCGGCAGGTCAGCAGCTTTTTTGTCTCATGTTCAGTTTCCTGTACCCATCGGGGTATCCCGTAATACAAGCCCCTTGGACAGGAGGGCTTTCGTCCGATCGTGTGTGATTATTCCGCAGATGCCTTCTCTACCTGAGCAACTGCGCCCTTCTGCATCGGAATACGGCAGTTCTTATTGCTGCCGAATTCTACGATAATATCATCGTCACTGATATCAATAATTACTCCATAAAACCCGCTTGTAGTAAGTACGGTATCTCCTACTTCCATATCAGAAATCATAGCCTGAACTCTTTTTTGTTCCTTTTTCTGTGGCCTGATAAAGATAAACCAGAAGCCTCCGAAGATCACTGCATATACGACAATAAGAAATGCGAGGCTGGTTCCACCACCCTGTGCTGCTAATGTGTACATAATAATTCCTCCTATTTTAAAGCACTGTTATCATCATACACAATAATACAATTTTCATCAAGTAAAATTCCCGAATTCATAGAAAATTAATACATTGCCGGACGAAGTCCGCCCGCCCGAAGGGCCTGAAATACGGGATGCCCGAAGATAATGCTTAAGGCATCCTGATGAACTTTTGGATCTTCCATTACCTTGGCAAAAAGGAAGCAGTCAGTAAGGTTTAAGTCATTGAGTGATATCAAATTGTGTTTCATAGATTCTTTCGTAATGACTGTGCCCTCTTTCGCATAATTATAGGATAATGAGAGTAGTTTCAGAGTGTGGCCGGAAATGAATAAAAAACGAAATTATACAGGCTGGAAGGCCAGGGCAGAGGTCTTCCTGTGTCTGCTTCTTGTAGTTGGAGGTATGTTGTACTGGGAGAGGGGAAATGAAAAGGATTTTTCCGTGAACAGCGCAGATAATAAGACGGAGGCTGAGGCAAATTATATCAAATGGGCGGAATTTAACGTGACCTGTGAGGCTATGAAGCAGGCGTATGCTTATGATCTGTCTACTTACGGAAAAGAGGTTCATCTAGACTGGATCGAACTTCTGGCCTGTCTGGGCGCCAGATACGGAGGGGATTTTTCCAGGTATCAGGAGTCGGATATGGAACAGACGGCAGAAGTTTTGCTGTCCGGGAAGCAGACGATAGAGGATCTGACAGAGGATATGCAGTATTATCCTTATTATAAAGAAGTGTACGAGGCAGTGCTTGGCGGGCTGGTAGGCAAGTATGAGATCGAGAGGCCGGAAACAGCAAAAATGGAGAAGGAGAAGCGGACCGGGCAGACGAAGCCGCCGGAGGAAGAGGAAGGGCAGAGTAAGGAAGGAGAGGCAGAGGATGTTCCTGTCAGCTGGAAAAAGGTCTATGGTCTGAAGGGCTTTAACCCCATAGCAAAAACATTTCCTTATACAGACTATGACGATTTTGGAGTATCCCGAAGTTACGGCTATAAACGGAATCATCTGGGGCATGATATGATGGGGCAGGTGGGGACTCCGGTCATTGCGGCGGAGTCAGGATCTGTCCGGGAGCTGGGCTGGAATCAATACGGAGGGTGGCGAATCGGCATTGATAGCTTTGACGGGAAGCGCTATTATTATTATGCCCATCTCAGGCAGGACCGCCCTTATGCGGAAGGACTGCAGAAGGGGGATATTGTGAAGGCCGGGGATGTGATCGGGTACATCGGGCGTACCGGCTACAGTGCGAAGGAAAATGTCAATAATATTGACGAATACCATCTGCATTTCGGGCTTCAGCTGATCTTCGATGAGTCTCAGAGAGACGGGAACCAGGAGATCTGGGTGGATGTCTATGAGCTTGTGAAGTTTTTGAGCCAGAACCGCAGCGAAGTAGTGAGAAATGACGCCACCAAGGAGTGGACACGAGTGTATGAGATGAAAGACCCGGAGGCGGAGAAGTATATCCATTCGGACACCCCGTAATGCAGGCCTTTCGGGCAGGCGTATTTTGTCCGGCAATGTATGTGAAGCAGAAACCGAAGCAAACAAAAGGAGCAGGAGGAATAGAAGCAGAAGGAATAGAGACGGGTAAAAATACATTGAGGGTGGAGTATTTCTGCTCAAAATGCTATGATATAAGAAAAATAAAAAGAAAGGCAGGAGAGGCCTGTGATTAATTATTCAGAAGACAAAAGCAGACAGTACCATATACAGGTGGCCGAGGGAGAAGTGGGAAGATATGTGATCCTTCCAGGTGATCCGAAGCGCTGTGAGAAGATTGCAAAGTATTTTGATGATCCGGTCATGATCGCGGACAGCAGGGAGTATGTGACTTATACCGGATATCTGGACGGGGAGAAGGTGAGCGTGACCTCCACAGGGATCGGCGGCCCGTCGGCATCCATTGCCATGGAAGAGCTGGTGAAGGTGGGAGCGGATACCTTTATACGGGTAGGAACCAGCGGAGGGATGGATCTGGATGTGAAAAGCGGGGATCTTGTGATTGCCACCGGAGCCGTGCGGATGGAAGGAACCAGCAAAGAATATGCGCCGATTGAGTATCCGGCGGTTGCAGATATTGAGATTACCAATGCCTTGATGCAGGCAGCAGAGAGGCTTGGGCAGACCTTCCATGCGGGGGTCGTGCAGTGCAAGGATGCGTTTTACGGGCAGCATTCTCCGGAGACGAAGCCGGTGTGGTATGAACTGATGAATAAATGGGACGCATGGGTGCGGTGCGGCTGCCTTGCTTCGGAGATGGAGTCGGCGGCATTATACATTGTAGGAAGCGCGCTGCGGGTGCGTGTAGGCGCGGTGCTTCTGGTTATGGCTAACCAGGAGCGGGCGAAGAAAAATCTTCCGAATCCGGTGGTTCATGATACAGACACTCCCATCAAGACTGCTATTGAGGCTATGAGAATGCTGATACAAAGAGACAAAGAGAAAGCTTTGAAGACTTCTGAGTGAAGAGGATGCAAAAGAGCGGGGACAAGGGGTATCAGAGAGAAGAGACAGGTCTGCGGCAAGGGGTCTGCAAAGATCAGGAAAGGAGACGATATTATATGGAATTAAAAGATATTTTGGCGCGGGTGGATCACACGCTGCTTGTACAGTTCGCTGTATGGGAGGAAATTAAGGAATTGTGTGATGAGGCCATAGAGTATGGGACAGCTTCGGTATGTATTCCTGCATCGTATGTAAAGCAGGCGAAGGAGTATGTAAAGGAGCAGACGGCAGTGTGTACGGTCATTGGGTTTCCCAATGGTTACAGCACCACAGAGGCGAAGGTGTTTGAGGCAAAGGATGCGGTGGAAAACGGAGCCGATGAGGTGGATATGGTGATCAATATCGGCTGGGTGAAGGACGGGCTGTACGCACAGGTGGAGGAAGAGATCCGGCAGGTGAAGCAGGCGGTGGGTCATCGTATCCTTAAGGTTATCGTAGAGGCATGCCTGCTCTCTGAGGAGGAAAAGATCCGCATGTGCAAGGTTGTGACGGCTGCGGGCGCTGATTATATTAAGACTTCCACCGGATTTTCCAAAGGCGGTGCAACTCTTTCGGATGTGCGCCTGTTTGCCGGGCATGTGGGGAATGATGTCAAGGTCAAGGCGGCGGGAGGGATCCGTTCCCTTGCGGATGCCAGAGAATTTCTCGAGTCGGGCGCTGGCCGGCTTGGGACGAGCCGCATCGTTAAGCTTGCAAAGGAAAATAAATATAAATGAGACGTTGAGAGCCAAAAGATGGGAGAGGATAAACGTGGGTGAGAAATGTATCGACAAATTGTTGGCAGAGCAGATGATCGAGAAGGCAACGGAGGCATTAGCGTATGCGTATGCTCCGTACTCCGGTTTTAAGGTGGGGGCGTCGCTTCTTACTTCGGCCGGTGAGATCTATACCGGATGCAATATCGAAAATGCTGCATACAGTCCCGGAAATTGTGCGGAGAGGACAGCTGTTTTTAAAGCAGTCAGCGAGGGGCAGAAAGAGTTTAAGGCTATCTGTATTGTAAATGAGGGGCCGGATCACGGGCACGATTACTGTGCGCCGTGCGGTGTGTGCCGGCAGGTAATGATGGAGTTCTGTGACCCGGAGGAATTTGTGATTATACTTGCGAAGGGCGCCGGGGATTACCGGTGTTATTTATTGGAAGAGCTGCAGCCGCTTGGTTTCGGCCCCGGGAATTTGAAAAAGTCATAGAGTATATATATCTTAAAGAGCCGTGAACGTAAATGGACAGTCCTTTGCATTCGCGGCTCTGTCTTTATGGAAAGGATATTTCCTTGTTATACTTATGACTTTTGAAATAATAAAAATATTTTCGAAACAACAGTTGACAATCGGCATCCTAAATAATATAATAAAGCTATAAACTTTTGAAACAACAAAATTATTTTTGAAATAAAAGATTTTGTTGTGGAAATAGGACAGAGATAAAAAAGGAAAGGAGCTTTATTATGAAAGCAAAAGGAGTAAGGCTGCACGCAGCAAATGATCTGAGGCTGGAGGAGTTTGAACTTCCTGAAATCACTGAGGATGAGATTTTAGTGAAAGTTGTATCAGACAGTATTTGTATGTCAACCTATAAGTGTGCTATTCTAGGTACAGGACACAAACGGGTGCATGAGGATGTGGCGGAGCATCCTGCGATCATGGGGCACGAGTTTGCAGGAGATATTGTAAAGGTGGGGAAAAATCATCAGGATCAGTTTAAGCCAGGTATGAAATTTACATTGCAGCCGGCCCTTAACTATAAGGGGAGTATGTGGAGTCCTGGATATTCTTATGAATTTTTCGGCGGAGATGCCACTTACTGCATCATACCGTCCGAGGTTATGGAGCTTGGATGCCTTCTGGAGTATAAAGGCCGCGCCTACTATGAAGCCTCCCTTGCGGAGCCGATGTCATGTAATATCGGGGCATTTCATGCTGCTTACCATACTCAGATGGGCGTCTATGAGCACCAGATGGGAATCAGGGAAAACGGAAAACTTGCAATTATGGCCGGTGCGGGTCCGATGGGGATGGGAGCCCTGACTTATGCACTGCACTGCGATATACGTCCGTCCCTGGTTGTTGTGACAGACCTGAACCAGGAGCGCCTGGACCGTGCACAAGAACTTTTCCCGGTCGATGTCTATGCGGGGGAAGGAATTGAACTTCATTTTGTAAATACGGGCAATTACGAGGATCCGGTGAAGGAACTGCTTCGTATCTCCGGCGGCACAGGGTATGATGATGTATTGTGTTATGCACCGGTGGCAGAAGTGATTAAGCAGTCCAGCGACATCCTTGGCAGGGACGGCTGTCTGAATTTCTTTGCAGGTCCCACGGATACAGCGTTCAGTGCCTCTGTGAACTTTTATGATGTCCACTACAATTCTACCCATATTATGGGGACCACAGGGGGAAATACGGCGGATATGATTGAATCCCTGGAATTGACTGCGGCAAAACGCATTGACCCGGCTGTAATGGTAACCCATATCGGTGGATTGGACGCCGCTGCTGATACGACCTTGAACCTTCCGAAGATTCCGGGCGGGAAGAAGCTCATCTATACGCATCTTTCCATGCCGCTGACTGCTTTGGAGGATCTGAGAAAATCAGGCGAGAAGCTGGGAGACAAACGTTACAGTGCGCTGGCGGATATTGTGGAGTCCCACAAGGGACTGTGGTGTCCGGAGGCGGAAGAGTATTTGTTAGAACATTTTGTAGAAAAGTAAAATGCTGAAAATCCTGTTTTCATGATTTTCAGCGTGAAAGGCGGAAATTATGAATGCAATGGAAATACGCAGGAAGCAGATTGTAGAATTAGTTAATCAGAACGGATATGTGAATTTTTCACAGATAAAGGAGGCTTTTCTGGATGTTTCGGAAATGACCCTGCGGACAGACCTGAAAGTGCTGGACGAAGAAAAGAAGATCGTGAGAATCCATGGAGGCGCAAAAGCAGTGCGGCTTGTGATCGGTACGGATGATTATCTGAAAAGAAGAGCCATCCGCAATCTTTCGGAAAAGGAAATCATTGCGGGAAAGGCCGTCCGGCTGCTTTTGCCGGATACGGCGGTCTTCCTGGATTCAGGGAGCACTACGACGACGATGGCTCGTTTATTTCCAAATCAGTCAAACCTGATCTATACAACAGGGTTGAGTTGTGCCACGGAGCTGTCAGAGTTGTCGGAGCCGACGGTGATGGTTCCGGGCGGGAAGTTGAACCGTTACAGTATCAGTGTGTACGGGACATCTGTGGTGAAGGAGCTGGAGAAAGTGAATTTTCACCAGACGTACCTGGGGGTCACAAATTTTGACTACCGGGCAGGTTTTACCTGTGGAAACAATGAAGAAGCCGGCCTGAAGCGGACTGCGATCCGGCAGGCAGAACAGGTAATTGTTTTGATGGATTCTTCCAAGGTCGGAGTGAAAGGGACTTATTCAATCTGCGGTTTAGAGGATATTGATATTGTTGTGTCGGACGGGGGGCTTCCGGAACAGTTTCAGGCGGAATGTAAAGCTCACAATGTCACGATATTGTAAACAGTTGAAGTATAAAAGAACATTTCCTGCAGGATTTTACATTGAACAACAGGTTTTTTGTAAAATAGAGGAGGGAATAGGTTGAAAAACAAAATACAGAGGTTTGGTAAGTTTTTATCTGCAATGGTCATGCCCAATATTGGGGCGCTGATTGCATTTGGGTTTCTGGCCGCATTGTTCAGTTCTATGGTCTCCCCGATGCTGACGTACCTGATTCCGATTTTGATTGCATCTACCGGAGGGAAGATGGTAGCTGGAGACCGGGGAAAGGTAGTTGCTGCGATTGCCGTCATTGGGGCGATTATGAGCAATACAGAGATCAGTATGCTTATGGCAGCTATGATCGTCGGGCCTCTTGGCGGATATTGCATTAAGACATTTGACAAATTTATGGAAGATCGTATGCCGGCGGGATTTGAGATGCTGATCAATAATTTCTCGGCGGGGATCATCGGACTGCTTTTGATGCTTCTTGGGTATGCGGCGATCGGGCCGTTGATGGGAGCCATCCTTGCCGTTTTGACGTCAGGTGTCAATTTATTGGTGACTAAAGGGCTTCTTCCGCTGGTGTCGGTCTTTATAGAACCTGCAAAGGTTCTGTTTTTGAACAATGCCATTAACCATGGTATTTTCACACCGATTGCAACCAGTCAGGCGAACGAGCTTGGAAAGTCTGTGATGTACCTGCTGGAAGCAAATCCGGGTCCGGGTCTTGGGGTGCTGTTGGCGTATCTGTTTTTTTGTAAGGATAAAACGACAAGACAGTCGGCGCCGGGGGCAGTCATTATCCATCTGTTCGGCGGGATCCATGAGATTTATTTTCCATACATATTAATGAATCCGATGGTAATTATTGCTCCGATCATTGGAAATATCGCAGCTATTTTCTGGTTCAGTGTCACAGGATGCGGACTGAGGGGGCCGGCTTCCCCGGGATCGATCCTTGCAGTATTGATGATGGCGCCCGGGTCAGATATCTGGAAAGTGGTTGTGGGCGTCGCGATCGCGGCTGCGGTCTCTTTTGTAATTGCTTCTCCGATCGTGAAGATGGCGGGAAATAAGAGTCTGGAAGATGCCCAGAAAGAAGTGGCGGCCAGAAAAGCGGAGGCGAAGGGGCTTGACGCTCCTGTGAAGCTCCAGGATGGGGCCGGTGTGAGAAAGGTGATCTTTGCCTGTGATGCAGGGATGGGTTCTTCTGCTATGGGTGCGACAAAATTCAGAAAGCGGATCGAGGGTGTGCGGCCGGATATTAAGGTTGCCAATACTTCGGTTGACAATATTCCGTCAGACTGTGACATTGCTGTCGTCCAGGCAACGCTTGTGGCGCGGGCGAAAAAATCGGCGCCTCAGGCTCAGATCGTTACCATCGGCAATTTCCTGAGTGATCCGAATCTGGATGAACTTTACAGCAGGCTGTGCAGGGAGAATTCCGCTGCCGGAGAGAGCATGGAAAACTCGGGGAGCACGGAAAATGTAGAAAGTATGGAAAACGTAAGAGATTCTGCACCGGATACCGTAGATATGGAAGAAGAGGTTCAGAATAAGAAGAAAGTGATCGTACGGGAAGGGATCCGGCTTGGTCAGGGACCGGTTACAAAGGAAGAGGCGATCAAGGAGGCAGGCGGACTGCTGGCGGCGCTTGGATATGTGGATCCGTCTTATGCAGATGCCATGCTGGAGCGTGAAAAACTGGTTACCACATATATGGGTATGGGCGTTGCGATCCCCCACGGAACGACGCAGGCAAAAGGTACGGTTAAGAAGACAGGGATCGTTCTTTTGCAATATCCCCAGGGGGTAGATTTTGGTGATGAAAAGGCACAGCTTGTATTCGGGATCGCAGGGATCGGCGACGAGCATCTGGACCTTCTGGGAAAAATCTGTGAGATGTTAGAGGAAGAGGAGCTTCTTGAGACATTAAAGATTGACAGCACAGCACTTGGGTTTATCGCAGGATTTACAGGGGAGGAGATTGTCAGGAAGCTGAAAGAGACAGAAGTTTGCGCTGACTTTATCAGGATTCCGGAAGGAATCTCCAGAATCAATCTGAAATTAAAGAATATTGACGGAACCGAGATCAACGGCATGGGGCCGGAGATTAAAAAGGATCAGCTGTCTAAGCTTTTAGACCAGCTTGATCATCTGAAGGAGGGGGATACGCTGATACTGGCGGGCAATATCCCGAAATCACTTCCGGATGCAATTTACAGTGATATTCTGAAACGCCTGCAGGGGAAAAAGATCCGGGCGGTGGTAGATGCGACAGGAGAATTGCTGACGAATGTGCTGGAGTACCGTCCGTTTCTGATTAAACCTAATAACCATGAGTTAGGAGAGCTTTTCGGGGTTAAAATTACCTCCGGGGAGCAGGTTGTTCCCTATGTGAAAAAGCTTCGGGAGATGGGGGCAGAAAATGTCCTGGTTTCTATGGGAGGCCGGGGGGCCGTGCTGGTCAGTGAAGACGGCGGGGTTTATCTGGCAAAAGCGCCCGAGGGCACGTTGAAAAATTCGGTGGGAGCCGGGGATTCTATGGTGGCCGGCTTTGTGGCCGGCTGGCTGGAGAGCGGGGATTACAGCCATGCATTCCGTATGGGAGTGTCAGCCGGAAGTGCCAGTGCATTTTCGGAAAATCTGGCGACGAAAGCGGAGGTAGATGAAGTATACGCAAGATGTGAAATTGTAAAGCAGTCATAGAGAATAAAAAAGAGCAGAGAAAGAGGAGGATTTTATAATGAAAGAATTTACATATATAATTACAGACCCGGAAGGGATCCATGCACGTCCGGCCGGGGAGCTTGTGAAGGCGGCAAAAAGCTACAAATGCAGCATTAAGCTTACCAAGGACGGGAAGAGCGGAGACTGCAAAAAGATCTTCGGGATTATGGGTCTTGCCGTAAAGAGCGGAAATGAGGTAACGATTACGCTTGATGGAGAGGATGAGGACGAAGCATTTGCAGGTATCAGGGAGTTTATGGAGAGGAATCTGTAATTCTGTGAAAAAGCTGCCCGGTGTGCCGGGCGAAGGCGCACCGGGCAGCAGTAAAAGAAGGGAAAAATATATGCGGGTTTATAAAGGAAAAAGTGTATTTGGCGGGACGGCTGTCGGAAAGATCTGTGTTTACCAAAAAGACGAACAGCAGGTCAGACGGGTGAAGGTGGAAGATACACAGAAAGAAAAGGATCGTTACCACAGCGCGTCCGAGACGGCAATGGAGCAGCTGAGAGCATTGTATGAGAAGGCTCTGAAAGAGGTAGGGGAGCACAATGCAGCAGTTTTTGAAGTGCATCAGATGATGCTGGAGGATGATGATTTTATAGAGTCGGTGGAAAATATTATCGAGCTGCAGGAGGTGAATGCAGAGTATGCAGTGGCCGTGACCGGAGAAAATTTTGCGCAGGTGTTTGCAGCGATGGACGATGAATACATGCGGGGGCGTGCGGCGGATGTAAAGGATATTTCAGAACGGCTTCTGGCTGTGCTGAGCGGAAAAGGCACAGGAGGCATTCAGGGAGAGGAACCGGTGATTGTGCTGGCTGATGACCTTGCGCCTTCTGAAACTGTGCAGATGGATAAGGATAAAGTCCTGTCCTTTGTAACGGTGCACGGGTCTTTAAATTCTCATACGGCAATTCTGGCACGCACTATGGGAATCCCTGCGCTGGTGGGGACGGATATTCCTCTGGATGGAATCGTGGATGGGAAACTTGCGATCGTGGACGGGGCAAACGGATGTATCTATGTGGAGCCGGATGAGGACACGGTCGCGGAAATGCTGGAACGAAAGAACAAGGAAGAAGAAAAGAAAAGGCTTCTGCAGACTCTGAAGGGCAAAAAAAATATTACCCTGGATGGTCAGGAAGTCATGCTCTACGCCAATATAGGTAATATTAAGGACTTGGCCATGGTCATCCAGAATGACGCAGGGGGGATCGGATTGTTCCGGAGCGAGTTCATCTATCTGGAGGCTGATGATTTTCCTGACGAGGAGGAGCAGTTTCAGATCTACAAAAAAGTGGCGGAGACAATGGCGGGCAAGAGAGTGATTATCCGTACGCTGGATATCGGGGCGGATAAGAAGTGTGACTATTTTAAGATGGAGGCGGAGGAGAACCCGGCTCTGGGATGCAGGGCGATCCGTATCTGCCTGACCCGGCCTGAGATCTTCAAAACCCAGCTGAGAGCGCTTCTGCGTGCCAGTGCATTTGGAAATATTGCGGTGATGTACCCGATGATCACCAGTCTGTGGGAGATACGCAGGATTAAGGAGATCGTGGAGGAGGTAAAAAAGGAGCTGGAAGAGCAGTGCATCGAATATGGGAATCCGGACCAGGGCGTGATGATTGAGACGCCGGCCTCTGTTATGATCAGTGGGGAACTTGCAAAAGAAGTGGATTTCTTCAGCATTGGGACAAACGACCTGACGCAGTATACGCTGGCCATCGACCGTCAGAACCCGAAGCTTGATGAGTTTTATGACAGCCATCATCCTGCAGTTCTAGAGATGATCCGCATGGTTACAGAGAATGCCCATAAGGCAGGGATCTGGGCGGGAATCTGCGGGGAGCTGGAGGCAGACCTTCAACTGACCAGGGAATTTCTGGCCATGGGGGTAGATGAGCTTTCCGTCTCCCCAAAACAGATCCTGCCGATCCGGAAGATCGTGCTTGAGACGGATGTGTCGGAATATATCAGGAATCGGTAAGAAAAATTCCAGGGAAGGAGCCGCAGGTACAGATGGGAAATCGTCTGAGCCTGCGGCTCTTTCTGCGCGGAGCAGGTTCAAGGCCGATGTGTTTGATCCATGGCCATTATGGGTATGAGCAGAGAAATATCAAGGGGAAGAGGAGGGGCAGGGAGGGAGTCAGAGTGAGAAAATCCTTGAAACATACATTAAAATAGGATATTATAGATGCTATAGATTTTTTGTAAGGAAGGAAGAGATGTATGAATTTGAAGATCGGAGTGATTAAAGGAGACGGCATAGGGCCTGAGATTGTGACGGAAGCCGTAAAAGTCCTGGATAAAATTGCACAGGTATATGGACATACTTGTCATTACACACAGCTGCTGTTAGGGGGGGCTTCTATTGATGTACACGGCGTGCCGCTCACAGATGAGACAATTGCAAAGGCAAAGGAATGTGAAGCAGTGCTGATGGGCTCCATCGGCGGAGATGCAAAGACATCGCCGTGGTACCGGCTGGAACCGTCCAAGAGGCCGGAGGCAGGGCTTCTTGGGATCCGCAAGGCATTGAACTTGTTTGCCAATTTGCGGCCGGCCATCCTGTATGATGAGCTTAAGGGCGCCTGTCCGCTGAAAGAAGACATCACGGAGGGCGGGTTTGACCTGATGATCATGAGGGAACTGACGGGAGGTCTTTATTTCGGAGAACGCAGGACCGTGGAAGAAAATGGAGTGCTGACGGCGTATGATTCTCTTACATATAATGAAAATGAGATCCGCAGGATTGCAAAGCGCGGATTTGATATTGCCATGAAGCGCCGGAGAAAAGTGACCAGCGTAGATAAGGCAAATGTGCTTGACTCTTCCAGACTGTGGAGAAAGGTCGTGGAGGAAGTGGCGGCAGATTATCCGGAGGTGACTTTGGAGCATATGCTGGTGGATAACTGTGCCATGCAGCTTGTGAAGGATCCAAGGCAGTTTGATGTGGTGCTGACGGAGAATATGTTCGGAGATATCCTGTCCGATGAGGCAAGCATGGTGACCGGATCCATCGGGATGCTGGCGAGCGCAAGCCTGAATGAGACCAGATTCGGCCTCTATGAGCCCAGCGGCGGTTCTGCGCCGGACATTGCAGGAAAAGGGATTGCCAATCCGATCGCAACGATTCTTTCGGCGGCAATGATGCTCCGGTTCAGTTTCGATCTGGATAAAGAGGCGGATGCGGTTGA
Source organism: uncultured Dorea sp. (assembly GCA_947645355.1). Classification (GTDB taxonomy): domain Bacteria; phylum Bacillota; class Clostridia; order Lachnospirales; family Lachnospiraceae; genus Dorea_D. The sequence goes on along the minus strand of CANSCI010000026.1, from coordinate 14,481 downwards.
ACAGGCAGTTGCGAAAGTGCTCAAAGAAGGCTATCGCACGATTGATATTATGTCAGAAGGAAAGACGCAGGTCGGGACTGCAAAAATGGGGGATTTGATCGCAAGCTTCATTTAGGTACAGGTCAAAAGTCGTTTGGGTACAGGTCAAACATCAAAAAGGTACACCACAAAGTATAATTTGGGACGTAGTAAAATTAAACTTTACTACGTCCTCAGGAGGTAGTGATATGAGAAGTGATACAGTAACAAAGGGGAAGCAGCAGGCGCCCCACCGTTCGTTGATGAACGCGTTGGGTCTTACAAAGGAGGAGATGGACAGACCTCTGGTAGGTATTGTAAGCTCCTACAATGAGATTGTTCCGGGTCATATGAACCTGGATAAGATTGTGGATGCGGTAAAGCAGGGAGTTGCCATGGCAGGCGGAACGCCGATCGTATTCCCGGCAATCGCCGTGTGCGACGGAATTGCCATGGGGCATATCGGCATGAAATATTCTCTGGTTACCAGGGATCTGATTGCGGACTCTACAGAGGCAATGGCGCTGGCACATCAGTTTGATGCTCTTGTTATGGTGCCGAACTGTGATAAAAATGTTCCGGGACTTCTGATGGCGGCGGCCAGGATCAATGTTCCGACGATCTTTGTCAGCGGCGGACCGATGCTTGCGGGCCGCGTGCAGGGAAAGAAGACGAGTCTGTCCAGTATGTTTGAGGCAGTAGGAGCCAATGCGGCGGGAACCCTGTCTGATGAAGAACTTCTGGAATTTGAAAATAAAACATGTCCCACCTGCGGTTCTTGCTCCGGCATGTACACGGCCAACAGTATGAACTGCCTGACGGAGGTTCTGGGCATGGGGCTTGGCGGAAACGGTACGATCCCGGCTGTCTATTCTGAGAGGATCCGGCTGGCGAAGCACGCGGGCATGAAGGTTATGGAACTGTGGGAGAAAAATATACGGCCGAGGGACATTATGACGGAGGATGCCATTTTAAATGCTCTGACAGTCGATATGGCACTGGGCTGTTCTACGAACAGCATGCTGCATCTGCCGGCAATTGCTCATGAGATCGGCATGGATTTTGAGATTGATTTTGCAAACGGTATCAGTGAGAAGACACCGAACCTCTGTCATCTTGCACCGGCCGGCCCTACCTATATGGAAGATCTGAACGAGGCCGGGGGAGTATATGCGGTGATGAACGAGCTGAATAAGAAGAATCTGCTCCATACAGACTGTATGACGGTTACCGGGAAGACCGTAGGTGAAAATATTGAAAACGCTGTTAATCTGAACCCGGAGGTGATTCGCCCGATCGACAACCCGTATTCAGAGACCGGAGGCCTTGCAGTGCTGAAGGGCAACCTTGCCCCGGACGGAAGCGTTGTGAAGCGTTCTGCCGTTGTGGCGGAAATGCTGGTGCATGAAGGGCCGGCAAGAGTATTTGACTGTGAGGAGGATGCCATTGACGCTATCAAGGGCGGAAAGATCGTGGCCGGTGATGTTGTAGTTATCCGCTATGAGGGACCAAAAGGCGGCCCTGGTATGAGGGAAATGCTCAATCCCACCTCTGCCATCGCAGGCATGGGGCTTGGTTCCAGTGTTGCCCTGATCACAGACGGACGTTTCAGCGGAGCTTCCAGGGGAGCTTCCATTGGGCATGTATCGCCGGAGGCAGCAGTGGGCGGTCCGATCGCCCTTATTGAAGAAGGAGATATCATCAAGATCGACATCCCGAATCTGAAGCTTGAGGCAGCGGTTTCAGAGGAAGAACTGGCGAAGAGGCGAGAGTCCTTTACGGCAAGAGAGCCGAAGGTGACGACAGGCTATCTTGCAAGATATGCCGCGATGGTTACATCCGGCAACCGGGGAGCGATCCTGGAGATCCCGAAGAACTAATATGTCATGTACAAATGAAATCACTTAGAAAGATAGATAGGAGATTTGGAAAGGATGCAGTTAACAGGAGCGCAGATCGTAATTGAATGTTTAAAGGAGCAGGGAGTAGACACCGTATTCGGCTACCCCGGCGGCGCGATTTTAAATGTATACGATGAATTGTATAAACACAGCGACGAGATTAATCATATCCTCACCTCCCACGAGCAGGGGGCGGCCCATGCGGCTGACGGGTATGCAAGGGCCACAGGGAAGGTAGGCGTCTGCTTTGCCACCAGCGGACCTGGGGCTACTAATCTTGTTACCGGTATTGCCACCGCATATATGGACTCCATTCCGGTGGTGGCGATCACCTGCAATGTAGGTGTGTCTCTGCTTGGGAAAGACAGCTTCCAGGAAATTGATATTGCAGGGATCACCATGCCTATTACCAAGCATAACTTTATTGTAAAGGATGTGGATGTTCTGGCGGACACTATCCGTAAGGCGTTTGTCATTGCCAGATCCGGGAGGCCTGCGCCGGTGTTGATTGACATCCCCAAGGATGTGACGGCAAATAAAGCAGAATATGTCAGAAAAGAGATTCCGCAGACAGAGCCTTCTAAGGAGGTGTGCCGGGAGGAGATAGAAAAGGCAGTTAAAATGATTGAGAAATCTGAGCGGCCGTATATTTTCGTAGGCGGAGGGGCCGTGCTTTCAGGCGCCAGTGAGGAACTTCGCACTTTTGTGAAAAAGGTGGATGCCCCAGTGACAGATTCCCTTATGGGAAAGGGTGCGTTCCCGGGAACAGATCCACTGTATACCGGCATGCTTGGGATGCATGGAACGAAGACGTCCAACTACGGTGTCAGTGAATGCGACCTGCGGATTGTGGCCGGCGCGCGCTTTAGTGACCGTGTGACAGGAAATGCAAAGAAATTTGCGAAAAATGCAAAGATTCTTCAGTTTGATATTGATGAAGCAGAGATGGATAAAAATGTGCTGATCACCGGCAGTGTGACCGGGGATCTGAAGGTGGTTCTGCATGCCGTCAATGAGCAATTGACACAGCAGAGTCATCCGGAGTGGATTCGGCAGATTATGGATTACAAAGACCGTTATCCGTTGTCCTACCACCCGGAAGAGCTCACCGGACCTTTTGTGGTAGAAGAGATCTATCGCCAGACAGAGGGAGAGGCCATTGTAGTGACAGAGGTCGGCCAGCATCAGATGTGGGCGGCGCAGTTCTATAAATACACGCAGCCGCGGACTCTTCTGACCTCCGGCGGTCTCGGCACGATGGGGTACGGCCTTGGCGCGTCCCTGGGTGCAAAGATGGGAAAACCGGAAAAAACCGTCGTTAATATAGCAGGTGACGGGTGTTTCCGCATGAATATGAATGAAGTGGCAACGGCAGTCCGGCACAATATTCCGGTCATCCAGGTGGTCATCAATAATCATGTGCTGGGCATGGTGCGCCAGTGGCAGAACCTGTTCTACGGGCAGCGTTATTCGTCAACCGTATTAAACGATGCCGTCGATTTTGTGAAGCTTGCAGAGGCAATGGGCGCCAAAGGAGTCCGCGCGGCCACCCGCGGGGAATTCCGAGAGGCATTTAAAGAGGCATTAACTTATGGTAAACCAATCGTAATCGATTGTCAGATCGACTGTGATGATAAAGTGTGGCCGATGGTTGCACCGGGAGCGGCTATCAGCGAGGCATTTGATGAAAAGGATCTGGAAGCGAGGCAGTAAGAGCAAAGGAAAGCGGCCGCAGATGGCAGCAGCAACAGAAGACAGCAGTAATAGAAAATCGGAGGGACAACAATGGGCAGAGTGTACAATTTTTCAGCAGGTCCGGCAGTTTTGCCGGAGGAGGTGCTGCGAGAGGCAGCAGATGAGATGTTAGACTACAACGGCAGCGGCATGTCAGTGATGGAAATGAGTCATCGCTCCCGGGCGTTCCAGGAGATTATAGAGACCGCGGAGTCCGACCTTCGGGAGTTGATGGATATTCCCGCCAATTATAAAGTATTATTTTTACAGGGAGGGGCTTCCCAGCAGTTTGCCATGATTCCAATGAACCTTATGAAACATGGTGCGGCTGATTATATCGTGACTGGCCAGTGGGCGAAAAAGGCGGCGGCAGAGGCAAAAAAATACGGTACTGTAAATGTGATCGCGTCCTCAGAGGATGAGAATTTTTCCTATATTCCGGATTGTATGGATCTTCCGGTGTCAGAAAATGCCGATTATGTATATATCTGCGAGAACAACACCATTTACGGAACGAAATTCAAAGAGCTTCCGAACACCAAGGGCAAGACTCTGGTGGCGGACGTATCCTCCTGTTTTTTGTCTGAGCCTGTGGACGTAAAAAGGTATGGTGTGATCTACGGGGGCGTTCAGAAGAATATCGGGCCTGCCGGAGTGGTGATCGTAATTATCCGTGAGGATCTGATTACAGACGAGGTATTACCGGGTACTCCTACCATGTTAAAGTATAAGACGCATATGGATGCAAGGTCTCTGTATAATACGCCGCCGGCCTACGGGATCTACATCTGCGGCAAGGTATTCAAATGGCTCAAGAAGCAGGGAGGGCTTTCGGCCATGAAAGAATACAACGAGAAAAAAGCCCGTCTTTTGTATGATTATCTGGATCAGAGCCGTCTGTTTAAGGGTACGGCTGCCAAAAAGGATCGTTCTCTTATGAACGTGCCGTTTGTGACAGGCAATGACGAACTGGACGCTGAATTTGTCAAAGAGGCAAAGAAGGCGGGATTTGAGAATCTGAAGGGACACCGGAGCGTGGGCGGGATGCGGGCAAGCATCTACAACGCAATGCCGGCAGAGGGCGTGGAGGCATTGGCGGCATTTATGAGGAAGTTTGAAGAGGAGAATGTGTAGTCATGTATAAATATCATTGCTTAAACCCGATCTCTGACGTAGGGTTGGAAAAATTTGCAGAAGATTACGTTCCGGCCAGCACGCCGGAGAAAGCAGATGCTATTGTAGTGAGAAGTGCGGATATGCATGGGATGGAGTTTGGTACAGAATTGAAGGCGGTCGCCAGAGCCGGGGCAGGCGTCAATAATATTCCGCTGGAGAAATGTGCGGAGAAAGGAATCGTGGTGTTTAACACACCCGGAGCCAATGCCAACGGGGTGAAGGAACTGGTGATCGCCGGGATGCTTCTGGCGTCCAGGGATATTATCGGCGGTATTAACTGGGTGCAGGAAAACGAAGAGGACGGCAATATTGCCAGGGATGCTGAGAAAGCGAAAAAGCAGTTTGCCGGCTGTGAACTGGAGGGGAAAAAGCTGGGCGTAATCGGCCTTGGGGCTATCGGTGTTTTGGTTGCCAATACGGCCATGCATATGGGGATGGATGTGTACGGGTACGACCCATATGTATCCGTGGACTCTGCCTGGAGACTGTCGAGAAATATCCATCATGCCAAGACTGTGGATGAACTGTATAAGGATTGTGATTATATTACCATCCATGTGCCTGCGACGGCACACACACAGGGAATGATCAACAAAAATTCCATCGGCCTGATGAAGAAAGGCGTTGTAGTCCTTAATTTTGCAAGAGATCTTCTGGTAGATGAAGAGGCAATGGTAGATGCCCTTGTGACAGGACAGGTAAGACATTATGTGACGGATTTCCCGACGCCGGTCATTGCCGGGGTCAAGGGTGCAATTGTGATTCCTCATCTGGGAGCTTCTACGGAGGAGTCGGAGGATAACTGCGCTGTGATGGCCGTGAAGGAGTTGAGGAATTATCTGGAAAACGGAAATATCCGCAATTCTGTGAACTATCCGGACTGCGATATGGGTCTCAGGGGAGAGAATACCAGGATTTTGCTGCTTCATCACAATGTGCCGAATATGATCGGCCAGTTTACAAAGATCCTTGCTGCGGACAATATGAATATTGCAGATCTTACTAATAAAAGTAAAGGAAAATATGCATATACCATGATCGACATTGATTCTCCAGTGCCGGCAGGAGTGATAGACGAACTGCGTACAGTAGGTGAGGTACTTAAGATCCGGGTGCTTTCGTAGGCCGGGATTGAACAGGAATGTAGTAAATATCGGTTTACGGTAAAACCGTACTGCTTTGTTGCGAAAAATGTCGAAATACGTTATAATAAACAGAAGGGGAGGAACTGTTTATTATAAGGGGAGACGAACGCAATGAAGAGAATCGAAGTATATAAAAAGAGAAAACGTGGCGGAAGAAAAAAAAGGAGCCTTTGGTGGAAGCTTATTGCACTTGCGGCAGCCTGTGCCACGTTTTTTTTCATTTGCCTGATTGCGGGTGCATTTGACCAGGCAGTTCAGATTACGGTAGAAGCGGTGGATATAGAGATCCTGCAGGGGGAAGAACTGCCCGCGCTGCAGACGAAGGTGACGATAGAAGGCAATGAGAAGGCTGTACTTGACCGGGAACCGAGATATACGGCAGGGGATCTTGCAGAGGATCTGGAAAATCTGATTCAGATTACACTCACAAGTGATGCAGATCCAGGGGTGGAAGGAATCTACAGCATCAAGGCCGGCATCAGTAAAAAGCTTGAGGCGAAGCTTCGGAAAGAGTGGGAAGACCGTGTGCAGCTGCATGTCAGGGACGGGAAGATTACGGTGAAAAATCCGGTGGGCTACTGGCAGAACAATCAGTTCAGGCGTTACGACGGTACATATGTGACGGAGGATTTTGTTGTTTCCCGCGGAAATACATATTATTTCGGTCAGGATAAGAATAAAGTGACCGGCTGGCAGACCATTGCCGGTGCAGTTTATTGTTTTGATGCAGGCGGAAAAATGCAGACCGGCTGGCAGAAGAAGGATTCGGATTATTATTTTCTGAGTGAGAATGGAGCCGCCCTTGTGGGCTGGCAGGAACTGGGCGGAGTGACCTATTATTTCAGGGAAGACGGAAGAATGGCTACCGGAGAGATAAATATCGGACTTACACAGTGTGTGTTTGATGCAGATGGAAAGTTGATTTCCAAAAAAGAAAGTACCATCGATCCAAATAAGCCTATGGTGGCGCTTACCTTTGACGATGGGCCGGGGAACAGGACCGGAGAACTTTTAAACCAGCTTGAGAAATATAATGCCCATGCTACATTCTTTATGCTGGGGCAGAAGGTAGCGTCCTATAAAGCAGAAGTGCAGCGGATGAAGGAACTGGGCTGCGAACTCGGAAACCACTCATACAGTCATAAGAATCTGGCGAAGCTTGATGCTGCCGGAGAGAAACAGCAGGTAGACGGTACCAACAATAAGATCAGCGAGATTACAGGAAGCGGTGCGACGGTTATGCGGCCGCCTTATGGTTCTGTCGGAGGGGCTATGAAGGAAAATGTAGGGCTGCCGATGATTCTGTGGAATATAGATACGCTGGACTGGAAGACAAGAGATGCGAAGGCAACGATTGACCATGTGATGGGGAAGGTCAAGGACGGGGATATTATTCTGATGCATGATATCCACCCGGAGACGATAGATGCCGCGCTGGAGTTGATACCGAAGCTGCAGGAGGCAGGATTCCAGCTTGTGAATGTCTCGGAGATGGCGGCAGCGAAAGGGATTACGCTTGAGAGTGGAGAGAAGTATACAGATTTTTAAAGTGTTGAAAAGAGTAACGGCAAGAAAAATAAAGCCCGTGCCGCAGATGGAAATCCGTTTGCGGCACGGGCTTTTGCGGGCATTGCCGCATATCTGTCCTTAAACTTCTTATTTGCTGTTGTGCCGCTCAAGAAGCCGGTGGATCTTGTCCGTAGGGTTCATGACAGAGCTCAGCGTGATGTCATGGTTCAGGGAATCAATAATCAGCGCAATAAATTTGCTCATGTCTGCAATGACGAAATAGGGCTTGTCCGTTGCTTCCGGCGGAAGATAAGTAAGGTTGGTTGTAATGACACGGTCGATGTATCCTTTTTCATAATAGTCGTCGAACATGTCAAAGCCCTCGGTGAACAGACCGAAGGATGTGCAGACGAAGACGCGCTTTGCGCCTCTTTCCTTAATCTGCTTTGCCACATCCAGCATGCTTTCCCCGGAGGATATCATATCGTCAATGATGATCACATGCTTCCCCTGAATGTCATCCCCCAGGAATTCATGTGCGACAATAGGGTTCTTGCCGTTTATGATCGTAGAATAATCACGGCGCTTGTAGAACATTCCCATATTTACGCCGAGAACATTGGAAAAATATACGGCGCGGTGCATAGCGCCCTCATCCGGGCTTACGATCATAAGGTGCTCTTTGTCCACAAGAAGATCCGGCTCGGCTCGGAGAAGCGCCTTCATAAACTGATAAGGGGGATTGAAGCTGTCAAATCCGTAAAGAGGGATGGCATTTTGTACCCGGGGGTCGTGTGCGTCGAAGGTAATAATGTTGTCGACGCCCATATCTACCAGTTCCTGGAGGGCAAGGGCACAGTCTAAGGACTCCCGTTTCGTCCGTTTGTGCTGCCGGCTTTCATATAAGAAAGGCATGATTACGTTCAGGCGGTGTGCTTTGCCGTTTGCGGCCGAGATTACACGCTTGAGGTCCTGATAATGATCGTCGGGGGACATGTGATTGAGATGTCCGTTTACGGTATAGGTAAGGCTGTAGTTGCACACATCTACCATGACAAAGAGATCCTTCCCTCGCACAGAAGAGCAGAGGCTCCCCTTTGCCTCACCGGTCCCAAAACGCGGGCAGTGGCACTCTACCAGATAATTATCGCACTGGTAGGAAGAAAAGAGGGGAGAATCTAAGGATTTTTTTAAGGTTTCCTGACGGAAGGATACAATGTAATCGTTGATTCGTTTCCCCATCTCAATGCAGCTGTCAAGGGCTGCGATCTTAAGCGGCGCAGCTGGGAGCGCCGATTCCATTAACGTAATGTTTGGCATAAAAAATCTCCTGAAAATATTTTTGAATATCTTGTCTATAATTAGTTATATCATTATTTACAGTGAAAGGTCAATCTTTAGGTTGGACTATTTTGAATATCTACGTTATAATGTTACTGTCCACTCAGGGTATTGCATGAATTGCAGAGTCCGTAAGAATGGGTGTACTTGACCGAGGGGGAATTCATCTGGAAGGGAGCGGGAGGTTGTATGGAGCATACGCATATCATTAAGGGGGTATTGCCCGGAAGCATCGCACAGGAATTGGAGATCGAAGCCGGGGACAGGCTTATATCCATCAACGGCAGTGAGATCGAGGATGTGTTTGATTATCATTTTCTGGTGAACGATGAATTCCTTACAGTTCTCATTGAGAAGCCGGACGGCGAGGAATGGGAACTGGAGATTGAGAAGGAGTATGAGGAGGATCTTGGCATTGAGTTCGAGCAGGGGCTGATGGATGAGTACCGGTCCTGCAGAAATAAATGCATGTTCTGCTTTATTGACCAGATGCCGCAGGGGATGCGCGAGACTCTTTATTTTAAAGATGATGATTCCAGGCTTTCTTTTCTGCAGGGGAATTATGTGACGCTTACTAATATGAGCGGCCATGACATTGACCGGATCATCCGGTACCGCCTGGAACCTATTAATATTTCTTTTCACACTATGAATCCAGAGCTTCGGTGCCGGATGCTCCACAACCGGTTTGCCGGGGAGGCTCTCAAGAAAGTGGACAGGCTCTTTGAAGCCGGCGTAGCCATGAACGGGCAGATCGTGCTGTGCAAGGGGATCAATGACGGTGAGGAATTGGAGCATAGCATCCGCAGCCTGATGCGATATCTGCCGTATCTTCAGAGTGTCTCGGTGGTTCCGGTAGGCCTGACTAAGTACCGGGAAGGGCTTGAACCCCTAAAGCCTTTTACCAGGGAGGATGCCGAAGAGGTGCTTCGGATTATTCATAAGTGGCAGCAGAAGGCATACGAGGAGCACGGAGTACATTTTATCCATGGGGGAGACGAATGGTATATCCTTGCCGGCCGCAAGATGCCTGAGGAGGAGCAGTATGACGGATATCTGCAGCTGGAAAACGGCGTAGGGATGCTCAGACTTCTGGAAAATGAGTTTGAAGAGGCCTATGAGGAGTTTCCCGGGGATGATAAAGTGAGGGAAGTGTCCATTGCCACCGGACTTCTTGTGTATCCGTATATCAGAAAGCTTGCCGGGCGTCTGGCAGAGAAATATCCGAACTGCCGGGTTCATGTGTACGGCATCCGCAATGATTTTTTCGGGGAACTGATCACCGTGTCCGGGCTTATCACCGGAAAGGATCTGATCCGGCAGCTTGAAGGCCGCCCGCTTGGGGAGAGGCTTCTTCTCCCGTGCAATATGTTCCGCAGCGGAGAAGAGGTTTTTCTGGATGATGTGACGCTTGCAGATGTGAAAGATGCTTTACAAGTGCGTGCAGATATTGTAAAATCAAGCGGACAGGATTTTATAGAAGCAATTTTAGGTGATGAATCAGAAGGATCGTACAGGAGATAGAAGATGAGTAAACCAGTAGTGGCCATCGTAGGAAGGCCGAATGTAGGAAAGTCGACGCTTTTTAATGTGCTTGCAGGGGAGAAGATCTCCATTGTAAAGGATACCCCCGGGGTGACCCGGGATAGGATCTACGCGGATGCCGGCTGGCTTGACAAAGAATTTACATTGATTGACACGGGAGGTATCGAGCCGGAGAGTAAGGATATTATTCTGTCCCAGATGCGGGAGCAGGCGCAGATCGCCATTGATACGGCGGATGTGATCGTATTTCTTACAGATGTCAGGCAGGGGCTTGTAGATGCAGACTCCAAGGTGGCGGATATGCTCAGGCGCTCCGGAAAGCCGGTAGTCCTTGTGGTGAATAAGGTAGACAATTTTGATAAATTTATGCCGGATGTGTATGAGTTTTATAATCTGGGGATCGGAGATCCCCTTCCGGTATCCGCGTCCTCAAGGCTGGGGATCGGTGACATGCTGGAAGCAGTGGCGGAATATTTCCCGGAGAGATCCGGGGAGGAGGAAGAGGATGAGCGGCCGCGGGTTGCCATTGTAGGAAAGCCCAATGTAGGAAAGTCTTCGATCATCAATAAGCTTCTGGGAGAGGAGCGGGTCATTGTGTCGGATATTGCCGGGACTACGCGGGACGCCATTGACACGGACATTGTTCACAATGGAAAGGAATATGTATTTATTGATACGGCAGGGCTCAGGCGAAAGAGCAGGATTAAGGAGGAACTGGAGCGCTACAGCATTATCCGTACAGTGACAGCGGTGGAGCGGGCGGATGTAGTTCTGATCGTGATCGACGCCGTGGAGGGTGTAACCGAACAGGATGCCAAGATCGCAGGGATCGCCCATGAGCGCGGCAAGGGGATTATCGTGGTAGTCAATAAGTGGGATGCCATTGAGAAAAATGACAGAACCATGCGGGAATATGAAAGTGAGGTGCGCAGAGTCCTTTCTTTCATGCCTTATGCGGAGATCATGTATGTCTCGGCCCAGACCGGGCAGAGGCTTCCCAGACTGTATGACATGATTGACATGGTTATTGAAAATCAGACGCTCCGCGTAGCCACCGGGGTATTGAACGAGATTATGTCTGAGGCGGCGGCCATGCAGCAGCCGCCGTCCGATAAGGGAAAACGGCTGAAGCTTTACTACATTACACAGGTGTCTGTGAAGCCGCCGACTTTTGTCATTTTTGTCAATGACAAGGAACTGATGCATTTTTCATATACAAGGTATCTGGAAAATAAGATCCGGGAGGCATTCGGGTTCAGGGGAACATCCCTTAAATTTTTTATACGGGAGAGAAAGGAGAAGGATCGGTAGCTATGGAACGTATCATATGTGTGCTGATTGGATACGTATTTGGATTATTCCAGACCGGATACATCTACGGGAAGGCAAACCATGTGGATATCCGCAAGGAGGGAAGCGGCAATGCAGGGACCACCAACGCCTTGCGGACGATGGGGTGGAAAGCCGGAGCAGTTACGTTTCTCGGAGACTGTTTTAAATGTGTATTTGCAGTTGTGGTCGTTTATCTGATCTATGGAAAAGGATACAGGGATATCTTCCCGCTTCTTACGATGTACACCGGAATGGGGGTCATCCTGGGGCATAATTTTCCGTTTTATCTGGGATTTAAGGGCGGCAAGGGAATTGCCGCAACGGCAGGGCTGCTTGTCAGTACGTTAAATGTCTGGATGGTATTGATCTGCCTTGCGGCGTTTGTATGTGTAGTGGGGATCACGCGTTACGTGTCTCTGGGCTCTCTTGTGGTGGTGGTTATTTATCTCGTGGAGATTATTGTATATGGCCAGATGGGGAGATTCGGCATGGAGGCCGGACATTTGTATGAAATGTACGCGATTGCCGCATTTTTGATGCTGCTTGCCTTTTACAAGCACAGGGCAAACATTAAGAGGTTATTATCCGGCACAGAGAACAAACTAAGTGTCGGTAAAAAATAATATTTCAGATCAGGAGGAAGTACTATGGCAAATGTAGGTGTGATAGGTGCAGGAAGCTGGGGAACTGCTTTGGCGCTTCTGCTTAACAAAAACGGGCACGATGTAACCGTGTGGTCTATCAGTGAAGAGGAAGTAAATATGCTTTCTACAGAAAGGGAACACAAGAGCAAGCTTCCGGGGGTAAGGATTCCGGATGGCATGGCTTTTACCACGGATATAGAAACAGCGGTCATCGGCAAAGATTTTCTGGTGCTGGCAGTGCCTTCTAAATTTACACGGGGGACGGCACGTAGGATGACAGATCTGATTTCTGAGGGACAGATCATTGTGGATGTAGCCAAGGGGATCGAGGAAGATACTCTTATGACACTGTCGCAGCAGATCGAACAGGAAATCCCGCAGGCAGATGTAGCTGTACTGTCTGGTCCGAGCCATGCGGAGGAGGTGGGCAGAGGGCTCCCGACGACGGTGGTCATTGGGGCAAAGACGGAGAAAACCGCCGTTTATCTCCAGGAAATGTTCATGAATGAAGTGTTCCGTGTATATACAAGCCCGGATATGCTGGGCATGGAACTTGGCGGTTCCCTGAAAAATGTCATTGCCCTTGCTGCAGGAATTGCAGATGGTATGGGCTATGGGGACAACACGAAGGCGGCTTTGATTACCCGCGGGATCGCTGAGATCGCAAGGCTCGGGGTGAAGATGGGCGGCGCCATCGAGAGTTTTACCGGGCTTACAGGGATCGGGGATCTGATCGTGACCTGCGCCAGCGTCCACAGCCGCAACCGGAGGGCCGGCTATCTGATGGGACAGGGCAAATCCATGGAAGAGGCTATGGAGGAGGTCCAGATGGTGGTGGAGGGAGTGTATTCTGCCAAGGCAGCAGAAAAGCTGGGGAAGAAGTACGGCGTTGACCTTCCGATCATTAACAAGGTCAATGAGGTTCTGTTTGCCGGAAAGGATCCAGGGGAGGCAGTAAATGAATTGATGCTGAGGGACAGCAGGGCGGAACATCATGCACTTCCGTGGGGAGAGTAATGTGCTGGCACCTTAGACACAGGCGGGACGGTTTCAAATGAAAATCAGATGTTGCAAAAAAGCACCTTGTTTACAGGCAAGGTGCTTTTTCGTGGCAAAAAATAATATTTTTTTTGCTACAATCATAACTAGCGGTATAGGTCAGATACTTGCAGCTGCTGTATAATCCAGGCCGGAGAACCTATACTTATGAATAGGTTGAAACGGTCAATGGAGGTCTGCTTATGGATTTGAAGGATATAGGCAAGTGTATACGTAGAAAAAGGCTTGAGAGAAGCTGGCGCCAAGAAGACCTGGCAGAAAAAACCGATCTCAGTATTGCGTACATAGGGATGATTGAACGGGGGGAGAAGATCCCAAGGCTTGAGACATTTGTTATAATAGCCAATGTATTGGGAGCCTCGGCAGATGAATTGTTATCCGGTGTGATGGAGCATGGGTATCAGATTCGGATGTCTGAATATGTCAATCGCCTGGAGCGCGTGAGCAGAGAGCGGCAAAAGATGATATACCGTATGCTTGATGTCCTTCTGGAAAGTGGGAAGTAGGATATGAAATATGGAGCAGGCAGATGTAAAAGTAATGATTGTAGATGAAATGGAAGCGAGGGATGAGTACCGCAGGTTGATGGAAAGGCACAGGATGCTCTGCCTGGCGGCAGAGAGCAGTGATGAGAAAGAGGCTCTGGAAATGCTTAAGGAGATTCCGGTAGATGCATTGATTCTGGATCTTGAGATCCAGAACGGAAGCGGGATACTGCTGTTGGAAAAGCTTCAGATGCTGAATATTGAGAAGCCGTTTGTGGAGGTGGTCACAAATGTGATCTCCAGGCAGATGTACGACCCGTTGAGACAGATGGGTGCAGATTATATCTGCTCGAAAAGCGCGATTCACAATATGCTGGATATTCCGCTGTCAATTATTGAAATCTGTGTCCCTTACAGGAAAAGGCGCACTTCTGGAACTGTGATGCTGAAGGAGGATAAGGAAGAATACCGGACGGGGATCTACCGGCACCGGATCCAGTGCCGGCTTAAGGAGCTGGGATTCTCCTTCAGGCTGCGGGGGACAGCCTATCTGGAGGAGGGAATTTTGTATCTCGCAGTGTCCGGGCGAGGG
>CANSCI010000025.1 GCA_947645355.1 uncultured Dorea sp. | reverse complement strand
CAGTGGATATGAGCCTGTCGCAGGCAGGGATTAAAGGTATGCTGGAAGAATATGAAGCAGACCATCAGACAGGAATGGACACGTCTAAAATGGCGGAGCTTCTGCATAATTATACATCAGGGTATCCTTATCTGGTATCCAGGCTGTGTCAGCTGATGGATGAAAGGATCGGCGGTGCGGATGAAAAGACAACGAAGGCAGCCTGGACAGAGGAAGGATTTCTGGAGGCGGTGCGAATGCTGCTGGTAGATACCAACACGCTGTTTGAGTCATTGATTGGCAAGTTGGCAGATTATCCGGAACTGGAACAGATGTTAAAAGAATTGCTTTTTTTTGGCAAACCTATTTCATATAATCCCACGAATCCGGTGATCGGACTTGCGGTTATGTTTGGATTTGTGAAGAATGCGGATGGAAAGGTCATACCGGCAAACCGTATTTTTGATACGCTGCTGTATAATCATTTTCTGTCAATGGATGAATTGAAATCTTCTGAGATGTATACAGCTTCTCTTTTGGATAGAAATATGTTTATTCAGGACGGACATTTGAATATGAGAAAGATCCTGGAGAAGTTTGTCCTGCATTTTCATGACCTGTATGGAAATCAAAAGGAAACCTTTCTGGAGGAAGAAGGGCGGCGGTATTTTCTTCTTTATCTGCGTCCGATTATAAATGGAACAGGAAATTACTATATAGAAGCGCGTACAAGAAGCCTTGGAAGGACGGATATTGTCGTGGATTACCGGGGTGAGCAGTTTGTGATCGAGACAAAGATATGGCGGGGAAATGAATATCATACCCGCGGTGAACAGCAGGTGGCAGAATATCTGGAAGACTATGGACTGCAGACAGGGTATATGCTTAGTTTTTGCTTCAATCAGAAAAAACAAATCGGGCTGAAAGAACTTGAAATAGGTGGAAAGCGTTTGATTGAGGCAGTTGTATAAACGTAATGAAGCGGGGTGATTAACTGATGACTGATTTTACGATTCTTCCTGTCCGAAATAAAACCTACGCCGGTGGAAACGGCAGTAAGTTTTATTTCCGGTTATATTCATCCATCATAGAGAGAAATTCCTCCATGACCCTTGTCTTGTATTTATGATTCTTATAGTAAAAAAATACGTCCCTTCGTGCGTCCTCTCCATCCAGCTTATAATAGACAAGATTTTCAAAGGAAGGCAGCTGGCTTACCAGAATGTCGCTGATAAAGGTAGCCCCGAGCTGGGTGGAGGCGGCCATGTAGGCGGTGGACTGCTGGTTGAACTCCAGGATGATATTCGGGTGGAAGCCGGCGTCCCTGCACAGCCTGTCTCCCCGGAGGCGGGTGTCGTTTCCCGGCATCAGCATAATAAATGGCAGTTCGGAAAATGCCCGGAGGGGAACCGCCGGGTAGGAGTCGCTCAGATAGCTCTTATTTTTTACGTTGTCATGGGAGAGCTGGTATCCTGTGAGCTTATTATGGACAGAAAAATGCTTCGGGACTGCGAGGAGAATATTTTCCCGGCAGTAGGGCTGTTTATTGTACAAGGTATTGTCATAGCGGTAATTGTCGATCACAAAGTCCAGGGAGTTGTTGCTGAGCAGAGCCTCAAGCTGGGAGGTGTTCCCCTCGGTGATCTGGATGTGGATGTCCGGGAACTTCCGCTTAAATTGTGTGAGGAGCTGGGGGACAACATAGGCGGCAAAAAGGTTGCTGGCGCCGATGGACAGGCGGCCGGTTTTCAATGTAGTCAGGTTGTTGATATAATTTTCTACCCGCTGTTCGATCTGGAAGATCTCTTCTGCGGCTTCTATATAGACTTTTCCGATCTCTGTGAGCTGCAGGGGGCTTGTACTTCTGTCAAAAAGAGGCTCTCCGATCTGCTCTTCGATCTGTTTGATGCGCGCACTAAGTGAGGGCTGACTGATATACAGGTTCTGTGCGGCTTTGGAAAAACTTTTTTCTCTGTACACTTCATAGACATATTTTTTCCCTTTAAACATTTCATCCTCCTTATAGGAAAAACAATATAATAATTATACAATTATAGGTATTTGAGTATATTGTAACTCAGGAGTATGATAAAGGCAAGTTAAGAAAACGAAAACAAAATTGAAAATATGATAAAGGACGGGGAAGAGTATGAAAGAGATTATAAGAGCAAAAAGGATGGAAAATGTGCATTCAGACATCAGAGGGCCTTTATTTGTAGAGGCAATGAAACTGCAGGAGGAGGGCCGGAATATATTAAAGCTTAACACAGGCAATCCTGCGACCTTTGGCTTTGGACTGCCGGACAGTATCAGGAATGCACTGGCAGATCATATCCAGGACGGAGTGGGCTACTGTGATTTTAAGGGTATGCCGGGATCAAGGGAAGCAATCTGCGAGTATGAGAAGAGCAAAGGGATCAAAGGAATCACGCCGGATGATGTGTTTATCGGAAACGGTGTCAGCGAGGTAGTATCTTTTGCATTGCTTCCGCTTCTGGATGCCGGGGACGAGGTGCTTGTCCCTTCACCGAGTTATTCACTGTGGGGCAATTCTGTATATCTGGCAGGCGGGAAACCGGTATTTTATACTTGTGACGAGAAGGCTTCCTGGTATCCGGACATTCAGGATATCCGCTCTAAGATCACGCCAAGGACGAAGGCGATGGTCATTATCAATCCGAACAATCCTACCGGAATGCTGTACCCGGAGGAGATCCTGAGGGAACTTGCACAGGTTGCAAGAGAGGCAGGCCTGCTGCTTTTTGTGGATGAGATCTATGACCGGCTGGTAATGGACGGCCTTCAGCATGTATCTCTCGCATCCCTGGCAGATGATATTCCGGTAGTTACACTGAACGGACTGTCCAAATCCCACTGCCTGTGCGGATACCGCTGCGGATGGATGGTCATCAGCGGTCCAAAGAACCTGACGGAGGATTATAAGCGCGGGATCATCCAGCTGACATCTATGAGGCTCTGTGCTAATTCCCTTGCACAGATCGTTATCCCGGCAGCGCTTGAGGATATGGAGACGCCGTCTTCCATGGTTCGCCCCGGCGGTCGGATCTACGAACAGAGGGAGGCAACGGTGCGTGAACTTGAGAAGATAGACGGGCTTTCCTTTGTGAAGAATAACAGTGCGTTTTACATTTTCCCGAAGCTGGATGTGAAGAAGTTCAACATTACAAATGATAAATTGTTCGCGCATGATCTGCTGCATGCAACTGATATCCTGCTTGTGCCGGGCAGCGGATTTGACTGGAAGGACCCGGATCACTTCAGGATCGTGATGCTGCCGGAGGCAGAGGTTCTCGGAGATGCTGTGCGGCGGATGGGAGAATTCCTTGACGGTTACAGACAAGGGTGCAGAAGCTTTGGCTCTGGGAAGATCGTGGCATAACAGGCTGCGTGTGCCCGGAGGATTCCGATCATGTAATTGTATATAGAAATGAGTACAGATAAGGTTGTCGATATGGCAGCCTTATTTTTGTTGGAATTAAATAAATTTTGGTGGTACAATAGATACTATAGATTTTATTTCATTTGCAGCAGACAGGAGAGGCATTCTGTCCGCAGGGCACAGGTTTGGAGGATAAAAGGATGGGACGAGGCAGTAGAGTACTTGCGGCCATTTTGATCATTATATTAAGCGTCAGCATGGGCAGCGTCGCCTTTGCGACAAATGCAGAGGTATCTGACGGGGAGCTTACCGAGGAAGAGATTCTAAAGCAGGAGCTTGACAAGGCATACAGCATAGCAGTGGAGTCCAATGGGATCAAGGGCTGGCCTCAGGGGCCGGGCACTTACGGTGAGGCGGCGATTGTCATGGAGGCCGGCACCGGGGCAGTCCTTTATGCCAAGAATATTGATGCGCGTCATTTTCCGGCCAGCATCACCAAGGTGCTGACGGCACTGGTCGCGTTGGAAAATGGGCAGCTGACGGATCAGGTGGCATTTTCTCATGACTGTGTGGCATTTATGCAGCCGGGGGATTCCTCGATCGGGATGAAGGAGGGAAATGTCATCACCCTGGAGCAGGCGCTGTACGCAACGCTGTTGGCATCGGCCAATGAGGCGGCTTATGCGGTGGGGGAGAATGTAGGGAAGAATGCCGGCTATGATTACAGCTGGTTTGTCGGCCAGATGAACAACCGCTGTAAAGAGCTCGGGGGCGGCAATTCTAATTTTGTGAACACCAACGGCCTGCATGATCCGGAGCATTACACCTGTGCCAGAGATATGGCGCTGATCGGGCGGGAACTCTTTAAGCATCCGGAATTTTTTACGATTGTCCAGACTTTGGAATATAAGATAGAGGCAACAGATACAACAGAGGAGCACATTTTCCAGCAGAAGCACAAGATGCTCCGGCCGGAGAATTCCAATTATTATGCGTACGCCGTCGGTGGAAAGACAGGCTTTACTTCGGATGCACGTTCTACCCTCATCACCATGGCGGACAATGGAACTACGCAGCTGGTATGCGTGGTGCTGCGTACTTATGGACAGAATGTGTATCCGGACACGAAGAACCTGTTTGAATATGGGTTTAACAATTTTACGAAGGCCGCGGTGGACGGCCAGGAGACATCCGAGGATATTGCGGAGATTCTTCCAGAGGAGAACGGCGGGTATGTCATGCTTCCGGCAGGGGCGGAATTTTCTGATCTTGATATGGAACTTGTGAGGGATGAGGCGAACCCGCAGGAGGCAATTCTTACTTATTCTTATGAGGGGAATTTCGTGGGGACGGCCAGGGGCAGATTAAGTGAAACCTATCTCAAGAAGATGGCTGCTAAGGTTGAGAAGGTGGAGAAGAAAGAGAAGAAGAAGGAAGATGGCGGGAAGAGCAGGGAGGAGATCCGGGATGGGATCATCCTTGCAGGCGCCGTGGTATTGCTGGTTGTGTTGGTTGCCGCATTTTTGCGGCTGGTGATCCGGCAGAGGAGGAAGCGGAAAATGCGGAGGAAGAAATCATAATCTGGCGGGAAGTATATTTACGTGGATAAGAAAACGGGATGTAATGAGTGAAAATAACAAGACGTATAAAAGAGGAATCCATAATGTCAGACCATATTTTTCAGACCAGTGACATCGAAGAGATCTGTGCCGCTGCCAGAATTGAAGGATGGGGACAGGATCCTAAGCTATGGGTATGACAAGTCAGGGCTTATAAGCTGTTCTTGACTATTGTACAAAAGGAGCGTTGCTCCATAGGTGATTACTCATTGTTTTGCAACGCCCCGTTATGTAGTCTTATATTCCCAGTGCTTCATCGGATATGATGTCGTCATCCACGTTCGCCCGATAATACTCTGCATCTGGATATCGGAATAGAATCCGGTAGATATTGGACGGGAAACTGTGCAGAAGCACGTTGTAATATTCTACTTCTTCATTGTAATGCATCTTAAAGTTAGCAATGGTATTCTGGCAGTCCTGAATCTGCTTCAGTAATTCCATGACGCTTTCATTGGCCTTTAGATTCGGGTAATTCTCGACGGTTGCCCGGAACTGAGAAGCAGTCTTAATCTTTCCGTCTACCGGCATTTGAGCGTGAGAGCGTTCTTTTGCAACTGTGCATTGAATGCTGGATTCATGGGACATATATTTGTCTGCGACGCGATTTGCTTTGTCCAGCAGTTTTTCTTCCCGCTCTTCTGTGATTTTGATATTGCTTAAGGCGGCTTTTATTTTTTCATAACGGTGATGGATGATATTAAACGTAATCCCCATGGAAAGGACGATACCTGTGATAACTCCGAATATCAGGCATGCTCCGGTGAATGGTTCCACCATCTCCTCGGCGTCGACCGGGGTGGTTGCTGAGAATATACAGACCCATAAGAACCAGCCAGCCACGATAGCGGCGAGTAATTTCAAAATTTCAATTGCAATATTTGGTTTTTTCATGCTGTTCTCCTCTCGATTATCCTGTTACCTTTGTCTATATTATAACAGATTATGATTCGTGGTGAAATAAAAATTTTGTCTTTAGGCAGAAGTCATTTACTACCGTCGTTTGCTGCTAAAACAAATTAAGCACCCGCTCTCACTTTTCAAATTCCTTTGCCACATCTTCAAGCAGCATGCGGATCTTAAGATGCTGCGGGCAGGCCTTCTCGCAGCGGCCGCATTTGATGCAGTCGGAAGCTTTTCGCCCTTCGGATGTGTGTACCTTATTATAATAAAAGTCTGCGTTCCAGTCCGGATAGATCTGTTTGGCATTCATAGCTGCAAAGAGTCCCGGGATGGAAATATTCTTCGGGCAGCCGGCTTCACAGTACCGGCAGGCGGTGCAGGGGATCAGGTTCATATTCTGGAAGATCTCCTGTACTTTTTTGACGGCGTCCAGTTCATAGTCTTTTAGAGGCTCAAATTCCTTCATATAGCTGACATTGTCTTCCATCTGTTCGCAGGTGCTCATGCCGGACAATACCATGTCAATTCCCTCAAAGCCTGCGGCAAAGCGGATGGCATAGCTGGCGATACTGCCGCCGTGCAGGCTGCGGAGGATTTGGGCGGCTTCCTTCGGCAGATTTACCAGATTGCCGCCCTTTACCGGCTCCATCACGATCACCGGCTTGTTGTATTTTCGGCAGATCTCGTAGCATTTTCGGCTCTCTATTGCCGGGCTGTCATAATCTATGTAGTTAAATTGTATCTGTACGACTTCGATCTGGGAATATTCCGTTAAGATCTGTTCCAGGACATCAGCCTTGTCGTGGAAGGAGATGCCGACATGCTTTATTTTTCCCTCCGCTTTTAAGGCAAAGGCGGTCTCATAGGCTCTGCAGCTTTTAAAGAACTTATAGTTTTCTGACCCCTGTGAGTGCATGAGATAGTAGTCAAAATACTCCACGCCGCAGAGTTCTAGCTGCTGTTCAAAAAACGGACGGATATCCTCCTCTTTTTTGAAAAAGGCATCTGTCAGCTTATTAGTGAGGATGTAACGGTCTCTTTCATAACGTGTAGTGAGACAGGTCTTCAGCGCCTTTTCACTTTTTCCGTCCAGGTAGCCGTGGGCTGTATCGAAGTAGTTAAAGCCATTTTTAAGAAAGATATCTACCATCTTATTTGTTGCGGTTACATCGACCTTATCGCCTGTCATCGGCAGACGCATAAAGCCGAAGCCGAGTTTGTTTTTTGCTCCGTCTAACATATTTCTTGTCCTCCTGTTCCATGATTTGTTAATTAAAAGTGAGCAGCCTGTCCTGAAGCAAAATAGAATGACGTGGTTCGGTTATCACTTTCTTAAAGCATCATATTCTCTCGATAGCTTTCAAAAATATAGGATGGGTTTTCATAATATACACTGCTGTTGTAATCATCTATCTTCGGACTGATAAAAGAGTTGTATACCTTTATCAAAGCATCAATGATACCAATTTTCTCATATTCAGCGGCCTGCTTGATCAGTCTCTTATAAACTTTCCCGATATCCCAATGTGTAGGGATAGAATATCCACATTCGCTGACATTATCAAAACTTCCCTTTTTAATATGAGCCTCCTCAATAAAATCTTCGCTAACGCGGTCAATGTTATCACTGTGGTAAATATCAGCCAGCTCATATATTTTTTCCAGTCTTTCTTTTCCAAGAGCATTTACGGTATCAACTCTGGTATTTGTGGTCTTTCTTGCAATATAATCAATCAGACTACAGGTGAAAAATAAATCATTATCCTTTTGACTTTCTCTTCCTGTCTGCATTATTTCATCACCTCATATCCCCTGTATTTCAAACATTTCCATCTTTGTGCCTGTTCTTTTATGACCGTACAATAAAATCCCGGTCCAAAATCTTTTGTATTTCTCCCGGTACGAATCTCCGGATTTTCCACAGGTATATATCCCCCATGATATACTGTCATTTTTGGCATACGGCCTTTCTCCTCTCTTTGATTTCCTCCTCCTATTTTACTCTATAAACGTATTTTTCACAATTATTATCTTTTTTGCTAATTTGCTGATTTCTTTTTTCGGTATTCCAGCGGGCGCATGTGATAGCGTTCTTTAAACTTACGGCAGAAATAACCTGCGCTTGCGAAGCCGGTCTCCGCCGCAATGGCAGAAACAGATTTCTCCGTTGTGAAGAGCTGGTCGGCTGCCTGCATTAACCGGTACTGTATCAGATATGCTACCGGGGAGATGTGGATGCCGGACTGGAAGATATGCAGAGCCCCGCTTTTGCTGACGGAGGCGGCAGCAGCTATGTCATCCAGAGTGAGTTCCTCCCGGTAATGGTCGTGGATATACTGCATCATCACCTGAAGCCTTGCATGCCTGTGGTTCAGGCGCCAAATGCCGGCCGGGTCAGATGGCTGAGTGAAATTCCGGGTTAATATGTCCCAGATCTGGAAAAGGAATTGCATAGTACACAGTTCCTTTTTTTCGTGTTGTTCCTGCAGACGGTAGATCTGTGTCAGGAGCTTAAGGATATCTCCCTGCCACTTCACATGGGGGTCAAATACCTGATAAGGAGCGGCAGCTGATATCACAGGGTACACATATTTCTCATAGATCAGGCTGTGCTCGGGGGCAAGCAGACTGGGAGAAAAAACGATATTGGGCAGCAGGACATTGTCTGAGGCCTCAAATCGGTGAAGAACGCTGCTGTTGACGAACATGCCGTATCCCTCGGGAAGCTTTATTCTATCTGTGCCTACAAGACAGAGCAGGGATCCTTCCGTAAGTGTCATAAATTCCAGCTCGTGATGCCAGTGCCAGTCCACACAGTGGAAATCAAACTGCCAGATGTTTTCCAGATAATAGGCAAAAGGGTAACGGGTGTCGCCATGCTGGAGTGTTTCCCGCAATGTATCATCGGTTATGATTCGCAGGTTTTGGCTGATCGTTTTCATTGAAATGTTCGTTTCCTTCTTTGTTTTGCGATATTATACCATAATTGTGCGATTATGTGCAATGAATCAATATATAAAATGCGATATAATGTAACAGTTGTAATTCAGTCGAACACATAATATGTAGTAGACAGGAGAAGAGGAAAATGAAGAATCAATATAATAAAACAGTTGCCGCCTGTTTTGTAGGCTATATTGTTCAGGCAATTGTAAATAATTTTGTTCCACTTTTGTTTTTGACCTTTCAGAGGAGTTATCAGATCCCGCTGTCGCAGATTACTCTTCTGGTGACTTTTAATTTCGGGATCCAGCTGCTGGTGGATCTTCTGTCGGTGAGTTTTGTAGACCGGATCGGGTATCGGATGTCTATGATTATTGCACACGGATTGTCGGCGGCGGGACTTGTGCTCCTGACAATTCTTCCGGAGATACTTGCATCGCCATTTGCGGGAATTCTGATCGCAGTGCTTGTGTATGCCGCAGGAGGAGGGCTTCTGGAGGTTCTTGTGAGCCCGGTGGTGGAGGCCTGCCCTTCGGACAATAAGGAGAAAGCTATGAGCATGCTGCACTCTTTTTACTGCTGGGGACATGTGGGCGTTGTACTGTTCTCTACTTTGTTTTTTCATGTATTCGGAATCGGCAGCTGGAAGATACTGGCGGCGGTGTGGGCAGTGATTCCGGTCTGCAATGCTTTTGTATTTACGAAGGTTCCAATGGCGACCCTGATGGAAGAGGGCGAGAAGGGACTGGGTTTAAAATCTCTGTTTGGCATGAAACTATTCTGGCTCCTGCTGATTATGATGGTGTGCGCCGGGGCAAGTGAGCAGGCAGTAAGCCAGTGGGCTTCGGCATTTGCGGAAAAAGGACTGGGAATTTCCAAGACGGTGGGGGATCTGGCGGGCCCGATGGCGTTTGCGGTTCTTATGGGTATATCCAGAGCCTTTTATGGGAAATATGGAGATCGCATCAATCTGGATCGGTTCATGGTTTTCAGCAGTTGTCTGTGTATTGTGTCTTATCTGGGGATCTCACTTCTGCCGGTTCCGATGCTTGGCCTGGCGGCCTGCGCCGTCTGCGGTCTTTCGGTGGGTATCATGTGGCCGGGGACGTTCAGTAAGGCTGCCGCTGCGCTGCCAAAAGGAGGGACGGCCTTGTTTGCTATGCTGGCTCTCGGCGGAGATGTGGGATGCTCGGGAGGTCCTACACTGGTGGGAGCGGTGACAAGTGTGACGGGAGATAATCTGAAAATGGGGATTTTGTCGGCGGTGGTGTTTCCGGTGCTTTTGCTGGCGGGAATCCTGATCTGTAGGAAAATCAAAGTGAAATGAGGTTCGCTGGATTTTTGAAAGGGGCAGTAAGAATAAAATACTTGGGAAAAGTTTGTAAAAAAGACCTTGACTATTTCAGGCCTTTTTTACTATAATAAAACGGCATACAAAAATGCGTGGACGAAGACAGTAAGATATACTGGAAAGCCGCAGCGAGCCGGGGAGGGTGAAAGCCCGGTGCGAGTAAAGTATATCCGAAGATCACTTCCGAGCTGCAGCTGCCGAAAGGTATTTTGCCCAGTAAGTGCTGCCGGAGTTCCTCCGTTACAGGGAAGGCATATGACAGTATGTTTAGGTGGTTGATAAACGTGGGCAATGCTCTCGTCCTATTCAGGACGAGGGCTTTTTATTTTCATTTCATAAAGGAGGAGCATCATGTACAAGAAGGTTTCGACAGACTTGAATTTTGTAGACAGAGAAAAAGCCGTAGAGAAATTCTGGGCGGACAATGACATTTTTGAAAAAAGTATGAAACAGCGGGAAGGCAATGAGATGTATATGTTCTATGACGGCCCGCCGACGGCAAACGGGAAGCCCCACATCGGGCATGTGCTGACCCGTGTCATCAAGGATATGATTCCGAGATACCGCACCATGAAGGGCTACGAGGTTCCAAGAAAGGCAGGGTGGGATACCCACGGACTGCCGGTGGAGCTGGAGGTAGAAAAGGCTTTGGGCCTTGACGGGAAGGATCAGATCGAGGAGTACGGCCTGGAGCCGTTTATCGACAAATGTAAGGAGAGTGTGTGGAAGTATAAGGGCATGTGGGAGGATTTTTCAGGGACAGTAGGTTTCTGGGCAGATATGGACAACCCGTATGTTACGTACCATGACGACTATATTGAGTCTGAGTGGTGGGCGCTGAAGCAGATCTGGGACAAAGGTCTTTTGTATAAGGGCTTTAAGATCGTACCGTACTGTCCGCGCTGCGGGACGCCGCTTTCTGCACAGGAGGTGGCGCAGGGGTACAAGGATGTAAAGGAGCGTTCGGCCATCGTTCGGTTTAAGGTAAAGGATGAGGACGCTTATTTCCTTGCATGGACTACTACACCGTGGACCCTGCCGTCCAACCTGGGTCTTTGTATGAATCCGAAGGAGACTTACGCGAAGGTAAAATGTATCGACGGTTTTACTTATTATATGGCAGAGGCGCTTCTGGATACCGTATTGTCCCCGCTGGCAGGAGAAGGAGAGCAGGCGTACGAGATCCTTGAGACTTATACCGGCAAGGAGCTGGAGTATAAGGAATATGAGCCGCTGTACCAGTGTGCGGCAGATGGGATCGCAAAACAGCGTAAGAAGGCGTTCTATGTGACCTGTGACGATTATGTAACCTTGACCGACGGTACCGGTGTTGTCCATACGGCGCCTGCATTTGGTGAGGATGACGCAAGAGTGTGCCGCAAATATGATATGCCGTTTTTACAGCTTGTGGATGAAAAGGGAAATATGGCAGAGTCTACGCCGTTTGCCGGGTTATTTGTCAAGAAAGCAGATCCGGAGGTGTTAAAGGATCTAAAGGAGAGGAATCTTCTGTTCAGCGCGCCGAACTTTGAGCACAGCTATCCCCACTGCTGGAGATGTGATACGCCGCTGATTTACTATGCCCGCGAGTCATGGTTTATCAATATGACGGCAATGAAGGATGACCTGATCGCCAATAACAATACGATCAACTGGATTCCGGAGAGTATCGGCAAAGGCCGGTTCGGAGACTGGCTCGAGAATGTCCAGGACTGGGGAATCAGCCGCAACCGCTACTGGGGGACGCCGCTGAATATCTGGGAGTGTGAGTGCGGGCACCAGCACTCGATCGGAAGCATTCAGGAGCTTAAAGAAATGTCGGACAATTGTCCGGAGGATATTGAACTCCACCGTCCATACATTGACGAGGTAACGATCCGGTGTCCGGAGTGCGGCAAGGAGATGCATCGTGTTCCGGAGGTGATCGACTGCTGGTTTGACTCGGGAGCTATGCCGTTTGCACAGCTTCACTATCCGTTTGAAAATCAGGATCTGTTCGAGAAGCAGTTCCCGGCGGCATTTATTTCCGAGGCTGTGGATCAGACCCGCGGGTGGTTCTATTCACTGCTTGCCATCTCTACGCTGATATTCAACAAATCTCCGTATGAGAATGTTATCGTCCTCGGGCATGTGCAGGATGAGAACGGCCAGAAGATGAGCAAGTCCAAGGGAAATGCAGTAGATCCGTTTGACGCGCTGGAAAAATATGGTGCAGATGCGATCCGCTGGTATTTCTATGTGAACAGCGCGCCGTGGCTTCCCAATCGTTTCCACGGAAAAGCAGTTGTGGAAGGGCAGCGCAAATTTATGGGCACGTTGTGGAATACCTATGCATTCTTTGTATTGTATGCAAATATCGATGGATTTGACGCAACGAAATATGCACTGGAATATGATAAATTGTCAGTTATGGATAAATGGCTTCTGTCCAAGCTGAATACATTGATTAAGGAAGTAGACGAACATCTTGAGAATTACCGGATCCCGGAGACGGCAAGAGCACTGCAGGAGTTTGTTGATGATATGAGCAACTGGTACGTGCGGAGGAGTCGTGAGCGTTTCTGGGCAAAGGGCATGGAGCAGGATAAGATCAATGCCTATATGACGCTCTACACTGCACTTGTGGAGGTGTGCAAGGCGGCGGCCCCCATGATTCCGTTTATGACGGAGGATATTTACCAGAATCTGGTTAGAAGCATTGACGCAGCGGCGCCGGAGAGCATCCATTTGTGTGATTTTCCTGTTTCCGATGAAAAATATATTGACAAGGGACTTGAAGATTACATGGATCAGGTGCTGAAGCTGGTAGTTATGGGACGTGCATGCAGGAACACGGCCAACATCAAGAATCGTCAGCCCATCGGCCAGATGTATGTGAAGGCAGATTTTGAACTTCCGAAATTCTATCAGGATATTGTAGAGGAAGAATTGAACGTGAAAACTGTAACATTTACACAAGAAGTCCGCGATTTCACTTCATATTCTTTTAAACCTCAACTAAAGACAGTGGGACCAAAATATGGTAAAATGTTAGGCGGTATTAAGGCGGCGCTTTCATCCATTGATGGAAATGCGACAATGGATGAGCTGAATGCATCCGATGCCTTAAAGCTTGATATCGACGGGCAGGAGGTTGTACTGTTCCGTGAGGATCTTCTGATCGAGACTGCACAGACAGAAGGGTATGTATCTGAAAATGACAACGGCATCACGGTTGTGCTTGATACGAACCTGTCAGAAGAACTTCTTAAGGAAGGATTTGTCCGCGAGATCATCAGTAAGGTACAGACTATGCGTAAGGAAGCAGATTTTGAGGTAATGGACAACATTGTTATTACTTACGAAGGAACCGGGAAAGCCGAGAAAGTATTTGCAGACTATGCGGATACCATCGGGGCAGAGACACTGGCAGTTTCCGTTGAGAAGAAGACTCCGGCAGGATATGTAAAGGAGTGGAAGATCAACGGCGAGAATGTGACACTGGGTGTAGAAAGGAAATAACAGATGAATTCAAGATTTGAAAAAGCAACATTTAAGAAGGACGTAAGAGAAAATGTAAGGAGACTGTTCCGCAAGGAGCTTGAAGAAGCTAATCCGCAGGAGCAGTTCCAGGCAGTATCTTATGCTGTGAAGGAAGCGATTATTGATGACTGGATTGCGACACAGAAACGGTTTACAGAGGAAGATCCTAAGATTGTTTATTATATGTCTATGGAATTTCTGATGGGCCGTGCCCTGGGCAATAACCTGATTAATATGACTGCATATACGAAAGTAAGGGAAGCATTGGATGAACTTGGAATTGATCTTAATGCGGTTGAGGATCAGGAGCCCGATCCGGCTCTTGGAAATGGAGGACTTGGGCGTCTGGCTGCATGCTTCCTTGATTCTCTGGCATCTCTTGGGTATGCTGCGTATGGATGCGGGATTCGTTATCATTATGGGATGTTCAAACAGAAGATCCAGGACGGCTATCAGGTAGAGATGCCGGACAACTGGCTGCAGTACGGCAACCCATTTGAGCTTAGAAGGCCTGAGTATGCAAAAGAGATCCGTTTTGGCGGAAATATCCGTGTAGAATATGATGACAAAACCGGAAAGACATTATTTAAACAGGAGAATTATGAGTCTGTGCGTGCCGTGCCGTTTGATTATCCAATCGTAGGTTATGGAAACGGCCAGGTAAATACTCTGCGCATCTGGGATGCAGAGCCTATCGTGGATTTCCAGCTTGAATCCTTTGACCGCGGAGATTACCGGAAGGCAGTAGAGCAGCAGAACCTTGCAAAAACGATTGTTGATGTGCTTTACCCTAATGACAACCACTATGCAGGAAAAGAACTTCGTCTGAAACAGCAGTATTTCTTTGTGTCTGCAAGTCTTCAGGCAGCGGTGGCAAAATACATGAGAGGGCATGATGATGTCCGCAAGCTTTATGAAAAGGCCACCTTCCAGATGAATGATACGCATCCGACAGTGGCTGTTGCGGAACTTATGAGGATTCTCCTTGACGATTATCAGTTGGAGTGGCATGAGGCGTGGGAAGTGACCACCAAAGCATGTGCATATACAAACCATACGATTATGGCGGAGGCGCTTGAGAAATGGCCGATTGATCTGTTTTCGAAGCTGCTGCCGAGGGTATACCAGATTATCCAGGAGATTGACCGCCGTTTTATCATTCAGGTGCGTGAGGCTTACCCGGGGGATGAAGAGAAGGTCAGGAAGATGGCAATCTTACGGGACGGCCAGGTTAAGATGGCGCATCTGGCAATTGTTGCAGGCTACTCGGTAAATGGTGTTGCAAGGCTTCATACAGAGATCCTTAAAAAACGTGAGCTCAAGGATTTCTATGAGATGATGCCGAAGAAGTTCAATAATAAGACAAATGGAATTACCCAGAGGCGTTTCCTGATGCATGGCAATCCTCTGCTTGCCGACTGGGTAACGAAAAAGCTTGGTACGAAGGAATGGATCACAGACTTGTCCTTAATGTCGGGTCTTAAGAAATATGCGGATGATGAAACAGCCAGGGCGGAATTTATGGAGATCAAATTCAAGAACAAAGAACGACTGGCAAAATATATCCTGGAGCATAATGGGATAGAAGTAGATCCGAAATCCATCTTTGACGTGCAGGTTAAGAGGCTCCATGAGTATAAGCGTCAGCTTCTTAATATTTTACATGTGATGTACTTGTACAACAAGATTAAGGAACATCCGGAGATGAGTTTCTACCCGAGGACATATATTTTCGGGGCGAAAGCATCGGCAGGGTATATCCGTGCAAAGGAAATTATCAAGCTGATCAATTCTGTAGCTGATGTGGTCAATAATGACCGCAGCATCAACGGAAAGCTGAAGGTAGTGTTTATTGAAGACTACCGGGTATCTAACGCAGAGTGGATCTTCGCGGCAGCAGATGTGAGCGAGCAGATCTCCACAGCTTCCAAGGAAGCTTCCGGAACCGGGAATATGAAGTTCATGCTGAACGGGGCGCCGACCATCGGTACGATGGATGGCGCGAATGTAGAGATCGTGGAAGAAGTCGGGGAGGAAAATGCATTTATTTTTGGCCTGAGTTCCGATGAGGTTATGAACTTCGAGAAAAACGGTGGATATGAGCCATATGACATCTATAACAGTGACGCGGAGATTCGCCGGGTGGTTGAACAGCTTGTGGACGGAACATACGCCGACGGGGATAAAGAAAGATATCGTGACCTGTATAACAGCTTACTGAAAAGAAGCGGGTTTGACCGGGCAGATATGTACTTTATCTTAAAGGACTTCCGTTCTTATGCCGAAGCACAGGAACGGGTGGAAGCAGCCTATCGGGATAAAGACGGATGGGCAAAGATGGCACTGCTGAATACAGCCTGCTGCGGGAAGTTTTCGTCCGACAGAACGATTGAGGAATATGTAGAAGACATATGGGGGGTGGATAGACTGTAATTAATTGGGGACGTAGTAAAGTTCAACTTTGCTACGTCCCCAATTGAGTTTTGGCCTGTACCTAAATGAAAAATGCCCTGTACCCTTTTGAATAAAATGCCTTTTCCCTTCATACAGTAGTTAGTATATGGAGGGTTTTTTATGTATCGGAAATCAAACTATCAGAAATCTATCAAATCTATAAAAAAGGAATTTGCAAATATCAAGCCGGGCAGGCGAGGGTTTTTAATCTGGCGCCGGACAGCAGGGGAGCATACTTCCAAAATTGGACATATGCATCCGGCAGGGCACAGATCGGGAATGGGATATTCCCCTTCGGGCGGAAGGCGGCCGCCAGGGCGGCTATGGCTGCGCCTGAAGAAGCTGGGGTGCTATCTGATTATTATTGTGCTTCTGCCATATATTATCACCGTGTTTATGAATGGGCCAAGCCTTGTCTTTTCCTCAAAAGTAGATGATACATATGTGAATGTAAGAACGGATGCGGGTGTATTAGAAATGCCTGTGGAGGAGTATTGTATTGGAATCCTTGCAAAGGAGATTCCTGCAAATTATAAGAAGGAAGCTTTAGAGGCTCAGGCCGTCCTGGTGCGCACAGACATTTATACGAAAATACAGGAGGCCGGAAGCAATGCTGTCCTTGAGGAAAAATTCTGGACGCAGCAGAAGATGCAGGAGGCATGGGGAAGTACAAAATATTATAAATATTACAATAAATTAAAGGATGCCTGGAAAAAAACAGAGGGGAAGGTATTGACTTACGAAGACAAGCTGGCCAAGGTGCCATTTTGCAGACTTACCAACGGGAATACAAGAGATGGAAAAGAGGCGGTGGGAGACGGCTATCCATATCTGACAATTGTAGACTGTCCGGAGGACATTGAGGCGGCGGAGCAGATTCAGACAGTAACTTTAGACGATATGGATGCCGAGGTGGCGCAGTGTGACACGGCCGGGTATGTGCTCAGTGTCAGGGTAGGTCAGGAGACAGTGAGTGGAGAGGAATTCCGCAATACATACCAGCTGGCGTCCAGCTGCTTTACAATCCAGAAATATAACGGGAAGCTCCGGATCACTACAAGGGGTGTAGGTCACGGAATTGGGATGAGTCAGTATACAGCAAATGAGCTGGCCAGGGATGGGATGAAGTATGAAGAAATATTGGAATATTTTTTTAAAGGGACAAAATTGAAGGAGGTCATGCAGATCGTACAGATGGAAAAAGATTCCTGATATTTCTTAATATTCAAGAATAAGGGTATCACTATCTGGCAAAAATAATGTCAGAGGTGGTGATAAAATGAATCAAAAACAAAGACCAAGAAGAAAAAACCGGGGCGCAACCGTCGCAGCAGTATTGTGCTTTGTAGCTGCCATTGCATTAGTGGGAACATATACATTTAAGGACTACAGAAATACGCAGCAGGAGCAATTGCTGGCGCAGACGGAAGAGATCAGAAACAGAGAAAATGAACAAAAGGCACAAAAGGCCGAGGAAACAACAACCGATCTGATCATTAACAAGACGGAAGTGGAAAAAACTGAGGAAGTCAAGGAAGAAGAGTCCGCAGCTGACACACAGGAAGAGACAAATGCTTCTAAGGCTGATAATTCTCAGGCAACAGCGGCAAAGAGCAAATCTGTAAGCTTTGACAGCAGCAGCAAGCTTCTGTGGCCGGTGAACGGAAATATCCTGCTGAATTTCAGCATGGATAAAACCGTTTATTTCTCCACGCTGGATCAGTACAAATACAATCCGGCGCTCATAATCTCAGGGGCAGAAGGAGACCAAGTGATTTCTGCAACAGCAGGAACTGTGAAATCCATTGATAAGACAGCGCAGACTGGAACAACCGTTAATGTTGATATCGGAAATGGGTACGAATTATTTTACGGACAGTTAAAAGAAGTTCCGGTAAATGTAGGGGACTATGTGGAGGCGAAAACAGTGCTCGGATATGTGAGCCAGCCGACAAAGTATTACAGTGTAGAAGGCAGCAACGTATATTTTGAAATGAGAAACGACGGTCAGCCGGTTAATCCGATGGAATATTTGGTAGAAGAATAGTTTGGGACGTAGTAAAGTTTAACTTTACTACGTCCCAAACTGCGTTTTGTGGTGTCCCAAACTGAAAAATGCCCTGTACCCATATGGTGCCATGAAATAAAACAATTTGCATTGCAGTGGAACTCCTTTTCCAGTATAATTTATCCAATAAATAAATGCTCTAAATATAAAAGTCATATATCTCTTAGATATTCAAGATTGGCAGGAGGGAGAAAGGGGCATGAATTATACTTACATACTGAAATGTCGTGACGGAAGCCTGTATACAGGCTGGACGAACGACATAGAGAAACGTGTTATAGCGCATAACGGAGGCCGCGGGGCAAAGTATACAAAAAGCAGGCGCCCGGTAGAGTTGGTTTACTATGAGGAGTTTGGAACGAAGGAGGAGGCTATGCGCAGGGAATATGCAATTAAGCATATGAGCCGGCAGAAAAAGGAAATATTGATTCAAAATTTTTTGGTTGAGAAAAATGAAAATTAAAGTACAAAAACCTTGAGGATATTGAAAAGGGTGCAGTTGTAAGAGATCCCTAATGACAGTTCCAATCGTACCATGCATTTGCAATGTATGCGGAAAAAATGCAAAAGAAATGTGGGATGTAAGATTAGGCCCTGTACCGAGAGATATCGCGGCCGGTTGTGGATATGCACTAAAGCTTCCGGATGCCTGCCTTGAAGATATTGTATCATTCATGTACCAAAAGTCCATTGCGGGAAAGCTATTAAAATGTCTGCAGGGAAGGACAAGGGAAGACATCCTGCAGAAAGAATTAAAATATAATAAAACCAACAGGTATCGGTGTATGATCTCCGATGCCTGTTGGTTTTTTATATCTTTTTATACAAATTGCCCGTCAAAGTACAAATGCGTACATTACAATAAAATGGCAGAAACTCCCGCCCATTACAAAAAGATGGAATATTTCATGACTTCCGAAATACTTGTGCCGGTTATTGAAGATCGGAAGCTTCAATGCATAGATGATGCCGCCGACGGTATAGATAATCCCTCCGGCCAGCAGCCATCCAAAGGCTGCGGCAGACATGGAATTGAGGATCTGTGTAAATGCGAGTACGCATGTCCAGCCCATGCCGATATACAGTACAGAGGATACCCATTTGGGGCAATATACCCAAAAGGCCTTGATCAGAATCCCGACAACAGCAATCCCCCATACAATTGACAGGAGAAGGATGCCGGTCTTTCCTCCCAGCACCAGCAGGCAGATCGGTGTGTAGCTGCCTGCAATCAGTACACTGATCATCATGTGGTCTATTTTCTTCAGAATTGTACTGATCCGTTTTGAAGAATTAAATGTATGATAAGTCGTGCTTGCTGCGTAGAGCAGGATCAGGCTTAAGGCATAGATAGAAATGGACAGGATGTAGATCCTTCCCGGTTCGTGTGCTGCTTTTATAAGCAGTGGAACTGCCGCAAATATAGCCATCAGCATTCCGATAAAATGTGTAATTGCACTTCCCGGATCCTTGATGTGTTCTTTTACTGCATTTGACATAATAACCCCTCCTTAGCAATATCAAGAAAATGATAAGTAGTTTTAAAAACTACATCAAGTATATGCTTATATTATACCCGATATCACAAAAATGCAAGCATATTTATAAATTTTGATATATAATACAAATATATGATTTTTTTAGTGGATCAGTTGTTATATTTGTCCATTAATAGATGTGTGCAGAAGAATAGGGAGGGTTGTGCGGCAACGGATTACAGCCTGCATACCTGGAAAGACAGAGAGGTGTTCAAAAGATGAATGGTAATAACGAATGGAATGATTACGGGAATGACAGCATGAACGGGCAAGCGGCGCAGGGACAGCACGCGGAGCAGGAGCAGCAGCCGGCGCAGGGGCAGCAGACAGCGTGGGAGCAGGGAGAGCACGCGGGGCAGCAGGCAGCACGGGGGCAGCAGACGGTATATTGCCGGGAGCAGCCGGCGCCGTGGATGGTACGGATGATTCGAAGTTCTCGTATTTTCTGGATCGTCTGGTCGGTAATACAGTTTGCGTTAGTCGTATGTATATTCGTGATAAAAGGAAGTTTTATCAAAGGACTGCTGCTGGCGGCGCTGCTTTTGCTGGCCGGTGTGCGTCTTGTTGTGAGTCTTTTTGAAAAAGAGCGGATCAGGAGCCGTATTACCAATGAAGGGATCCGTACAAAAGCAGTTCTGACGGATCTTTCCGGCGCAGGAAGTAAGCGGGAGCCCTGGTTTGATTTTTACGATGAACGGGGCAGGCATCATCTGCCGGGCTATAAAAAGATGAAGATAGATCCGGCTGCACACAATCAGTATATCGGCAGGCAATACGATATTATCTATAACCCTGAGTGCCCGGCGGCAGTCATGTATGCCGGGATGGTAAACAGCAATGCCGGAGGTATCGCGGGGGCAGTTATCGGCCTGGCGGTCATCCTTATGGCGGTTTCCGGAGTCCTTTTATTCAGCTTCACCAATCTTCGGACATCGGAAATCAGAGAGGGGGATCAGATGCAGATCCGGTGGGCCAATACCTATGAGGAGTCTGATTTTACCCAGGAGGATGTGGACAGTGATACGGTACAGTGGATCTGTGCAGCTTATGCGATCTACACTCAGTACAATAATAAGGAACTGGGGATTGTAGGCGGTGTGGCAGAAGACGATGATACAAAGGACTATGCCATCCGGATGGCATTGAGCGATGGCTGGAACATTACCGACAGGGACAGCGCCATCCATGTGATCTCCCGGCTGCTGGATAAGGGGCATCGGCAGAGCTACAGGGAATTGACGGAAAAAATGCAGAAAAACGGGTATTTGGATCTGTCTGAGGAAATGATGCAATATCGGATGAATGATTCAGAAAACATGTACACCTATTCGGCAGCATACCGTGCATGGAAGGCATATGGAGAACATGGAATCGACGCCTGGGATTACTGCCGGGCACTGCAGGTTCTTGGGGATTGTTATAAGGTGGAGTATATCAATCTGGAGGAGTGCCTGGATCAGTCACTTATCATAGCCCGCACCCTGCAAAAGCTGTACGGAAGCTGGGATGAGCTTGCAATGAGTTACCTGTACGGATACCAGTTTTGGAAAAATGACGATATGGAGAGCACCCTCTCGGATTCCGGGGCGAGAATGGAGAGCTATGAGATTCTGAAGAACCGTCTCGAAGGGCCATATTCGATTCCTTATGACACGGAACTTACCAATACATGGGAACATCCGGAGGCAGCACCAAAGGACAAGAAGAAGTCTGACTCAAAGGGGGAATACCATAGTCTGTTAGAGAGCGGAAAAGGGCGCGATGTGTTGATCAAAGCACCGGAGGGCTTCGTTTATAATGAAGAATATTCAAGCAAAAGCGCATTGCATTTTGACGATCCAGATGAGCAGGGAGTTGACCAGACCAGGTTCTTTTACATGTTGGAGAATGATTCCTATCAAACTGATGAAGAATATGAGAAAAACAAAGTAGATTATGTAAAGGCTGTCTGTGAGAATTATGACGAGCCCGAGCTTCAGTATCTGGATCTGAAAAAGCAGCAGGTGGACGGCCTGGAGGTCTGCTATGCCGGCCTGGAAAGACCGGATGTCAATGACCGGAGACAGCGGATCTTTTATATCTGGGTGAGGATTGACAAGGAATGTATACTCACCTGCCAGTGGAATGAGTGGGTGAAAGGGGAAGAGCAGTTCCGGAATGAAGAAGAGCTGATGAATACATTGTTCGGGAACGAAGTGATACAATATTAATTGCCGGGGAAACACATGCATAAAAACGGAGAGCTTTATGCTCTCCGTTTCCCGTCCATCACCTTACAGTACAGAACCGCCGCCAGGGTACTTACTGCAGTGGCCAGAATTCCCGCGCCCACGATTCCGGCCGGATTCACGCTTCCGTATTGACTGCGGAAGGCAATCACATTTACCGGGATTAATTGCAGAGATGAAATATTGATGATCAAAAATGTACACATTTCATTGCTGGCAATGCCTTTTTTGCGAGCCGGACCTGGGAGACGGCCACTCCGGCGGTCATCCTCAAGCTTTCCGAGTTCCTCCATGGCCTTAAGTCCTGCGGGGGTGGCTGCCCATCCCAGCCCCAGCACATTGGCAATGATATTCGTTGTAATGTGCTCCTGGGCCGGGTGATCCGGAGGAAGCTGAGGGAATAAAAAATGTACGATCGGGCGTATTTTCCGGGAAGCGCTCTTTATGATGCCCGCCCTTGATGCAATTTCCATCAGCCCGACCCAGAAGGACATAACGCCCATCATGGTAATGCACAAAGTGACGGCCTCCCGGGAAGAATTAAGGGCAGCGTCGGTAATATCCGGCATCCGTCCGGTGAAGGCGGCGTAGATGATGCCGACTACGATCATGCCGGCCCAGAGGTAGTTCAGCATAGAGAATCCTCTTTTCACATTTTTAATATGATATGCAGAGACCGGTGTTTTTATAATGCAAAGACCTGAAGAGGTATGACAAACGAAAACGCAGAACCGGCATTTTTTGGGAGCGGCCGGTTACATAAAGCATATTGCTCCGACATATACATAGGTATAAACTCTATACATAACAGGGAAGTGGAGAAGAGATGAAATTATTTCTGTATATGGCAGATTTTATTATTCCCATGGTGATCCTCGGTATCGTGAGCTATGGGATAATGATGCATGTGGATGTGTATCATACCTTTATCAAGGGTGCAAAGAGCGGGTTTTTTACAGTAATTAAGATTATGCCCACCCTGATCGGACTTATGGTTGCGGTAGGGATTCTGAGGGCCTCTGGGTTTCTGGAGTTTCTGTCGGGGATTATCGGAAGGTTTTCTGAGCTGATCGGGTTTCCGGGGGAGCTTGTCCCTCTCACTGTCGTAAAGATGTTTTCGTCCTCTGCGGCAACAGGGCTTCTGCTGGACGTGTTCAAAGAATATGGAACGGATTCCTATATCGGCCTGATTGCCTCTGTCAGTATGTGCTGCACAGAGACGATTTTCTATACAATGAGTGTCTATTATATGACGGCAAAGGTGACAAAGACCCGTTATACACTGGGAGGGGCCATGTTCGCCACTTTTGCGGGGCTGATTGCCAGTGTGATCCTGGCGGGAGCTATGTAAAACCATTGAGGAACCGGCCGCCGGCATGAATTTGGAGGAGGTCATGTAAAACCATTGAGGAACCGGCCGCCGGCATGAATTTGGCGGGGGCCATGTAAAAGCATTGCAATGCCGGCCGAAAACTTTTATAATCATAACAGAAGAAAAATATGGAGAAGACCTATGCAGTTACGTTATGAGATCCCGGACACTTTCTGGAGCCTGTTCCGTTCAGTGAACCGGGAGATTTATATTGATGCCCTTCTGTGCATCAATGAAGAATATCAATATAATAATTATTTTCTGAGCAGAGAGGCCTGCATCCAGATTTTGAGTGATATGAATGCGAAGAAACGGATTCGGCTGGAGTGGGAGGAGAATGAGACAGAATTCGACATGCTGGAGACTCCGTCGTCCCGGATCCTGAACTGGCTTCTAAAGACGGGTTGGCTGAAGCGGATCGAAGATTATCATACTCTGGTGACCAATATTGTGATCCCGGACTATTCCGCTGTATTTATTGATGCGTTTGAGAGCCTGTCCTCCGAGGATGGGGAGGACACGGAAGTGTATATACAGAACGTGTATGCCACTTTATTTTCCTTCCAGAATGATTCCCGGGCGAATTTGAGCATGCTGCGGACGGCTCTTGTGAATACAAAGAGGCTTAATAAGGTGCTGCAGGACATGCTCCACAATATGGATAAGTTCTTTGCAAGGCTTTTGGATCAGGATTTTTACGGGGATCTTCTGAAGGAACATCTGGACGGCTATGTGGAAGAGATTGTGCAGAAGAAATACCACATCCTGAAGACGTCGGATAATTTTTATATATATAAAATGGACATTAAAAAATGCCTGCGGGATATGCGGGAAAATGAGGAGTGGATCGAGACGATCCGCGCCCGGGCGAAGACCATGGGGGATACAAAGGACGATGTGCTTGATATTCTGGATATGATCGAGCGGGGGTTTGACGATATTGAGCACCGGATCTCCAACATGGACCGGGAGCATGCCAAGTATGTGCGGGCAACCGTGACAAGGCTTAATTATCTGCTGAGCGGCGAGACGGACACCAGAGGGCTTGTGATCCAGCTTCTGAACCGGATGTCCGCGGCAGATGATTCAGAGCAGATGGAGCATATGATCCGAAAGACCGGTGAGCGGATGAATCTGTCTCTTTTCGAGGCGCTGTCGGAGAGGTCTCTGTACAAGCGACGCAGACCCAGGAAGGACTTTATCAGCCAAATGGCGGTGGATGAAGAGATTGAAGATCTGGGCAAGGAGGATGTGCTTAAGCTGAACCGGATCCAGATGCGCTACAGCCGGCAGCAGATCGAAGCATTTATTGAAGGGCATATGGAGCAGGATGTGATGGACGCCTCGAAGATTGCGATTACGGATGAGGAAGAGTTTGAGAAGCTGATCCTGGCGTATGATTACAGTACCAGGAGGAACAGCAGGTACATGGTGCTTGAGGAGGAGTCGGAGGTGGTGGATAACGGGCAGTACCGGTATCCGGCCCTTAAGTTTGTGAGGAGACGTGTATGATTGATTATTTTGAACAGTTGACGCAGGAAGAGCAGGAGGAGGTTGCAGAAGTTATAAAGCTTCTGTACCGTCAGACTTTTCTTCTGGAGAGGAAATACGAGAGACGCCTGGGAAGGATGCAGTACGTGCGGGAGTACCGGATATGCGGCAAGCATATGGAATTTTTGAGAGCCTACTTTGGCGTGGCGGGGATAGAACTCAAGGAAAATGTACATATGGGCGTGATCTATATCGAGGGCGAGGCACTTCTGGGGGAGAAGCTTCCAAGGCTTGCGACTATTTACCTGCTTGTTTTGAAACTCATTTACGATGAGCAGATGCAGACAGCGTCCACTAGCAGCCAGATGGTGACGACCATGGGCGCGGTCAACGGAAAGGCGGGGGAATTCCGCGTATTGAGAGGGCTTCCGTCGTCCACAGAGATGCGCCGGGCCATTTCACTGCTCAAAAAATACCAGATCATTGAACCTTTGGACGTGCTGGAAGAATTAAACGAGGACACCCGAATGGTCATCTATCCGTGCATTCATGCAGTGCTTTTGGGAGACGATATCCGGGATCTGTTGGGAACGTTCAGCGAGGAGGAAAACATTGGAGACGAAACAGCCATTCAAAATACTGTCGAAGATATGCCTGAATAATTGGCATTACATAGACCGGAAAATACTGACATTAAACGAGGGGATTAATTTTTTTACCGGGCATTCCGGGAGCGGAAAGTCTACGGTGATAGATGCCCTTCAGATCGTGCTTTATGCCAATACCGACGGGCGCGGATTTTTTAATAAGGCGGCGGCGGACGATTCGGACCGCACGCTGATTGAATATCTGCGGGGTATGGTCAATATCAGTGAAAATAATGAGTCCCAGTATCTCAGGAACCGGAACTTCTCCAGTACCATTGTGCTGGAGCTAACCCAGAGCAATACAAAGGAGAAACAGTGCATCGGTGTTGTGTTCGACGTAGAGACTGCGTCCAATGAGATCGGCAGGATGTTCTTCTGGCATATGGGAGGGCTTCTTGAGAACCAGTACCGCACCCGGTCAAGATGTCTGACTACCGGGGAACTCCGGGAATATTTGCAGCAGACGTTTCCGCCGGAGCAGTTCTACTGCGGAAGCAGCAATGAGAGGTTCCGGGGGCAGCTGTACGACATTTATCTGGGCGGCCTGGACCGGGATAAGTTTCCCCGTCTGTTTAAGCGTGCCATCCCCTTCCGCATGAATATCAAACTGGAAGAATTTGTAAAAGAGTATATCTGCATGGAGCAGGATATCCATATTGAGGATCTGCAGGAGAGTGTCCTGCAGTACGGCAGGATGCAGGGAAAGATTGAGGAGACCCTTGCGGAGATCGGCAGGCTTGAGGATATCGGGGAAGTATACGGAGATTTCCGGGAGAAGAGCCGGGAGGTAGAGGTATGCAATTATCAGATCGGTCGTCTGGAGATGCTGCAGCTGGAGGCAAAGATCCAGGAATTTATAGATAAGGAGCAGGCGCGCCAGGAAGGTATTGTGCAGCAGGAGGAACAGAAAAAACAGCTTGAGGAAGCCGCAGAGGAATTGCAGACGGAGTACGAGGAGATCATCCTGCGGATTGCTAACAGCGGCTACTCTGGCCTGGAGTCGGAGCTTACAGCATTAAATGAAGCGCTGGAGCGCTTAAGCGGAAGCAAGGTAAGGTGGATGCAGACGGCAGAGGGGTTAAAAGAGTGGCGTCAGCAGGATGCGGTCTCCAATCAGATGCTGTGGGATATTGATAAATTTGCCGGCGGAAGTATTTCCGAAGGGGAGCTTGCGCGGCTGCAGGAGAGTTTCCTGGATGTCCAGGAGGAGCTGGAGGGACAGCGGCAGGAGGCGGACGCGGAGCTTCGGAGGATCAAGCGGGAGGAGAAGGAAGCGAAAGAGGAGCTTGATGCGCTCAGGCAGGGAAAAAAAGCATACCCCCGGGAGCTTGAGGAAGCCCGGTATGAGCTGCGCGGGCAGCTTCATGAACGTTTCGGTAAATTTGTCAATGTGCGGATCCTGGCAGATCTTCTGGATATCCGCGACGAGCGCTGGCACAATGCGGTGGAAGGATATCTGGGAAACAATAAGCTGCTCCTTATTGTAGAGCCGGAGTATGCGAAGGCGGCCCTTGACATTTACCGTCAGATGGATCGGAAGAAGTATTTCCGGGTGTCGGTATTGGACACGGAGAAGGTAGTCGAGGCGGAATTCGGCGCGAAGGAAGGGAGCCTTGCCAAAGAGGTTGTGGCTAAGGAGCCATATGTGCAGGCCTATATTGATTTCTTCCTCGGAAATGTGATGAAGTGTGAGAGCGTGGAGGAACTCCGTGAGTGTAAGATCGGCGTGACGCCGGACTGCATCCTGTATCAGGGATTTAGGATACAGCATATGAACCCGGACAGCTATACGAAGCGGGCCTATATCGGAGAGACCAGTATGCGTCAAAGGATCCGTAAGCTGGAGGAGCACCGCCAGAAATTGCAGGACGAGAGAATTCCGGTTCAGCAGCTCCTCACAGAGATTAAGAAATCCCAACAGCTAGAGATGCTGAAGCAACCCATAGGGGACTATCTGGGCTGGCTTGTGGATATGAAGGACATCCCGGCGAAGGAGCGCAGGAAGAAACAGATTACGGATAAGATGCGTCAGATGAAGGAAGAGTCTGTGGATGCCTGGGAGAAGCAGAAAGCGCTGGTTCAGGAGAAGCAGCAGGAGAAGAAGGATCAGATCCGTAAGGCAGAGCAGGGGATCTGGGAGAGCCGTCAGGATATTGACAATCTTCGCAAAAGCAGGCTTGCCGCAGAAGAAGCGCTCCGGGAGCAGCGGCGGAGCATGGAGAATTATCTTGTGGATAAGGGCCAGGCGTGGGATCCACGGTACGAGCAGGGATTCCAGGAGTATCTCTCCGGCCGGAGGACTTCCAATTACGAGTACTTGAAGTATCAGCAGGCGAGAGGGCTTTCGCCGAAGCAGCAGCAGAAGGAAGCCGCATATCAGAGGCTGGTGGAGGAGCGCAGCAGCTATCTTCGCAGCTATCCGAACCGAACCTTCTCGGCGGCCATCAAGGACAACGAACCTTATGAGAAATTACTTGACAGCCTGAAGTGTGACGAGCTGGAGAAATTTCAGGAATCGGCGAAGCAACAGGCCCGCTCGGCGGTGGAGCATTTTAAGGAGGATTTTATCCTGAAGATCCGAAGCGCTATCGTGGAGGCCGTCCAGAGGAAGGACGAGCTGAACCGTGTGATCAGCAGGCTGGATTTTGGAAAGGATAAGTACCAGTTTGTGATTACGAAGAATAAAGGGGCGGACGGCAGATATTATAAAATGTTCATGGACGAGAATCTGAAGGTGCACCCGTCCCAGCTTACCAACCACATGGCGCATCAGATGAATATGTTTACTATGGAGCATGAGAATCAATACGGAGACATGATCAATGAGCTGATCAACATCTTTATCCCGCCGGAGCACGCAGGCAAGGAGGAGATGGAGGAGGCCAGGAAGAATATGGATAAGTACGCGGATTACCGCACATACCTGTCCTTTGATATGCAGCAGATCGTCCGTGGAGAGAAGGATATGACCATCGGCCTTGGCAAGATGATCAAGAAGAATTCCGGGGGCGAGGGGCAGAACCCTCTGTATGTGGCGCTTCTGGCAAGCTTCGCCCAGGTCTATCGGATCAACCTGTCGCCGAAGATCCACAGAGCGCCAACCATCCGTCTGGTAGTGCTGGACGAGGCGTTTTCCAAGATGGACGCGGAGAAGGTGGCAAGCTGTATTTCCCTGATCCGGGGTCTTGGGTTCCAGGCAATTATCAGCGCGACCAACGATAAGATCCAGAATTACTTGGAAAATGTGGACAAGACCTTCGTGTATGCGAATCCCAATAAAAAGCATATCTCCATTCAGGAATTTGAGAAGGTGGAGTTTGGAGAGCTTGAGGAGAATGCGGGGGAAGAATGATGATTTAATGGGGGCTGTTGCAAAAGTAGATGAATAATCTACCGGAGCAACAGCTCCGTTTTTGTATTTAAAAACAGAAAAGCAGGCTCCGAAGAACCTGCCATCCGTGGTATAATAAGTTATGACGAGTAACTTAAAATACACTAAAAAATTATACCGAACTTGGCGAACCTTATCAACTGGTTTTGCCATTAAATTTGGAAGGAGAAATTCCTTACACAAAAGATTTCAACTGAAATTTTTCAAAACATAGAGCAGGGGTGCCGCTCGCTCATCTAAATTGATGATTTTGCGCCCCCTCCCCATCCGGGGGCATGCATTTCGGATCTGTATGGAAGTGATCTTGTTTAATCCTCTTTATCGATTTTAGAACATATATTTTTACAAAACTTATCCCAATCTTTATACTTTTTATAATCGTAAAGTAACATACCATAATATGAAGCAAAGAATACAAATAGTGTTATTAAACATACAAATATAATATTGTAAATATTCATTTTG
Organism: uncultured Dorea sp.; assembly: GCA_947645355.1. Lineage (GTDB taxonomy): Bacteria > Bacillota > Clostridia > Lachnospirales > Lachnospiraceae > Dorea_D. Next base: position 700 of record CANSCI010000025.1, on the reverse strand, counting down.
TACCAGACAAAAATCGTTCCAACAAAAAGAAATGTAAATAATGCAGTAATTTTAACCCTTGGTATATTATTAATAACTCTTTGCTTTACAGTAAATATATGTTTATAATTTATAACTCCCTTATTATTTATTTTTTCTATATTATATTCATAAGTTCCCCGGGCTATATCAAGTGCGCGTTTATCGAAAAGGTTATTATATTCTAATATATTTGTAAATACCATTTTTAAATTTTCATAGTTTTTACGAGAATATGTTAATGATATATAGGCCTCTAAATCATTGATTTTTTTATCAATAAAATCGCCAAAGGATATGTCAATAAAATATAAAATAATCGTAATCATCGAAAAAAATACGGAAACTATACTTGAAGAATTTTCAAATCCAAACCAGTTTCTTATTTTTTCATTATCCCCCGTTATAATAATTGTAATTGAAATAGATAATATGTTCATTGTAATTGTAAATATTCTTAGTGTCTTCATATAATTTTTAAATCTATCACAACGCATGTATAATATACTTTGTAAATATTTCATATCTTCTATTCGGTTAACTTTTTCAATAGTAATACATTTTCTGTGTTTCTCCGAAAACACATTAGACCCATTTTTATTCACTATTAATTGATATATATAAAATTCGTAAGCGCAAAATAAACTACCGGAGTGACAGAACCTGTTTTTTACCCCATAAT
>CANSCI010000024.1 GCA_947645355.1 uncultured Dorea sp. | reverse complement strand
CAACAGAGTTATCTTTTATATGTTTCATTTTATCTGAGAGTGCGTGGGTAATGATATAGAATGCAACATTTTCGTAATAGGCATTTACATACTGCACATAAGGCGTTTCATTTTCCGTGGTTGCCATTGCTATAATTGTATCTTTCCCAAAACGATCAATCATGATCTGTTCTGCTTCTCGACTAAATTCTTTCATTAAATTATTCTCCCTCCGAATCACGGTTTGCTCTCTGTTCAAAATTCCGACAGACTGTATGTCAAACTGCTATGCCGCCTATCCCCTCAGATTTTTTAGAGCGTCAGGGTTATTTGAGATAATCTCTCCAACAGTATGACATTTTTCCATGTCTGAACAGTCGCCGCATGTCGTCACACCTTTTTTCAATGCACACTGGCGAATGTCGCAAAGACTATCGCAAAATACAGTTTTAATTCCATCAACACGACAACCTTCACAATTGATATGTTCAGGCAGAATGGGGGCATTATTTAACTCGGCCCATCGCTCTGCAGTTTTCTCACGCAACGCCTGGTCGTCATTGATTGTTGCAAGATATGCGTCACATTTTTCACAATCCAGCCGGCAGTATGCAATCATATTTCTCATGGTTATGTACCTCCTACTTAAATTATATTTTCTAATCCTTTTTCTTGACACTCCCTATCATAGAGAGTAATATTTCGCCGCATTTTGGGCAAGTATATCTCTCTTTCTGTTCCTCCATGAATATTTCCAAACCATGTTGTGTTGATGGACAAATTCGCTGTTTGATAAGGTCCTTTCATTTGTCCACGAGGTATTATTAGCTATTCAGAAGTTTTGTTAAATCCTCCACGGAAGCGTCCATTTTCACAGAAACTTCTTCCATGGTCATGCCGGAAGCAAGAAAACGCTTTATCACCATTTTCATATCCTCGCCGACCTCAATGATATGGCCATCCAAATCGTAAAACCGGATCACCCGCTGGCCCCAGCTATGTTCAATCACTTCTCCCAGATATTCGATGTCCGGGTATTCTTTCAGCTTGTTTAGAAAACCGTCAAAGTCCTGTTCCTCAAAGACGATTTCCGCATTGTTAGATTTCTTTAATATCTTTTCTTTCGGCAGATTCACAAGCCAGTCAAAATCCTGCTGCAGTGCCAGGCCGCAGGTAAAAGCAATGTTTCTGCCATAATCCTGGAACACCTCTAATCCAAACAGATCCTCATAAAATTTTCTTGCGGCGTTAATATCAGCCACAGATATAAGCATACATACGTGTTTCATGCAAATACTCCTTTCAAACTGTGGTTTCCCATTTTCATATAAGTTGATTGATTATTTATTCAAATCCAACCGAATTGACACTGGTCTTCACGGTTGAATATTTATTATACCATAGAGCAGCCTGTACCTCCACTTTTTCATTTCCGGTTTTGTCCAAGATTTGTCCTGCTTTTGTCCAAGTTTAGCCCAACGGGTATTTCCCGCAGTTCTTTCCGAAATTGGTGAGCAAAACGAATCGTCTTAACTGTACCGCCTTTTTCCCGACCGTCATACACTGCAATTACACGGTCTGAATGTTCCACCATGTAACGGTTGCGTTTGGCATAGACATTGGGCCTGTATTCATCCTGAATTACGATAACCTCTGCACAGGCATCCAGAAGGGCGTTTGTATGTTCCTTCTGGCACAGACTGTCCATCCGTTTCCGGTATGGAAGCACCGCAATCAACCGCAGCTCAGGGAAATCCTTTTGCAGAATCACTACAATTTCCGCAAAGTATTGATCCGCACCATTGGCAAATCCGGTCATAAATCCGGTATAACCATCCGAAACCGCCTTTACAATTTCACGCCGCAAAGCATATTTTACCGCGTCTATCTGTTCATCCGGTATATCTCTGTGTCCTGTGACACAACAGGTCTTTTCTTCCATTAGGTTCCTCCGTTTAATAGATTTAATTTTGTATCTATTATCATTATAATAGGTTTATTTTTTCAAGTCAATGCAAATACCCTTTTCCTATTTGCGAATAGAAGCAATGTATGAGGTACAATCTATTACAGAATAGGAGGTGGGTCTGATGTACGAAGAATTCGTTCCGGAACGGCTGGCAAAACTGAGATTACAAAAGGGTGTATCTGCACGCGACATGTCATTATCGTTGGGACAGGCAAACAACTACATCAATAACATTGAAAACAAAAAATCACTTCCTGCCATGCAGTCCTTCTTCTATATCTGTGAATATCTTGGCGTAACACCTAAGGAATTCTTTGATGAAGAAAATTTTTATCCAGAGACCCTGCAGGAATTTATTGCAGAAGCAAAGAAACTGGATTCCAAATCAATGGCATATATCCTCGGTATTATGAAAGAACTGAACAGCAAGAAGTAAAGCGGTCACACGGATTGGCTGCTTTTTTCTTATTATCTCCTCTGTGTTCCTAAATCCATCCTCAGAACATTCTATATTCATACTTTTTTACCCTGTCAGAGCCACTCCCTCCCTAATTCAAATACATTCTTTTCCATAATGTCTGTTACAGCCTTAAATATAAAAAATTTATGGCCAAATCAGTTTCGCCACAATATCCTCTTCCCTCACAAAAGGTTCTTCCCAGTATCTGGAGTCCAGTGAATGCCCTGCATTGTCTCCAAGAACATAATAACAGTTCTCCGGTACTGCCACACTGATTCCATTGTGCTCTATTTGTTCATTTTTTACCGCTGCAATCCGCTTGACCAGCAGCTTCCCGTCATGATGAAAAACAATAATATCACCTGTTTCAAGTTTGGAATAAATCCGGACTCCAACAATATAACTGTCTTTTTTCAATGTCGGTTCCATAGACTCCGTAGGTACATAACCCAACAAAAATATCATCCTAAATAAAATCAATGTAATGATCATAATGAGAAACGGAATTATCCATTTCCATGTGCTCTTCTTCAGTCTACTCATAATTTGCCTCCAAAATAAAAAAAGCGGGATGCTGAAAACCAATCAAGGCTATCCGCATCCCATATGATCTGCCCGTCACCCTTCCAGATGATAGGCATCTGCAAGCTGTACAAACTCCGGCCGGCTCTTTAGGAACTTCCGTGCTTTGGATACCCAAGCACAAACCAGTTTTGCTGAAGCATTCATTTTTACTCCAATTTCACTGCTTGTATAACCTTTTGACATCATGCAGATGGCATCTATGCCTTTACTGATGGAAGGCGGCGCCTCGGCCTTTGCCTGTTCGAGTATACAATTGATGTCCATACGAAAATCCGATAGTTCCTCCGGAGTTTCCTGTTCTGCTGCAATATATGGGGTCACATCGGAGAGAATCTCCTTCGCCTGTCTTCGGGTAGCATAAACCATGGCATCACAGATCTCATGCCAGATCAGCCGATAGGCATAGGTGGAAAACGTGCCGCCCTTGTCAGTTGCAGCAGCTTTGCATAGGCCAATGCTTCCAATCTGAAAAAGATCTTCGTAGGAATACATACCCACCTGATAAGGGGGCTGTAGCTTATCCTGAATCACTTTATGTATCAGACCGATATTCTTTGCAACCTTTTCCTGTTCTTTTCCTGTCAATATCATGAGGCTGCCACGCCCCCTTCTAATGCTCGAAATCGGTATCTTTTCTTTCCGGATTTACGGCGCTCCATGAGCCTGCGGCTCTCTTCAATAACCTGTTTGCAGTAATATTCCCCCAGATGGCCAATATGTGCCTCCGATAAAGGAGCACAAATTAAGTCTGCCAGCCACTGATAAGCATCCTGTTTGCTCATCATCCCAGACTGGTGCAGTTGGTCAAAATAGTGATGTGCTGTCCGCCTGAGGGTGCGAAGTTCATGATTGGCCAGGCTTCCCACTGGGATATTGGTTCCAGCATGGACTCGTACATAAGCGTCACATTCCGGATAACGGCTGCATACATAGAGCATTGTTTTTTTACTGTTATCATGATAAATCCCATCCGCACTCCGATAAATAACCGGACTGCCACAATAAGGGCAACGCATCGAACCTGCCTGAAATCCCTTTCTTTTCTTTTTTTGTTTTTTCATCGTCTTAACCTCCGTTTGGATAAAAGAAAAAGCCGGAAGGTCTGCAAAAAAGCATACAGAGCCAAAGCACTGGAATTTCAATGTCTCATCCAGCAAATTGACTCTGTAAGTATTTAAGCAGCCTTCCGGCTTTAATATTCAAATGACTTGCGTTGTTGTGGATCCGCTCAATGCGCAGAATCCGTAACGGTTCCCTGATTCCCTTGAATCAGGTCTGACGCTATACCACAAACGTACCGAGAGCCTGAACGCAAGTCCCTGCCACGGTTATAGTATAGCAAATTAAAATCCGCATGTCAAGCCTTATAGGAATATTTATTTTAAGTTTTTATATAAATTATTCCTATAAGGGTTTCTTGTGTGTTCCGAAATCAGTCTGAGACTAATCCTCTTCATATTCATCCTCGTACTCAACATCGCTTTCTCTGCGTTTTTTCATCACCTGCATGACGACTAAACTGCCGACAGCCAAAACCATGCCGCCTGCAAATAGTACAAGATGAAGTACCGGGATGCCTGCAACTGTGCCCTTTGTATCTTGCCCGCTATTTGAACCATTGCTTTTCTGGTTCTCACTGCTCTCATTTTGCATCTCCTCTGTTGTGGCAGGGACTTGCGTTGCTTGTGGAGCAGATACAGAGGAATTCATACAGGTCAGCACATAGGCATTGCTGCCGCCCAGTTCCATTCTCAGGACACCGTCTTCGCCAACTGCTATGGTTCCAGGGTACATCCCGGAATCCGTTTTCAGCTGAAATTCTACTCCAGCCCAGTCTGCACCGAGCTGAATTTCCAGTTTCTCAGGTTCTATGACCTGCATTTCTGTTCCATCCGTTCCCTGTGGCTCCGCATAGATCGGTGTGGCCGGAATGCAGAGGATACAGATGAGAGAAAGGACTGTCAGAATTCCTTTTAACAAATTTACTTTCATGGTCATTTCCTCCTAAAAAAGGCTGCCCCTTTAAGGACAGCCCATGATAATCATATGAATTTTTAAGTGTCTTTTCGTAAAATATCCAGATATTCCTGATAAGCAAATACCCTGTTTCTGCTTGCGTTGTTGGTCTGCATTAAAATTCCCTCTTTCACAAACCTGCCCACTGCTGCGGATACTGTGCTAAAAGAGAGTCCTAATTCATCCGCTGTCTTCCTAATATCAATAATCGGGTTTTGCTCCAGATAGGAAAACAGTTTTTCTGCTGTCTGCGCTGCACGCCCCATCTGCTTAACAACCGCCTCGTTACGGTCATGCAGAGCGGAGAGCTTATGGATTGCCTCCGTTGCATCCTCAGCAGATTCTTTCACTGCCTGCAGGAAAAACCTTACCCACTGCTCATAATTATCCTTGTTTCTGACTTCACTCATACGGTCATAATATTCGATACGGTTTTTCTTCAGAAAATAGGAAATATACAGAGCTGGTGTTTTCAGGGCTTTTTTCTCAATTAAAAACAAAGTAATTAGAAGTCTCCCTACACGGCCGTTTCCATCTAAAAACGGATGGATCGTTTCAAACTGATAATGAAGAAGAGCCGCTTGGATTAGGATATCCAGCGTATCATCCGAATGGATGTACTTTTCCAAATCCGACATTGCTTTTTGCATGTCTTCTGGGCGCGGCGGAATATATCTCGCATTTTTCAGCGTGCTTCCTGCAGCTCCGATCCAGTTCTGAGAGATCCGGAATTCGCCCGGACTCTTTTCCTGACCTCTGACTCCCTCCATCAAAACAGCATGGGTCTCTTTAATCAGCCGATTACAAAGCGGCAGAGTTTCTAACCGATTCAGTGCAAATTCAGTAGCCTTGATATAATTGATGACATCCGACACATTCTGGTTTGCATTCTGTTCAACGAGTGGATCCAGCACATCCTCCAGTGTAGCCTGTGTGCCCTCGATCTGGGAGGACAATAACGCTTCCTTACGCACATACATGGAGATAAAAAGGCTCATATTGGGAATGTTAGCAGAAAGAGTGTCCAGTGTAGCCAGTGCTTTTGTCGCCCCAATTAAAGCAGTAATCATATCCGCATCCATCTCCAATAACGGCGGAAGTGGTGCTGGACAAAAAGATTTGTATTCTGCCTCTCCGCTTAAATTCTTGACATATTCTCCCGCTCTTCCCATAAAAGACACCTCCAAGTCAAAATAACACCCTTATTATACCTCCGTTATTTTGATTTGTCAACTTAACTCAAAATAGAGTTTTCGTTTATTATTATTTACGTTTTTAAGTCATAATATTCGTCCTCCAAAACTTTTTTTATTTTGATTTCATATCAACATAAGGGTCTAAATTGAGAACCGGGCAGAGAATCTCTGCCCAGTTCCTTCCTGATTTACACATTCTTACTTCGTATCTTTCTTCTTGCGTTTTTTGGCCCAGAAGATGCTTGTGCCAAGTCCAGCGGCGCTGGCAGCAATTAAGCCAACCCACATCCACGGATTGAAGTCATCGCCTGTCTTTGGTACATCCACCGTAACTTTATCGTTATGAACATTGACCGTCAAGGTTTCATCCTTCACCAACTCTACTGTTACCGGATCCGGACGCTTGTAGCCTGCGCTAACACTGTCTTCCACCTCGGTCACGGTATACTTGCCCACACGCAGGTTCTCAATGAAGATCTCACCGTTTGCATCAGTCTGGAATGTCTTGTCATAATTATCACCGACGATGCGGAAACTGAAGCCTTCCACTTTTCCATCAGAAGAAGTCTTGACAATCTTTAAGTTACCTCTGAACGCCTGATTATAGAAGCCCTTACCGGCCTCATTCTCAACCTCATAGGTCTTCCCGTCGGTATCAATCATGATATAATAGGTATTTTCGTCCAAATAGAAACCATCCGGAGCTGTCTTCTCTTTGATGAGCACCCCGCCGTACAAGAGATCTTTCATCTCATACTGGCCGGGTTCTGTCTCTTCCATTACGCCAAGCAGCTTATCCTCTTTATCAAGCTCTTTGTTGCCGTTGGTATCACGATATACTTCAAATACTGCACCACTGAGCTTGTTTTCCGGATAATCCTTGTCAAACTTGGTCAGGTGCAGGTTGCCGCGGATAAATTCATTGGTGATTTCCATTTCAATTACCTGCGCATCTTCGTTGACTACGACCGGGAACTGCTCTGTGCAAAGCACGAAACCTTCCGGTTGCTCAATCTCCCTGATGATCCATTTTCCGAATGGGATATCGTTGAAGGAGAAGGTTCCATCCTCCGCAGAAGTTGTTACAACGATTGCATTTTCTTCCGTAAACTCTGTAACAGAAGGTGCAAACAGACCAATCTTGGCGCCGCCCAGTGCGTCTCCATTTTCATCGACTTTCTTGCCAGATACCGAACCATAGATCAGCTCATTGACAATGGCTTCACCATCGTTGGCTTTCACCGTAACAAAAGCCTCCTCCTGACTGCCGTAGGAGAATGTGACCGGATACTTCTCATCACTCAAAATGTAATGGGCATCGGTGCTATGTTCTTTCAGGTAATAGCTTCCAAAGGGAAGGTCTGTTTTGACCACGCCGACTCCGTCTGCATCAATGCTTACAACCTCTATGAGACCGTCTGCCGGTATGACAGCGCCATCTGCTGCAGTAATGTCCTCTGCTGCATATAGGCTAAATGTGATATTGGCAAGTTCATTGTTATTGCCGATGCCAAAGACTTCGTTCACCTCAAGCATTTTCTCCAGACTCATCTGGACTTTCTGGCGTTCATTGTAGAATCCCGAAGAAACTTCTGTCACAACAATCTCTTGTCCGGCATATACAAGCTCTACCTGCTTGCTTTCCTGATTGAGTACCATTCCGAAAGGCGCCTGGATCTCACGAATCTCATATTTCCCCAGATAAAGCTCCTTGCTGGATGCAATTCCGTTTGCGGCGGTCGTAATGGTATCGACCACATCGCCTTTTGCTGCTCTGAGCGTTCCGTCTGGAGTATAGATATCCTCTGCAGCACGGATTTCATAGGTTGCGCCCTCAAGCCCGCGGATTTCATAGACTGGCTGGTACATGACCTCTGCACCGTCTTTGTCCACGCCGTCCATTTCCGTAACGGTGGCAAAGACCTCACCGGTCTTCGTGATATGGATGATGCCCTTCTGAGGCATATTATGCTTTTCTACCACGACCACATCCTGTGTACCGTCTACCGTGAAAGGCACCGGCTCACTGTCCAGCACATAACCAAAACAGGTTTCTTTTTCAATCAGCTCATACTGGCCGTAGGAAAGCTCGCAAGGAAGCATCAGCCAGCCTTCGTCATTGGTGAAAAATGTGTCGATGGTAACAGGTGTCGGATAATACACTGTCTGAGAGATGATTTCTCCGGTTGACAGATCGCGCACCTGGAAACCGACTCCCGCTGCTGGAATAATCTTTCCAGTTTCTGCATCATGCTTCTCCACGCGGATAAAGCTGGACTGAGTCAGGTTGTTCAGGATATAGGAATACGTCTGCTCATTGGAACGGATAAAGACAGTGAAATCTGGTATGAATGCCTGTCCCTCCATGCCTTCGGTCTGATGAACAATATATCGACCATACGGCAGATCTTTAGAAATGGCAAATCCATCCGCATCGGTAATCAACTCATCTCGTTCCGCTTCGCGGGCATTTTCAAAACTGCCTGCGCTGGCAAGGTAAATCTGGAACTTGGCGTCTTTCTCCGGCTGTTCGATTATACCTTCATGCCCGGAAGCTTCGATTTCGTCCATGGGTATCGGATCCGGCTCATAAGGATTCGTTTCCGCTTCCGTCTCCGGGGCAGCATTTTCTTCTGTACCAGATTCTTCTGTTTCCAGGACCTCTTCATCGCTAACTTCAGGTTCTGCGTTTTCTGTATCAGTCTGGACATTGTCGCCGTTTACAGCTTCCTCAGTCTGGACATCATTGCTGTCTACGGTTTCTTCAGGCTGGTCGTTCCCGCTTACAGCCGCAAGCATTACCATACCCGCTTCCTGTTCTCTCGCTGCAGGTGTACTTTCCGAATCCTCCAGTTCCGCATCAATGTGCTTAATCAAACGAATACGTCCCATGATAACCTGTTCGGTAACATCCATCGGAATCTGGTTCAGTTCAACCGTAAAATTGCCAGGCTCTGCCGGAATCGGATAAATGGTTTCATCCAAAAGGTATCCCGGGGAAGGACTGATTTCACGAAGCGTCCAGTTGGAATTACAGATGAAATAATCACTGATAAAAGATCCATCGGCATCCGTTGTGTAAGAAGCGATTAACTCATCACCCTGATACAGACCGTACACTGCCCCTGCCAGACTGGCATCGCCCTGAGCATAGCCGGTTACGCGGTCCGTTTTAACCACTTCAACACGGAATTTCTTCAGGATATTCTCGAAGTTTCTCTTTGTTACCTGTTTCCACTGTATCGACGCTGTCTGATCGTCCGGTATGACGTAACGGATTGCCGTATCGACCTCTTCGACAGTATAAGGCTCATTTCCGCTAATCAAGACATTCTCAAACTTCGCTACGCCGGAAGCATCTGTAATGGCATACTCATCAACAGGTAACCCCGCAAGGGAAGTACCATACAAATGGAATGTAACGCCTTCCACATAATTGTCTTCTGAAGATTTAATAACCTCCAAAGAGCCACGTTTAAGCTTATTGTTGAATGTTACAGTTGATGTCTGGCCGCTGGCAATGGTAACTTTCTGGGTATCCTGCGGCAGATAGCGGTCTATCGACTGTTCCGTTACCGTATAAGTTCCAGGCATCAGCTGAATATCCACTGTGCCGTCTTTCTTTGTGGTTACAGTCTTATCTACGCCATTACCAGAAATATGGAAACTGATTCCGGATACCACACCGTCTTCTGATGTTTTGCGAATGCGTCCGGTACCATACGTCTCCGTATCAATCTTGAGATAGAACACCACCGGATCCTCAGCTCCACACATCATCGTCTGAAAACCGACACGCCCCCAGATCAACATATCGTTTTTCACACCAGGAACACTCTTCTGCACACTGATAGATACCGGGCTGGTAATCATTTTACTGCTGGTAAAAGTATATTTGTTTCCAGAGCGGCTTACCGTAATCCCATTACTGCTGCTGAATTTCAGATCTGCCATCGTATTGTTGGTATCTGTGAGAGTAAGGGAGTATTTCTTGGTTGCCGGGTCATACTTTAACGTATGTACCTGCGCTGAACTGCTTTTGTTAGAAGCAAAGCTCGGAATGGTCGTATGCTGCGACATCTGACCTAAAATCCAGTTATAACACTGCTCCGCCGGACGGCCCTGGATGGTACGCAGGTAGTTATCCGCACGAATACCTGCCGGGTTTGTATGCAGATCCTGCGGACTGGTTCTGAGTTGCTGCTGATACTCCCACAGAAGAATCTGTGTAGCCACCGCATAGTCATCCTCATTAGCGCCTGATACAGGGGAGCTTTTTCCCGGCTGCCAGCCATACACACTGGTCAGCATAATGCCATACTGGGCACTGTAGGGGAGATTCTGAAAATAAGCGCTGTTCTTTCCGCTCTGGGATCTATATCCGTTATCGGATGTACCGTAACTGATGCCAGACTCAATACAATACACAAAACGGCTCTCCGAACCATTGGAAATCATGTATTTCTTTCTGGCATTTCCGGCAGAGATTGTTTGCACGGAAGTATTACCGTCACTGTCATACACCAAAAAGCTGTATGAGCTTGCGGAATAGTAGTAGTTTCCGTCTGCACTGACATAATAATCGCCATAAAAGGATGACACCGTCTGTCCTTCTGATGGTGTAAAAGCAAAAACCGTCGTCGGTATTAAACCGATGACGGTCAGGAGACTTAATAATGCGGCAAGCAGGCGCCTGCCGCTTTCTTTGATTATCTTCTTCATTAAGGTTTACCTTCCTTTCGATTTTGGGCATAAAAAAAGCTCCCCGTATCATACAGGGAGCCAGGCTTATGTTTAGTATAGAAAATAAAATGTATAGCTTCCTCTTCCGTTATCCCGTACATAAATGGTAAAACAGGTAATCTGCGTGCCTCCATAGGAAGCAATTGTAGACGGCATAGAGGTTACATAATTTTGAAGCGCCCGTTTCAGGTTATTTCCTTGAAAGGATTCGGACGCTGTTACCGGAGAGGCCCAAGAACAGGTATCCGGCGTACAGGGAGTCCCGTCATCATCCGTAATATGTGTCAGACCCATGGACTGCCCAAGTGCAATGAGCTCTGAGCGTATGGCTTCCACATCAAACGCATAATCATAGATGGTTTTCGGAGACTCCGGTTCGGCGGCAGGTGCAGAAGTCTCTTCTTGCTTCGGCTCTGCCGGAGGTTCTGTGGGTTTGGTCTGTTCCGGTTGATTTGGTTCCGGCTCTGGCTGCGCATTGTCTGCAGCAGTTTGCCTTGCCTCAGGAACATTTTCCTCTGCCCGATTCTGTGACTCTTTCCCAGACTCAGATTTTTTATCTGTTTCATGAACCGGATCCGGAAGCAATGTCTCCTCTTTCGGCTCACTCTGAGAGACTGGCTTTGATCCTTCTTTTGAAGCAGCTTTCTTCAGATTCTCATCTTCAGGTTCTTTTTCTGTATGAGACTGAGCGGTATGTTTGTTTTCCTGCCCATGGTCAACCACAGTGCTCACATCCTTAGAACAGGCTGTAAATGACAGAAGCATTGCCAGTATCACAAATAAAGCGTATTTTTTCATGATGCATTCCTCCTTTGATCGCTTTTATTTACATTACACGACTGAGTATGGAGAAATACAACACATCTTAACCTGCAAGCTTATAGAACCCACGGTCCGCCTCATCAACGCACCGGTCAAGTATCTCAAAAAAACGCGGCGCATCCAGTTCTGCATCAAGCCACTGAGTTGCACGGTAAGAATAGCAGCCGACCTCATCATTGATGGCATGGCTGCCGAGAATACTGTGCAGATTCAGTTCGTTTGTCATCTGTCTCTGTCTGGCGGTGCTCGGCTTTTCAAGTGCCTTGGCCAGGCAGAATACCAAAAGTGGATGAAGCTCGGAAAACGAAATCTGCAGATAATAATCCCGGTATCCTGCCATCAGGGATATTTCGTCCTGACTTTCGATTTCCAGTTCAGACAGGATCATCTTTCGGGTATGCTCGGCAATCTTTTTGCGCTTCTTCTGCTCAGCCTGGCTGAGATCACAATGGTTCATGGATTTCCTCCTTTCTCTCAGATTGAATTTCATATATTATCTGGGGGCAGCGATATGTGTGATGGCGCCCCAAATCCTGTTGGAGTCATGGTTGATTCCCAGAATTCTGACGGTCACTCTCGAACCTCTGGGCGGACGGCCGCGCTTGGGATAACTGCACAAACAGTCGATACCGCCATCCAATGCCACAAACACGCCGTTGGTATCCACCATACTGACTGTACCCACATAGCGGTTGCCGACGGAATATCTGCGCAGTGCTTTCTCATATGGGTTTTCCCCAGACTGCTTGACCGAGGCTGTTGCCTTGACATGGTTCCGATCACTGCGATCCACCTCAAGCACTTTTACCAGGATACGTTGCCCGGGCTGGAAATGCGCTGCTGCGTCCATCCATCTCTGGTAACTGAGTTCCCTGAGTGGAATGTAAATCTCCAGCCCGAAGAGATCCACGAAAATGCCGGCACGAATCACTGATACGATTCTGGCTTCTGCACACACACCTGAGTAAAGCAGATTGTTCCCATCCCTGTCTGTACCCAGATAATACTGCTTGCGTTTTGCCTTCATCGCCTCCAGACGACTCGCTGCCGCAATGCCGGATGACGGATCAATTCCTTTGACAATATAATCCACCTCCGCACCCAGACGCTTAGTAAGCATGTAATGCAGCACGTCCTCCGGAAGCCTGCCACGATAATCCGCTGGCGGTTCTACCGCTTCCTCTGCAGGAATGATGACTTTGAACTCACCGTGGTAAATGACTGCGAAAGAACGGGATGGGTTGTCCTCGGGACGCTCTACGCCCTGAATGGTTCCAGTCAGAATACGCCCGGTTTTCTGGGATTCCAGCAGATCCAGCAAATCATTTTTGGCTTTTTCAGCATCCGTCTCGACGCTGAGCTGGTCATCAATGGCCAGCACCGGTGTTGTCGGTCTGACAGATACACGCCTTTTTCTTGGCTTAGGCGCCTCCTCGACGCCGTCGGCGATATTTTTTTCCTCGGGATTTGCTTCTGTGTCAGACTGAGTTGTATTTTCCTTGGTCTTCTTACGCCCACGGGGTTTTTTCACCTTTTCCGGCTCAGTCTGAGAAACATCCTCCTGAGAGGACTCTTCGCCTAACGCGGTTCCTGAAGGGATATCATCTCCGGGAGAATCTGCATCGGTCTGGGAAGATATTTTCTCTTCCGGCTCCGAAGGCGGCTTCCCATCAGCCATTTCCATATCAGTCTGAGGGAGAATCCCACCTTCAGGATCTGCATCTCTGAATTCCTCTGAAGAGACATCCTCCAGGGAATCCTCTGTATCAGTCTGTGGCAGCTCCGTATCCGGGGAGTCGTCTTCAGGCTGGGACATCTCCTCAAGTTCCGGATTCCCATCAGTCTGAGGGGTTGCTTCCTGCAGAATTTCCTCACCGGGAAGCTTTTCTTGTTTTTTTGTTGCCATAATTAGTACCTCCTGTAAATTTAAAATTCAGCCGGCGGTTTTGCCGAGCTGTAAAGGCTTTTTTTACGTGCCGGCTTTTTCTCCGGCTCTGCTACTGGAACTGGTTCACTAAGTATTGGTGCAGTAAATATTGTTGCTGGCTGGTAATCCATGATGGATGCCCTCACAATCTGTCTTGACATGGGATGTTTTGTAAAATCCAGTTTTTCAAGCTTCAAGAGATTGCAGCCTCGTATGACGCAGAGCATTTCTTCGTTTGGAAGCCGCAGGACCTCATCCGGAGTCAGAAGCCGCCTTCGTCCCTGACCCTCAGTATGACGGTACTGGGGTATGACCTGAGCGACCGCAATGGTTTGCCTCACCGTCATAGTAGAATTTACCTGCACGGACATATCTCCGGATCTTGCTGAGATATACTCAGCCGTAACCTCATCCGTACATCCAAGCATCAACTGGATGTCGCAGTTGCCGATGATTTCGGCCCACAGATTATTTGGATACCGGTTCTGTAACTGACCCAGGCTCTGCACTGCCAGCATCACACGGATGTCTCTGGAACGCACCACCGAAAGAGAACGGGCAAAATCTGATCCGTCCTCTGCACCACCGATGCGGCCCACGTTGTTAAACTCATCCAAGATCAAATTTACGGGCACATCGCAACGGCCGTTTGGCCGGCTGTCTGCATAGCGAGTTAATTTAATAAACATGAACGAAAAAAAGAGCGATGACAGGAATGCCATGGTGGCATCTTGATCGCTCAGGATAATATAATATGCGCATCTGTGTCTGGCAGGAGAGGTCAGATCAATGTCAGACTGACTTGTAATCCGCTGCACTGCCTGGTTTTGCAGCACTTGTAGCCGCGTGCCAAGTCCTAAAATGATTCCTGATTTTACGGTGTCGCTGGACTGGGCAAACAGATTAAAAGGCGCCCTCGCCGGATGGTCAAGGGGAAGCTTATCGAACATGGCTGTCAGCTGTCGCTCACTGTTCTGAGTCAGAAGCTGGTATACTGCAGTAAGGTGCTTCATGTCCGGACTACGGGTTCTATCCTGGTCTACCAGAAGAATCAGAGCCTTTAAAAGATTGCCCTCGCCGTTATCCCAAAAGTGATCTCCTTTACCAGAACTGGTATTGCCGATAATAACATTGGTCAGCACTTGTGCCATTAGGGTATCACCGTTTAAGTCTGACATACAGTTCCACGAATCTCCATGGTCAGGTGTGACGAGATTGTAAATCTTCACCTCATAGCCTGCCTGGCGGTACATTTCTGCTGTGTCTGCATACAGTTCGGCTTTACTGTCTGTGATAATCACGGATTCGCCACGCTTTAGTGCCTGAAACAGTGAATTCCGGATGATTGCCCGGGATTTCATGGTGCCCGATGCACCAAATATGGCGATGTGTCGATTGAGTCTGGTGTCTTTTGGCATACAGACCGCTTTTCCCTTATACTCACCCAGAATCGTTCCTTCAGCCTTATCAACAGAAGACACCTCCAGTACCTCACGCATTTCTTTTTCTTCCATCCATGAGGCGGTTCCATAGATCCCTGACTTGCTTTTGGTGAAGCCTCTGGGGTCATAGCTTTTTCCATCAAACTTATCGTGAAGCTTGATGTAAGCAAAAAGCCCTCCGCCAAGGATCAGGGTTCCAAGCATACCTTTCAGCCCGTCTGGGGTAAACGCCATTGGGAAACAGACCGCAGGATTCCAGCTGACCGGGTTCATGGCGGCCTCGCCTGCAAGCCCGTCTGCCTGCATCCATGCTGCGTAGTTTGTAAACAACTGGCCAAGCATTCCACCAAGATATAAAAACGCTGCGCATCCCAGTATGATGGCCGCCACAATGGCAGCCGTTCTTTTTTTATCTTTCAAGCAAATTCCTCCTTTCTGGGCAAAGCTCCTCTTCCACCGAGTCCATTCCGATGGTTTTGATGCTGGCAAGCCCGCCCAAGTATTCCCGGAGGAAGTGCGTCTGATGGGGAAAACATAGAACCTCAAACTGTCCGGTTCGGTTTTCAATTGCTTCCCGAAAACGGATGAGTCTTGCAATGTCCCCATCCAGATGCGATAAGATATTTACGCCGTCTACACAGGCGTCATATTCAAAAAGCCCTCGGTCGTAGGATCTGACCTCAGGCTCAAATAAAAGTTCAAGTAGCTGCGCTTTCCAGTCTGGTACAGAAAAGAGACGCAGCTGCCGGATGCCATCCCCGTTCATTGGAATAAAATGGATATGGCGGTAAATGGAATCAAAACGAAACTCCAACCGCCTGGTTTTGTCTGATTCTAACAGTGTCCGCAGGGCTATCTCTCCAGACCGGCCAAATAATATCGCTGAGTCTACCTCACAAATACCGGTATTCAGTCTTGTAAGCTCAATCAGGCTGTGGAGAGCTTTAAACTCACCCATGCCGCTCCACTTCATTACGGCATCCCTTGTATTATAAACAGCATAACAATTGCTGGAAGAAAATATTGCGCCGGTCATACGGGTGAACATCGTCTTGTTCATCTCTGTCTCTCCGACTTTTTTCATATCCTTTGCCAGATAAAAACAGGGCTTGTCAGGTATAACCTGCAGCATCTCCCGGTTCTGAAGTCTGGGGAGAAGATAAGGTCTTGCCTCCATACCGGCTTTCATACACATTGCCGCAGCCTCTGAAACACGATGATTCCTATCCCGGTGCGAGGCATCACCCGGAAAACGATGTTCCCAGAATGAGTCCATATAATATTCATACACACCCGGATAAAGCCATTCCAGTATGGGAAGTGCACCCTTATAGAGCCGGATGCTTTTTCCTGACCCTTTTCCAGATATGGTCAGCAGGCGGCAGGTGATTTCATCACAGGAATGATAGTTGCGAATCGTCTGAAGCGTAGTCAGCCTGGAAACGAGAGCCTTATAGACCCGCTCACTCCCAAGCAGGGAAAGGCTATGAAATGGGAACTCTCCCGAAAATGAGAGAAGCATGACGAGCTGCCAGACCTGACTGCCCGGGCGAAAATGCACCATAGCACTCACCTCCGCTCATAAGCATTTTCCGACAACATGACTGCTCTCTTTGTCGGAATTTCCAGCGTAAATACGTCCCCAAATCGCTGCTATACTGGGCTTTTTGCTCCTTTTGGAATATATGTAATTTTTCTTGTCCAAAAAAGTTCCGTTTTTACATAGGTTTTTACGGCTCAATTTACCTTTTTTCATAGAGTTCTACCCCCTCATCCGGCATTGTGTTTTCCATAGCCAGCCATATAGGAAATTCTTTCTTCGGCACCACATATACCTCCGTCCGTTCCTCCTGTCCTGCTGTGCTACAGTAATAGTGAGAGCATACCGCCGGACTGTCGTCCGGCATCACATACATGGCAACAATATCTGAAACCATGTTGATTTCAATGTTATCATGATCCCGCATTTTTCTTTCGGGTCTGGCTCTGTCATATACATGACGGTAAATCAGAACACAATCCTGATACCGCACAGGCGGTCGATTTTCAAAAAAGGCCCGCATGGCAGGATATAAGAAAGAGCGGATATAATCCGCTGACCCGCCCGCCTTCTTTGGGAGCAATGCTGGGATGCGAAGGCAAAACCAACGCTCCTCTGTAAAACCAATTTCTACGGGAATACAATCCTTTATCCGGTGCTCCACCTCAAGCTTTGCATTCCGCACGCCGGTATACGCGGGAAGCACCCGCGTCAGAAGCACCAGCCGCTCCGCCGTTTCTTCCAGATTAAGAGAATGCAGATAAACTTCATAGATACTCCCGTTTTCACAAAACCATTGTACAGAAGCAAGCTGCTCCTGCAATTTCTTATCCAATCTCCCGATCTTATCCAACGTGTCCAGAAATTTCGTCATCGCTCACTGCCTCCTCTGAATAAAAAGTAACCCCCGGCTCCTCGTCCCCCTGAAAGTCCACTGTAGCAAACAGGCAGGGAGCGTGAGGAAGCCGCATCCCATATGCCATAGAAATACGGGGAAGAACGATAATATACTTCAAATCCTCCTGAGGCTGGAGCAGTTTCAAAAGGTTCTGCTCACCTTCGTATAACACC
Source organism: uncultured Dorea sp. (assembly GCA_947645355.1). GTDB lineage: Bacteria > Bacillota > Clostridia > Lachnospirales > Lachnospiraceae > Dorea_D. Next base: position 13,811 of record CANSCI010000024.1, on the reverse strand, counting down.
ACGATTTCGTAACCGGTATTCTCCTTTAAGAAAAAAAGCTGAGATGGATAAACCGCCGGATAATGTGCCATCGGGTCCACATAATCAATGAATTTCAAAAGAACCCATACGGCAAGAATCGTTCTCTGATCCGGTTTATCCATTGCATCCAGCCCAATATAATAGCCGCTCGACACATCCGCAATCCGCATCTGCTTCTTCAGGTTCCGCAGGATTTTATCTGCGGTCTGGGCTGGCTTTTGCAGCATTCGTGTAATCTGAGTTTTCGGCAAAGCTCCGTACTGTGAGAGCCATTTTACAACATACTGCTCATCTTGCAGCAACATAGGCAACACCTCCTTTTTGTGAGTATTTTCCTTAAAATGTGTATTCTACGCAGAATGCGTTTGCTCCTGCTGGCGTTCCTTTAGCAACGCTTCCAACTCAGCCCGGTCAGTCGTAATCATTTCCTGCTCCTCTTTGGAAGCTTTGATTACAACAGGAACTTTGTTATTGTTGGAGCAGACCAGCGCTTCACCCCGTTCAAACCGGGTAACAGAACGGATCTCTGTTTTTGTCAGCTTCAGCACTTCCTGCACATACTTGGCCTCATCCGGCTCCAGATTCAAAATAATCTTGTTCTTACTGTTATTGATGATTGCACGTCCATACTTGCCATCCTCAAGCCCAAAGAAGTCAGATAAATCCTGTGTCGCAGAGACGGCTGCTCCTCCGAACCCTCTTATGGTTTTAAAGATGGTTAGACAGAACTCTGCCGCCATCCGATTGGAACTGGCGCCAATCAGCTGCCATATTTCATCAATCATTATGGCTTTCTTTTTGGTACGGTCTGCCTTGACCGTATCCCAGACGTAATCCAATGCAATAAACATCCCGACCGGAAGTAATTTGCCTTTCAATTCTGAAAGGTCAAGCACGATATACTTATTACTGAGATCCACGTTTGTCTGCTGGTTGAAACTCTGGGCTGAGCCTGTCACGAATCGGCTGATGATAATGGCAATGCGCTTTGTCATCGGGTTCTCCAACAGTTCCTTGTGAAGATCCCCGATAATCGGCATTTTCTTCATCTTTGGCGGAGATACGCTGCGATCTATATACAGTGAATCATTGTCATGAGTAATGCCGAACTTCGCATAGGTCTGAATCAAAGCCTCGTCCAGCATCTGCTCCTCCTCATTGGACATATCCGGTATCAAGAGTGAGAAGAAAGTCATCAGCTGCTGAATCTTACGAGCCAGCATAGAATCCATTTCGCTGTAATCAATCTCATCTATCAATTCCATCTCCGGGGAGATGGTATGCCGGATCTCCATGATATTGATACAGTGCGGAGAACCAGGGGCGATCTTAATGAACTCGCCGCCAATTTTCTTGCAGGCCCTGCGGAATTCATGTCCCTTGATTGGAGCCAGGATAAAACACTGGATTCCTCTCATTCTCATGCGGAGCGCCAGAAGCTGCATGGTAAAGGTCTTACCTGCGCCGCTGGTACCTAAGAGGTTCAGGTTGGCGTTCTTGTTTTTCTTCGTATTGAACAGATCCACGATACACAGTGAATTATTGTGCCGGTTAATACCGAGCAACACACCCGTATCGTCCGACATTTCAAAAGAAGTAAACATATAAGCAGATGCGGCGCCGCTGGTCAGCACATTCCGTCTCGACTTCTTTTCCAGTGATGGTTCAATCTTCAAAAACGGCATCACGGAGCGAAGTGCCGCTTCCTGCTGAAATCTACAATCACTTACGTACATATCCATGGATTTTAACATATCCACGATCTGCTGCTTACGCCACATCAGTTCCTCATAGCCTTTGGCGGAAACTGTGATGAACACAGACATATAGAACAGATCCTCATTGTTATTGGCAATTCCGTTCTTGATAAAGTAGCCTGCCTGTATGGAATTGGTCAATTCCTCATAGTCGGTACTGGTATCCTGCATACTTTTCAGCTTTGTTCTGTTAAGTCGGATGCGCTGCGCCACCTTGTCAATGGTCTTGCTTCGGTTCTCACGCCTCAGCTGTATATCTATGTCAATCCCGTCCCCGGCATTGATAAGGGCCGACATCCATCCTGCCCGCACCATACCCGGATAACCATTCCCTTTTATGAACAAGAAGGAATAATAAAGCCCATCCATCACGACATAGTTATAGTGGGTCAAGTCAATTCCACGCGGCGACAGAAAGTGCGCCATGCGAATCTGCGGGATAGGATCCACGCCAATGACCTTGTCTTTCGCCGCCATCGTATCCACGACCACACGGTTCACACGGGACGAAAACGGCTCATCCACACAGGACCGGCGGTTAAAAAACATATATAAAATCTCCGCAGTTGCCTCATCCGGGTCTTTCTGTTGGAGAATCGTATTCCCGCACTGCAGGAAATAAGCGCGGGCATTCTGCTCCGCTGTCTGCATCATGCCATAAATCTGGGAAAAATCATCCCCATCCCCACGACGAATCTCTTCATACTGGAAAATCAAAAAGAAGCGCCTTGTAAGCGCCTCTCTACTTCCCACATCCTTAATCAGGCGGATATAGCCTTCTCCAAGATGTCGGCATTCTTCACTTTCCTCTATTTCCAGTTCTTCATGGATCATGGCAATGTGTTTATCTGAGTCTGCCTTTCTTGTCATACTCTTAAACTGAAGCCGCATAGGAGAAATTTTCAACCAGCTGGCAAAAGACGATATGATATTAAATTGTTCTTCTCCGGAACGCAGCATAAAGTTAATCGGCTCAATTTCAAGAATCCGAATGTATCTCCCATCGGTCGTTTCAATAATACCGTGCTGGAGACTTTTAACTGGAATGAAGTCCTGGACGAACTCCAGCTTTTCCGGTTTTTTGGCCTTTTTTCTTTGCTTTGCCACCTTTTTTCTTTTTTCGGAGCTGTTTTGGATCATATCTGTATCCCACCCTTCTGTAATGTAGTTTTCTCCTGCTCGCAAAATATCGGATGATGTGTCCGATATACTGAAACAGCGAATCGCCGTCAATCCCCATCATGGAAAGAACCGCAAGAGGTAAAAGTGTAAGAGTCATGACAACAATGCGAATCGTTCCGGACATGGGAATCAGCATCAGTTCCGGGTATCCCAAAATAATTAACAATATCCCTGTTTCTACTGCATTTCTCGGCTCCAGCATTCCGCCAAAAATCTTGCCGGAATCTGTGTAATTTGCCGGTATAGCATAAATATTACTGTACTCTTTTTCATCCAAGATTTCTCACCTGCCTATCCTGTAAATTGTAGCTGTTGTCTTGTATCTGCCCAAACGTAATGCTTCATTATGATCCGGCACAAAAATATCCACACGATGGATATCATTTTCAATGCCGGAACCACCGCGATCTTCTACGGTATACATGGTTCCGTTTATCATAATCTGCGTGCCAAACGGATAATGGCTTGACATTGCAACCATGCCACGAGCCACCTTTTTACCACTGGCAGTAATCCCGTCTGCGTTGCTTCCGCAGCATTTTGCACATGCACAGTAATGGGTAACATCTACTTCTAAAGTAGAAATCGGCGTTCCTGAAACCTCACCGGATACCGGCGCATCAAAATCCACATTAACAGGCCGGCGTAAAGAAAGCGATGATTCGTAACTGGGCGTATTCAGGATTACACCCTGTCCGCCAGAAGAATGCACCCACATCCGTTCTCCGCTCTCACCGTACCCGGCAAAAATCAGTACATGGTTCCATCCGTTTCCATCAGATTCTGCTAAAAATCCTAAATCACCGGGAAGCAGCTCACTTGCTGATACCCCAACGGTATTTGGATACTGACCGGACGTACCTGCTCCGATATCTACACCCACAGCTGTATTAAATACCCATGTGCTGAAGCCTGAACAATCAAGCCCATACGGGCGTATTGTGCCTGTTGTAGAAGACCCTGCAGCTGTTACCAGCCTTGGCGTATTCCATTCATCGTTCCAACCGGGTGCCGACTTCCCACCCCAAAAATATGGAACCTTGCCCACAAGGGACAGGGCGGTGCTGAGGATATGCTTTCTTGTCGCATTACAATTCTGTCGGTTCACAAAAGCAATCAGCTCGGCATCCGTCAGAGGAACCGTCTGTCCACTGCCTACAGAACCATACAGCGTCCGTTTTAACGCATTCGCCATGTTCTGAATTACCTCGCCATAAGTGAGGTTAAACTGATCATATTTTGCATTCAAGTCAATGCCAAACGCTTTGGAAATCACTGTATTGTCAAACGGATGAATGGTACACTCCAGATATTTGATAATCTCAGTACCAGGGCTCAGGGTTTCCTGCCCGTTTGCCACATAATAACTTGCTGTGGTTGTGCCTGTAATCTTCCCACCGGAATAAACAGGGATATCCACCGCTACCTCTTTATAGGCATCCACCGTGACAGCCGTATCACTGCTATGTGCTTCATCCGGGAGATAGTAAGTTTTTGATGTTGTCTCATACCGGTATTGGGGTGTGCCGTTAATCGTACCTGTCTGCACCTTGTTTGTAATCACAGTGAGCGTTACTGATTTATAGGTGTAATAGGAAACAGGAATGGTTATCTCTTTTTCCTTTTCTTCTGCTGTAACGGGAAACATATCTCTAGCACAGCCTCTGAGCTTTGATACCATATCGTCCTTGCCAGTGTTTTGCTGTTGCATGGACGCTGAATAAGCCGCCAGTATGTAACAGACATCATATCCGGCGGAACTCTGTGCATAATTGACCAACGCATCCATTGAAAGATCGTAATCATATCCACCGTCTGTAATCAACTTATCCGCATAGGCAAGCGATTGGTTATATCCTTCATCTACCACATCAGAAACAGCACCTGACATCTCCGTATAGGCTGACATCAGAGTTGCGCCTTCCGCCGGCTGCGTACCATCCAGCCCAAAAATACTGTTTGATACAATCGTCGGCAAGGAAACAATCATGGTAATCAGGAACAACAGAAACAAACAGATACATATCAGTATCTTGAAAAGAGTATGGCGCATTGCCCATGCCGCAGACAGGATAGCGCCCCACGGACCACCAGCCGCAGTACCGGCAGCGATTTCTGCAGCTGCCTTTCCGCCCTCCACACTGGCTTTTACAGTAGCAGCGGCCGCATTAGCTGTAGCCTCTGCACCCTTTACTGCCGTTTGCTTTGCTGCTTCCTGTCCTGCCTGCTTCGCCGCTTTTGCCATTTGTCCGGCGGCCTGTCCATAATTATCAGAGCCATCACCGATTTGCTGTTTCTCTGGCTCAGCCATGCAATCCACCTCCTTATATCAAGCTGCTGCAAGAGCAGCGTTATTTCAACATGAAAAATGCAAAACAGCCGAACCAGTATCTTTCTCTGATTCGGCTGCCTGCACTTATTTTACCGTTTCCGCCTTGGCGGCTTAATTTCCCCTTTGCGGCGGGGCTTTGGCTCTCCAAAGCGTGATGGCGTATTCCTATAACGAACAGTTTCCACAGATACTGTTCGTACACTGTCACCATCATAAACCGGTTTTCCATCCTGATAAACCGGTTTGTGTTCCACAGCGGCTTCGCCGCGAATAGCGAACCACTGCCCTCCGCGGGCATCTTCAAACACCTGATAGTCCCCTCGGGGAGCCGCATACTGAGATGTATCATAGAACATGGTTCCCGATCCATTTTCATGGCGAACCTCAAAATGACCATCCATACGTCCGGATCCATCCACAGAGGATACCTGTTGTTCATATCCTGGCATAAATGCCTGGAACTGTGCCTGGTTATATGCAAAAGCAGCCTCGCCCTGCTCAAATACAGGCGCTTCAGCGTGTTGCTGCATAGCGTACCAGTCTACACCGTTTGCCGACTGCATAATCGTATGTGGTGCATCCGGCTCATCATAGTAAGCGCTGTTGTACCACATGGTATTGCCAGAATCGGAACTTGCTTCGATTACGCCATCGCCAACCGTCCTGAGGGTCGTTCCTTCGGAAGCGTCTGGGAAAGTTGCTGCAACCTGTGCCGCTTCTGACGGACTTCCCATAAATGCCGGCGCATCATAAAACGCACCTGCTCCGGCTCCGCTTGCCATCTGATACCACTGGCTTCCATCGGATGCTGTAACAACAGAATGCGGTGCATCCGGTTTCTCAAACTGTGATGTGTTATACATTTCAAGCGCTGTACTCTTTCCATCTGCGCCAATTGAAGTTGTACTGATCTGACCACCTGTAATCTGGGTATCTTTCAGCTGCTTACCCTGCATCTGAGGCATATAGTTGCCAAGGCTTCTGTCTGCAATGTCACCGGCAATCGTTCCGGAAACACCGGGATTTCTTGAAGCTACAGAAGAAATGGAGTCACCTGTAAGCATGGCACCGTTGCGTGCCGCCATGCCACCAAAGGCACGACCGACAAAACCGATGCTGCCGCCGGCACCCATACGGCTTCCGCCATCCACAACCGCATCACGGACAAAGGAATTTGGCTTGAAACGTGATGCGAACCCGGAAGCAAATCCACTTGCAGCTGCACCCGTTCCGGTTGCAGTGCTTGTACTATGGAACATACTGCCCGCATTTCTCACACCGCCTCCAACACCGCTGATCACCCTCGCTGCCATCATAAGCTCCATGCCCATACTGGAACCAGTCTGGGCTACATTCAGCCCCATTGCCGCCAGATAGGAGTCAAATTTCTGTGCCGTTTTTAAAAAAGCCAATGCACAGAACAGCCAGAGAAAAATGCTTCCCTGACCTGTGGAAAGAGCACCGCCGTTTCCGATATACTGTCCCATGGAACTATTAAAGCCCCTGAGGAACCATACATTCATCACCAACAGCAAAAGCTGTGATCCCACCATACGGCACCAACTCTTGAAAACCGGCGCTGTTGTTTTGGAAGCACCCATGGAAAAAGCCAGAGGGGAGGTGTAACAGAGCACGCCAACCACAATATAGCGTTCAACGGTTTCCAGTAACAGCTTAAAATAATTCCAGCCAAGAGCGATCTCTAAAATAATGAGAAGCAGCAGCCCTACCACTGATACGATGGCTACAATGGTTGTCAAACCATTAGACAGTGCCTGTTCCACACCCGCAAAAGTAAAGTCCTCTGCCGACATGGTAATCTCCATCAAAGCCGTATATGGCGCTCGGGCGATATCCAGCACAATCATAAAAATCGGCTTTGCATAGCCGATCAATAGGGCAAAAATAGAACCTCTTGCCAAAAGCACCCACGGATTTTCTGCCTCCGTGATTGGTCCTCCAAAGACACGGAAAAGCTGCCATACCGTTACAAGGAACAGAATCGCCCATGCTGTGTATTGCATGACTGTAAATGCCTTAGACACAAACGGAAAATATTCTTCCATCGCTGTCATATCTGTTCCCAGCGCCTGAAGGAACAGACCGGATACTGCATCCATCATTTGTGAAACAATGCTGCTGATCCATGTCACGATTCCTTCAAAAATCCAATCAAGCATCTATCATCACCTCCTCCATCTGCTTTCTCTTTTTTGGTTATCCTGTGTAATTGCCACCAGCAATAAGGGGCTGCAGATAGGCGACGATGAACCCCAGGGAATTGAGGACAATCCACGTCACTACAATTCGTTTAAGCCATGACGTTGCCTCATCGACTGCGCGCTGGTTTCTGGAAATCATCCTGACAATCAATGCGATGGCCGCCGCTGTAACCGCCACAATCGTGCTGATTCCAACCAGCTGGCCGTAAACATCCTTCATGATTGTCGAAAAACGGTTCCAGATTGTGTCAGCCATAACAGGCTGCAGCGAAATAAGCATTGCAGACGCCATACTGACCAACGACCAGTAGGCGGTCTTCATACGCCCTCCGCCTCTTTTGATTTGTTTAACCATGCCGAGTACCTCCTTTTTTGATTTTAGGCAATAAAAAATGCCGCTTCTCAAAGCATTTCAGCTTTAGAAACGGCATCTTTGTCTGCCCAATCCCAGTTTGGGATGATACAAGTATAGCACGGCTTTATTCCCCTGTCATCGGCAGAACTTATGCCATTTTTGTGCCAATTTATTCACCCTGAATTTGTCATTCCAAATGTTCAAAAAGCGTCAGAAGCTCCAGCCATACATCCACATCCTCACTTGGAGCTGACCACAGGCGAATGGAAAGAATGGAAATTGCCTGCTCACGAAGCCTGTAATAGTGCCTCTGTGACAAGTCCAGCCGAAACAGGATCTCCTCCAGTTTCAGCTTTTCCGGTGCCAGATAGGCCGTATAGATCAGCTGATACAACTTTTCGCCCCGTGTCGGCTCCTTGCGGAGAACTGCCATCGCTTCGTTAAACCGATCCAGAAGCAATCTTGACCTTGCCGCTGCCTCCAGACGGCTCTCCATCCGTTTGTTCCCAATAGCCATCTCCAGATCCAACCTGTCCACCATTCGGTCAAAGCTTTCAAACGGGGCCTCCAGCTCCTGCAAAATCTCCTCTGGGTAACAACTAAACACCCAGACCATCTTCCGGTAATTCTTGAGGAGCATCTGGGTATTGTGATAAGCATTTCGCTTTTTCTCCTTTTGAGCAGCACGCACTTTCTCATCATCAATTTTTTGGTCTCCAAGAATCCCTCGCTTTGTAAGAAGGGAAATAAATGCGTCTGACTGCGCTAATATCCTGTTTTCCTGTTGTTCATACAACTTTTTTTCATCCTGCTTGCTCATATGTAAAATACTCCTTTGCTATTTTCGTGATATCCACCGGCTCACATGGCCCGCGGATTTTACTCGTTTCTATCACTGCCTGTGTTATATAACCTTTACCTTGGCAGTCATATCCACAATTCTTACAATTCCTACACGGAGAAAGATACGCGCGTATTATAGGGTCTGAAAGTGCAACGCGATTTTCAGCGTTCTGTGTGTCTGCATCTGGCAGGTTGCTTCTGGTCAGTCTGCGGCTGTACCATGTGATGAGCTTGTTCATATGCTCATGGTCTGAACCCGTTTTATGCGTATCTGCGCCATAAATGCGTATTTCATCAAGAATACGTTGTATTTCCTCCTGGTTTGGAACTGAGACCTCTGATCCTGTCGGATACAATTTATTAAAAATGAGACAGCCATAGGAACCTGGAAGACGGTATAGAGCAAAGACATCCCCATACTTTTTCATGAATCTCCATACTTTCGTCTTTTCCCAACCCCAACGCTGTCCCAAGGTTTCCAACGTGAGTAAGGCTCCGTATTTTCCATACTGGATGACCGGAGCCATAAAAGAAAACGCATTGTTCGGATCTTCATACACGGAATGGCACCAAAGATCCATCCAAGCGTCAGCTTCTTCAAAGATATATTGTTTTTCCGCAAGGCGTTCTGTGATATTGCGAGGAAGGCAGAGAAAACCATATCCATCCATTGCATAAACAGCACCCTGCATACATTCTTCTCCGGAACATTTCACTACCCAGTCTGTTATCTGATAGGTCAGCTTTTTCGTATTAGAGTCAAGCGTATACTGTACATAACCTAAGCCAGACAGTGTCTGAAGTGTCTCCAGAGCTTTCTGACGGCTTTTTAGGCCGAGAATACTCTTTAGCCCTACAACGCCTCCTGACCACATTCCGGGGCTTACAGCGTTTATATGCCCGCAGTAGAGGGCTTGTCCCTTGCGAAATGCTGCACGGGATGCCAGACGCGCCCATGCACCCATAATCCCCTTTCCCTCAGGAAGATAATTTCTGGGCAGCTTTACCCACTGGTATTTCATCAAACATTTCACTTAGGTTCCCTCCTTTCATAATTATGGGCATAAAAATAGGGCGGTTCCTGTTAAAGAAACCGCCCGGCGATATAATTTAATTAAATCCTTACAATTAATCCTTCAAGCCTGTCCGTCTTAATCCCAGTTAAATACCAACCATTTCCCATTTCAATTCTGGCAGGCCTCCAGTCTCCATTGATAAAGACATCCATACGCTCCCCACACTGAAGACCTCCGTAATATTCCTCCAAATCAAATCGAATGTCCATTCGCCCAGTCTGGGCATCTAAAGTTAATGCTCCTTGTCTCATATCATTATCCTCACTTTTCATACTTTCATCTTGCTCAGACGCATCATCTTTGCGCTTCAAGATTCTGAGATACTCTTCAAAAATATCTCGGCGTATTAAAACCCGCTTTCCAATCTTATACACTGCTCCTGCCTCATGAGCCAGTCTTGTAAAAACTTTCAAGCCCAGTCCGTAATAATCAGCGCCTTCATAATAGGTAACGAACTCACGCTGTATCATCTTCGCATCCTCATCGTCCAACATATCCGAAAACATCCATAGATTTCCGCTCATTCTTTATCCTCCTGTGAAACCAACGTACTCGGCTCATGAAACTGTTCCAGATACTCATCAAAAATATCCCGGTTAATCAGAACGGTTCCATCCATTCGATATATGGCTCCCGCTTTACCAGCAAGTTCCAACAGCTTCTTGTGTGTAATGCTATAAACTATTTCCGCATCCTTATACCTGAGAAACTGTCTGCGCAATCTTTTTGCACTTTCCCGCACATCATTTCGCTTTTTCAATTCATAATAGGCTTTCGTCTTGTCACTAATCATAAAATGAATCCTCCATTCGATTTGTTGTTTGACAGAGAGTTGCACCAAAACGAAAAAAGAGAACACCTTTGAAATTTCTTTCAAAAAGTGTTCTCTCAGCGATGTGTGCTGTATTGCGTTTCAGCCTCCAGCTATTCATTCTGCGTCGCAATTCTTCGTATTGATATGAAAAATTGTTGTCAATTTGTTGTCAACTTGGATTTGAGAAGCCGGAAACCCTTGATTTTACTGGGTTTATTCCTTGACGGGCTTCATTGTCGGGAATAAGAGCACGTCGCGGATGGCAGCCTCATCACAGAGCAGCATACACATCCGGTCGATCCCGAACCCGATACCGCCTGTCGGAGGCATACCGATCTCCAGGGCATTCAGGAAATCCTCATCTGTCGTGTTCGCTTCCTCATCTCCCTGGGCCAACAGTTCCTCCTGGGCCTTAAACCGCTCCCTCTGGTCAATCGGGTCATTCAGCTCAGAATATGCATTTGCCAACTCCCATCCATTCATAAAGAACTCAAACCGTTCCACATATTCCGGGTTCTGAGGCTTTCTCTTGGTAAGCGGGGAGATCTCGATCGGGTGATCCATAACGAACGTCGGCTGGATCAGATGCTCCTCGGCAAATTCTTCGAAAAAGAGGCTCAGGATATCGCCCTTCTTATGCCTGTCCTCATACTCTACATGATGTGCCTTTGCAAGCTCTCTTGCCTGCTCCAGACTCTCTACTTCATTCCAGTCTACACCCGCATATTTCTTAACTGCATCCACCATCGTGATCCGTTCAAACGGCTTGCCGAGATCCATTTCCACACCGTTGTATGTGATGGTCGTAGTCCCAAGCACCTCCTGCGCTACATGGCGGTACAGATTCTCGGTCAGATCCATCATACCGTTATAATCTGTATAGGCCTGATAAAGCTCCATCAATGTAAATTCCGGGTTGTGCCTTGTATCCAGCCCTTCATTGCGGAACACACGCCCGATCTCATATACCCTCTCAAGGCCGCCTACGATCAGCCTCTTTAAGTACAGTTCCAGGGAAATGCGAAGCTTAAAGTCCTCGCCCAGTGCATTAAAATGTGTCTCAAACGGTCTTGCCGCCGCGCCTCCTGCATTGCTCACCAGCATCGGCGTCTCCACCTCAAGGAAGCCCTCCCCGTCCAGATACCGGCGGATAGCGCTTAAGATCCTGGAGCGTTTGATAAATGTCTCCCTGGCGTCTGTATTCATAATAAGGTCTACATACCTCTGACGGTAGCGTGTGTCTGTATTGGTCAGCCCGTGATATTTCTCCGGAAGGATCTGAAGGCTTTTGGACAGCAGCTTCACAGAAGATGCGTGAACCGAGATCTCACCGGTCTTTGTCTTAAACACTTCCCCTTCGATTCCCACGATATCACCGATATCCAGCTTCTTGAATTCCTTATATGCTTCCTCTCCGATGCTGTCTCTGGCCACATAGGACTGGATATTCCCGCTCTGATCCAGAAGATTGCAAAAAGACGCTTTCCCCATGACACGCTTCTGCATAACGCGCCCTGCCAGGGACACCTGCCTGCCTTCCATCTCGTCATAATTTTTTTTGATATCCGCCGCATGACAGGTTACCTCATATCTCGTGATCACGAAAGGATTTTTCCCGCTGCTCTGTAAATCAGCCAGTTTCTCACGGCGCACCTTCCGCAACTGATTTACGTCTGATTCCTGCACATTTTTCTGCTGTTCGCCCATATTCTTTCCTCCCTTTTCAGGTGAATAACCCCCTCATGCCGTGAGGGGGTTTTATGATTCGTGCTGCATTTCCTGCTACTACTTAGAACGGCTGATCTCCAGAACCTTGTACTCCATTGTTCCTGCCTGAGTCTCAACCTCCACTACATCGTCGACCGTTTTGCCCATCAGCGCCTGGCCTACCGGAGACTCATTTGAGATCTTCCCCTCAAGGCTGTTTGCCTCCGTAGAACCTACAATCTTAAATTCCATTTCCTCGTCAAAGGTAATGTCGAATACTCTTACGGTACATCCTACATTGATTTTGTCAAAATCTACTTCATCCTCTACGACGACCTCAGCATTTTTAAGGATTCCTTCCAGTTCTTCGATACGCGCCTCAATGTCCCTCTGCTCGTCTTTGGCTGCATCATACTCCGCATTCTCGGACAGATCTCCCTGCTCACGTGCCTCTTTGATCTTACCTGCAACCTCCTTGCGTTTCACGACCTTCAGATGCTCAAGTTCATCCTCCAGCGCTTTCAGTCCTGCATAAGTAAGTAACCTCTTCTTTCCTTCCATTTTGCCGCCTCGCTCCTTTTCTTCTATACTTTCATTTATCCTGGGATAACCTGACTGGTTATGATATATTCTAATTGGTAAAATAAAAATGCTTTCACAATTTCAATATTATACATAATCACTCTTGCAATGTCAACAAGTTTTGCGTCTCAATTGTAATTCAAGAATCTTGTCCCACACATTGATTAAGTATATGTAGGTCAGGATACTTTTATTACCTTCCGGCACAACAGCTTTTTTTAATGTTTTATCTTATTTTTTCATATAATAATGTTTCTAGTTCGTCATAAGATTCCACTCTGTTGATCTCATCCCTCAGCCTGGAGGAGCCTTTCAGCCCCTTCGTATACCAGGCTGTGTGCTTCCTCATCTCGCGGATACCAATATAGTCTCCCTTGTACTCCATCTGAAGCCTTGCATGCCGCAGCATCGTTTCTCTGATCGTGGATGCATCCGGTCTCGGCGGCACCGCCCCTGTTTTCTCATACTCCAGAAGCTGTGCAAAGATCCAGGGATTTCCCTGCGCCCCTCTTCCGATCATAACCCCGTCGCAGCCGGTAGTTTCCCGCATCCTGCGTGCGTCCTCCCCGGATGTCACATCTCCGTTTCCGATCACGGGAATGGAGACTGCTTCTTTCACCTGCCGGATAATATCCCAGTCGGCCTTGCCGGAATAATACTGTTCTCTTGTCCTGGCATGTACCGCCACCGCGGATCCCCCGGCATCCTCGACCACCTTCGCGATCTCCACCGCGTTGACCGAGGCATCATCGAAGCCCTTGCGTATCTTCACCGTCACAGGCTTTTTGACCGCCCTTACTGTCCGGTATACGATCTCATGGACAAGCTTCGGCTGCTTCATGAGAGCAGAACCCTCCCCGTTTTTCACAACCTTCGGCACCGGGCACCCCATATTGATATCCAGGATCTGAAACGGCAGA
>CANSCI010000023.1 GCA_947645355.1 uncultured Dorea sp. | reverse complement strand
GGATGTTCCTTTATTTTTTGGAAGAAACATAAACAGCAGTAATAAGATCAATACTATTGCCAACACAGCGAATACTGCGGTGTAGATGATTTCTTTCATATGCAGTACAACAATTTTCGTTTTGGAACTCATAGTGTCCTCCTGTATTTTGTTATGATATTTTCGCTTTCTATAATGTATGAAGAAATGTTTGAAAATATGCATTGGAATCATTTGAACCGGCGGGCTGTAATTGTAGAAGGAAAAGGTGATAAATATGTTTATAATTGCGGGACTTGGTAATCCTACCCTCCAATATGAGGGGACAAGACACAACGCGGGATTTGATGTCATAGACGTCCTGGCGGAAAAATATAATATATCGGTAGACGGCAGAAAGAACAGGGCTTATATCGGGAAAGGGCTGATCGCCGGGCAGAAAGTGATCCTGGCGAAGCCGCAGACCTATATGAATCTGAGCGGGGAAAGTATCGGCGGTCTGGCAGATTATTATAAAATTGATCCGGAGCATGAACTTCTGGTGATCTATGACGATATCAGTCTGCCGCCGGGACAGATCCGGATTCGTAAAAAGGGAAGCGCCGGCGGGCATAACGGCATGAAGAATATTATCCGGCATTTACAGACGGAGGTGTTCCTCAGGATAAAAGTGGGAGTGGGAGAGAAACCCAGGCAATTTGACCTTGCCGATTATGTGCTCAGCCATTTTTCCAGGGCTGAGAAAGAAGAGATGGAAGAAGGCTACCAAAAAGCGGTATGTGCAGCGGAAAGGATCCTAAAAGGGGAGGTTGAGGCGGCCATGAATGAATATAACAGAAAAGTCAAGCCCAAGGAGATATAGAATATGCAGGCCTTATGCGAACCGTTAAAAGAACTGGCAGAATTTGAACAAATCTGCAGAAAGAAAATGGAATGTCCCGGGATGATTCGTATCCTTGGGTGTACAGGTTCACAAAAATCACATATGATGTATGCGCTGAGCGATGGCTGCCGTTATATAGTCATCGCCTGTTCCAGTGAATCGAAGGCAAAGCAGGTCTATGAAGAATATCGGATTCTCGCGCAGAATGTGTATTTGTACCCGGCAAAGGATCTGCTTTTTTATCAGGCGGACTTAAGGAGTAAGGAGCTTGTCAGACAGCGTATGGAGGTAATCGAGGCGGTAATCCAGAAAGAATCCGCGGTGGTTGTCACAAGCTTCGACGCATTTATGGACGGACTTCTCCCGAAAGACGTGATTAAGAGCCGTGTGGTCCGCATCGGCGGGGAGGATACGGTAGATCTGAATGTGCTGGCAGAAAAGCTTTCCAATATTGGCTATGACCGGGAGGTACAGGTAGAAGGTCCCGGACAGTTTGCCGTGCGGGGAGGAATTCTGGATATCTATCCCTTGACGAAAGAGCTTCCTGTCAGAATCGAGCTGTGGGGAGATGAGGTGGATTCCATCCGTACCTTTGATGTGGAGACCCAGCGCTCTTTGGAGAATCTGAGTAAGGTTGAGATCTATCCGGCCACGGAATTTCCGAAGGAAGGGGAAGAGAGAGTCTCCTTCCTGGATTATTTTGATTCGGAGGAGACACTTCTTTTCCTGGATGAGCCGGTAAGGCTTTTGGAGAAAGGACAAGGGGTGGAGGAAGAATTTATTGAGGCACAGAAGCGCCGCGTGGAGGGCGGATATGAGGTGTCTGATGCAGAGATGAAGCTCTATAGTGTATCTGAGATTACAGAGCGGATGAACAGTTACTGCAGTATTGGCCTTTTTTCACTTGAGATGCGTGCAAAAGGATTCAGCATCCGGGATTCTTATCACCTGCAGACGCGGGGGGTGAATTCTTATAACCGAAGTTTTGAGCTGCTGACACAGGATCTGAAACGCCTGAAAAGAAACGGAAGCAGGGTGGTGCTGTTGTCCGGCTCCCGGACAAGGGCGAAAAGGCTTGCACAGGATCTCAGAGACTATAATCTGAGCAGCTATTACAGCGAGGATCTTAACCAGAAGGTCGGCCCGGGGGAGGTGATGACAGCCTGCGGATACATTGCAGAGGGGTATGAGTACCCTATGCTTAAATTCACAGTGATCTCAGAGACGGACATATTCGGTAGATCGAAGAAAAAGAAGAAGCAGAAAGTCTATGAGGGCAGGAAGATCCAAAGCTTTTCCGAACTCAAACCAGGGGACTATGTTGTCCATGAAAACCATGGGCTTGGGATTTACCAGGGGATTGAGAAAATCGAGGTAGATAAGATTGCAAAGGATTATATGAAGATTGCCTATGCAAAAGGAGGTAATCTGTATATCCCTGCCACGCAGCTTGACCTGATTCAGAAGTATGCAAGTTCTGATGCCAAAAAGCCGAAGCTTAACCGCCTGGGTACTCAGGATTGGACAAAGACAAAGACAAGGGTACGCGGTGCCGTAAAGGAGATTGCAAGGGATCTGGTAGAACTGTATGCTGCAAGACAGAACAAGGAAGGCTATGTTTACGGAGAGGATACGGTCTGGCAGAAAGAATTTGAGGAGATGTTCCCCTTTGAGGAGACACAGGATCAGCTTCTTGCCATTGAGGCGGTAAAGCGTGATATGCAGAGTCATAAGATCATGGACCGGCTGATCTGCGGAGATGTAGGATACGGAAAAACAGAGATTGCCATCCGGGCTGCATTTAAGGCCGTCCAGGAGGATAAGCAGGTGGTATACCTTGTTCCCACAACGATCCTGGCACAGCAGCACTATAATACATTTCTGCAGCGGATGCGGGATTTCCCGGTGCGTGTGGATCTTATGTGCCGGTTCCGTACTGCGGCCCAGCAGAAGAAGACCGTGGAGGATACAAAGCGGGGGCTGGTGGACATTGTGATCGGAACCCATCGGGTGCTCAGCAATGACATGCAGTTTAAGAATCTTGGACTTCTGGTGATCGATGAGGAGCAGAGATTCGGGGTGCAGCACAAAGAGAAGATAAAAAAACTGAAGGAAAATGTGGATGTACTGACCCTTACGGCCACGCCGATTCCGAGGACACTGCACATGAGCCTGATCGGAATCCGTGATATGAGTGTCCTGGAGGAGGCGCCGGAGGACCGTATGCCGATCCAGACCTATGTGATGGAATACAACGATGAGATGGTGCGGGAGGCCATTGAACGGGAATGTGCAAGACAGGGGCAGGTCTATTATGTATATAACCGGGTGGAAGACATTGCAGAGGTGACAGCCCGTATCCAGAGGCTTGTGCCGGAGATCCGGGTGGCATATGCCCATGGCCAGATGAAAGAGCATGAGCTGGAGGCTATTATGTACGATTTTATTAACGGCGAGATCGAGGTGCTTGTATCTACGACAATTATTGAAACCGGACTTGACATCTCCAATGTTAATACAATGATCATCCACGATGCAGACCGTCTGGGGCTCTCCCAGCTCTATCAGCTGCGCGGGAGGGTGGGACGTTCCAACCGTATGGCGTATGCGTTTCTGCTTTACCGAAGGGATAAGATGCTTAAGGAGGTTGCGGAGAAACGTCTGGCGGCTATCCGGGAATTCACGGATCTCGGTTCGGGGTTCAAGATTGCCATGCGTGATCTGGAGATCCGGGGAGCCGGCAACCTGCTGGGGGCAGAACAGCACGGACATATGGAAGCGGTAGGGTATGACCTGTACTGCAAGATGCTCAATGAAGCTGTGAAGCATCTGAAAGGAGAGATGGAGGAGGAGACGTATACCACAACTATCGATCTGAATGTGGATGCCTATATCCCGGATGCCTATATCTCTAATGAATACCAGAAGCTGGACATCTATAAACGGATTGCGGCCATTGAATCTGAGGAGGAGAGAGAGGATATGGTGGAGGAGTTGATCGACCGCTTTGGTGATATCCCGAAAAAAGTAGAGACGCTTCTTTTGGCGGCATCCATGAAGGCGCTGGCACACAGCGTCTATGTAACTGCCGTGGAACAGAAGGGGGAGGTGTGTACATTTTTTATGTATGAAAGAGCGAAGGTACATCCGGAGAGGATTCCGCAGCTTCTTGCGGATTTTGGAGGAGAACTTTCCTTTAAGGCTGATCCGCCTATGTTTGTATGGCAGAAGAAAAATACCAGGAGCAAAGTTCAGAATCAGGGGATCCTGGAAGTTGTGAAAAATGTGTTAATTGGGATAAAGGGATTGATTGATCCATAAAAAGAGGATATACTGTATAAGTTAGCAGGTACTAAGGAGGGTATGAAAAGAGATGAGAAAAAGAGCATTGATGTGGATAATGGCCGGGATGCTTGCGATCGTTCCTCTTACAGGCTGCACTTCCTTTGAGGGAAGTGACGTGGTCGTGTCTATGGGGGATAAGGAGATCACCGCAGATCTGGCGAATTTTTATGCAAGATATACACAGGCTCAGTATGAGACTTTTTACGGTGCATATCTGGGAGATAATATGTGGGGTTCAGATGCGGCAGAGGGAGAGACTTATGAGGAGTCGGTAAAAAATATGCTGCTGGAAGATCTGGAGAGAATGATCCTCCTTGAGGAGCATATGGGGGATTATGATATTGCTCTTACCGACGGCGAGAAAGCGGTTATTCAAAAGGCGGCAAAGGAGTTTGATGAGGATAATTCTCTTGAAAATAAAGAAAAAATATCCGGAGACGAAAAGACTGTGGAGCGGATGCTTACCCTGCTTGCCATTCAGGGCAAGGTGAAGGCGGCAATTGAGGCCGGGGCGGACACAGAGGTTACAGATGAAGAAGCGGCTCAGAAGAGTATGCAGTATGTATGGTTCTCCTATAAGACTACGGATGAGGACGGAAAGAGCAAGGAACTGACTGCCGGCGAGAAGGAGGAAGTGAGAAAAAAGGCAGAGGCTCTGGCGCAGGGGCTTAAGGACGGCGGAGATATTACCACTCTCGCCGCCGCAGAGACTCTGGATGTACAGACGGCAACCTTTGATAAGGAATCTACGGTTCCGGATGCTGCGCTGGTGGAGGCGGCAGATAAGCTTCAGGTAAATGAATCTACAGAGGTGATTGAGACGGATGCCGGGTGCTATGTAGGACGGGTGACGAGCCTTCTGGACCCGCAGGCAACGGAGAATAAAAAGCAGACCATCGTCAATGAACGGAAAGAGAAGCTTTACACTGACACTTGTGACAAATGGAAAGAAGGTATAGACATCAAGGTCAATGAAAAAGTGTGGAAAAAAATTGATTTTAATGACTTGAGCGTCACGATGAAGCAGAAGGTTGAGCAGCCTTACACGGATGAGGTGAAGACGGACGATCAGGAAGATGCCGGAAACGTGGAAGAATAGATTGCCCGGGGCGGCCAGGAGATATCTCTTACATGCACGGCACTCTGGCACGGGAAGTGCCGGGAATGCGGCAGGTGCAGAGACGTTGAAAAGCCCCTGAAGCTTCTGTACGAAGTGATAGTCCCCCCGGGGTGCAAGCAGACAGCTGCTTGTACCCCGGGGCTTTTGGATTATTGAAGCAGGGACATGAGGGTGGTGTTGACTAGTTTGCCGTCGGCTTTTCCTTTTACTTTGGGCATCAGGACTTTCATGATGGCGCCTTTATCTTTGGCGGCGGGGGTCTCAATGCCGAGCTCGGTCAAGGTCTCGGTGATGATTTCCTTGATCTTGGCTTCGTCCATCATTTGAGGGGCGTATTGCTCTAATACAGCCAGACGCCGGCTGCATTCTTCGATAATCTCTGTGCGGTCGGAAGGTGTCATCTCCAAGGTCTCTTTGGTCTGCTTGATCTCTTTTAAGATGACCTGTATCTCTTCCTCCGGCGTAAGGTCGGAGCGTTTGTCGATTGCTTTATTTTTGAGGGCTGCCAGCAGCATGGATAAAGTTTCTTTGGTGTCTTTTTCACCGGCCTTCATGGCTTTTATCATGTCGGCTCTTACTTCTTCAATTTTGCTCATGATTGATTCCTCCAGTCATAGAATGATCGTTCCAAAAGAAATTTGGAAGATGTTTCAAGTGTAACAGATGAAAGAAACATTTTCAACACTGTATATTTTCCCCGGCATTTACAGATACTACAGCTGTAAATGGAAAGTACAGTAAATGGAGGAAGATTTTATATGAAAGCGACAGGCATTGTAAGAAGGATTGATGATCTGGGACGGGTTGTTATTCCGAAGGAAATACGAAGGACACTCCGTATCCGCGAGGGGGATCCTCTTGAAATATTTACAGATCGTGAGGGTGAGATTATTCTGAAAAAATATTCACCCATCGGCGAATTGTCAACCTTTGCAAGGCAGTATGCAGAGAGTCTTTCCCAGACTATGGGATGCCTGGTGGCGGTGTGTGATATGGATCAGATTATTGCTGCGGCCGGGACAGGAAAGAAAGAGATCGCGGACAAGTACATCAGCAAGCCGCTGGAAAAGCTGTTAAATGACCGCAGTTCTATTCTCGTAGCGGCGGGGGATAAGAAATATGTGAAGGTGACCAGTGACCAGGAGGAGGAATATGCATATGAGGTAGTAATCCCGATCATATGTGAAGGCGACGTGATCGGAGGGGTCATCCTTTTGTCCAGGGATGAGAAGAATAAGCTTTCGGAGATGGAGCAGAAGCTGGCGTATTGTGCCGCTGATTTTTTGGGCAGGCAAATGGAACAATAGTGGTATAAAATCTGTCTTTCCCTCATAACTTGTGATAGACAAGGAGGGAGTCAGGATGGAAAGACAGGTAAAGAGAGAATCAAAGGTAATGTGGGTGCTGAAGTCACTATTGTTTTCCTATATTATTACGGGAGTGCTTCTGGTGCTTTTGACCGTACTGCTGTATAAGTTTGAACTGGATGAGAAACTGGTGTCGGCAGGGATCGTGGCGGTGTATGTGCTTGCAACTATGGCGGGCGGAATTGTACTTGGAAAGCTTGCAGGCACGCGGAGGTTCCTGTGGGGGATCGGGCTTGGGATTGCTTATTTCGGGCTTCTGATGTTGATCACCCTCGGCGTGTACCGTACGCTGAACGGAAGCGGAGTCAACCTGGTGACGGCATTCATCCTGTGTGCAGGGGGAGGGATGACGGGAGGGATGATCTCCTAAGGGAGCCGTAGGATTAGAAATCTCAAAAATCCAAACGAAAACATAATTATATTGCGGAATCTTCCTTGAGGTGATATAATAACAGAAGTTAAGCAAAAGTTAAGGAGGATTATGGACGTGAAGCATGTAAAGACATTAAATACACAGACACTGAACAACACTGTAAGAAAGGGCGGCTGCGGAGAATGCCAGACATCCTGCCAGTCTGCATGTAAGACATCCTGCACAGTAGGCAACCAGACTTGCGAACAGAAGAAATAATTCGGGGTTTCTATTATAAGGAAGAAGATGAGGACAGCGGTCTTAAGGTCGCTGTTTTTATCGTATAGAAAACTTTTTGTTGAGTGAAAGGGGTAGAGTTTTGATTCACCAGTATAAGAACAACGGATATAACATTGTCCTGGATGTATACAGCGGGGCGGTACATGTGACGGACGATCTGTGCTATGATGTGATTGCCCGTCTGAACGGTCAGAATGAGGAATATACGGCACAGACCTTGAGGGAGCCGGACGTGTTTGAGGGTCTTAAGAAAGCATTTCAGGGCGTATATGGAGAGGGGGATCTTAGGGATGCGCTCTCTGATATTATAGAACTTACGGAGCAGGGACAGTTGTTTGCAAAAGATGAATATGAGTGTCTGATTGATGAAGTGAAGAAAAGGAAGACGGTGATTAAGGCACTGTGCCTGCACATTGCCCACGACTGCAACCTGGCCTGCAAATATTGTTTTGCAGAGGAAGGGGAGTATCATGGAAGACGGGCGCTGATGAGTTTTGAGGTGGGAAAAAAAGCGCTGGATTTCCTGATTGAACATTCGGGCAGCCGCCGGAATCTGGAGGTGGATTTCTTCGGCGGGGAGCCGCTGATGAACTGGCAGGTTGTGAAAGATCTGGTGGCGTACGGCAGGGAGCAGGAGAAGCTTTACGACAAGCATTTTCGTTTCACTGTGACGACAAACGGCGTGCTGTTAAATGATGAGATCCAGGAATTCGTAAACCGGGAGATGGACAATGTGGTGCTGAGTCTGGACGGAAGGAAGGAAGTCAACGATAATATGCGGCCGTTCAGAAACGGAAAAGGGAGCTATGACCTGATCGTTCCGAAGTTCCAGAAACTGGCCGAGAGCCGTAATCAGGAACGGTATTATGTGCGGGGGACCTTCACCAGAAATAATCTGGATTTTTCGGAGGATGTGCTGCATTTTGCAGATCTGGGTTTTCAGCAGATGTCGATAGAGCCGGTGGTGGGGCCTGAGACAGACCCCTATGCGATCCGTAAGGAAGATCTGCCGGTGATCATGGAAGAATATGACAAACTTGCCAGGGTAATGATTGAGCGGGAAAAGGAAGGAAAAGGTTTTCATTTCTTTCATTTTATGATAGACTTAGAAGGTGGGCCATGTGTGGCAAAACGTTTGTCAGGGTGCGGCTCAGGGACAGAATATCTGGCTGTGACTCCGTGGGGAGATCTTTATCCGTGCCATCAGTTTGTAGGACAGGAAGAATTTCTGATGGGCAATGTGGACGAGGGGATTAAGAAACCGCAGATTGCAGATGATTTCAGGGGATGCAGTGTCTATTCAAAAGAGAAATGCAAGTCCTGTTTCGCGAAATTTTACTGCAGCGGCGGATGTATGGCAAATGCTTACAATTTCCACGGAACGATCCATGATACATACGAGATCGGATGCGAGATGCAGAGGAAACGTGTGGAATGTGCGATTATGATGAAAGCAGCATTATCATAAAGGCCAGAGAGAACAGAAAGGAAGTTAACCATGAAGAAAAACAAAGGCATACTTAGTCTTGCTGTGACGGCAGTGCTCATCGGGCTTCTTGGATTTACGGCAATCGTCGGATTCGGGAAAGGCGGCACCGGTTCGGCAAAGAATATTAAGCTTGGCTTAGACCTTGCCGGGGGTGTCAGCATTACCTATCAGGTAAGGGATGACAATCCGTCAGAGAGCGAGATGAATGATACCATCTACAAGCTCCAGAAGCGTGTAGAGCAGTACAGTACAGAGTCCAGTGTATATCAGGAGGGGGATGACCGGATCAATATTGAGATCCCGGGGGTGTCCAACGCCAATGAGATCCTGGATGAGCTGGGGCAGCCAGGTTCCCTTTATTTTATCGCGCAGACGGGAAGTGACGGCTCTGCCAACTACAGCCGTATCAATTCTACCGGTGATGCCGCGCAGGATTATAAGCTTGACAAGACACTGGAGGAATTAAAGGAGGACGGCTCCCTTGTATTGACCGGCACAGATGTGAAGAGTGCAAGGGCGGAAACCAATGAGAATCCGACGACGAAGGCAAAAGAGAATGTAGTTTCTCTGACCTTCACCGAGAATGGGACCCAAAAATTTGCAGAGGCTACAAAAAAAGCGTTCCAGGCCGGCGAGAGTATTGGTATCTATTATGACGGAAGCTTTGTGAGTGTTCCGAATGTAAATAGTGCCATTGAAGACGGACAGGCTCAGATTACAGGGAGCATGAGTTTTGAGGAGGCCGATACCCTTGCTTCTACCATCCGCATCGGCGGACTAAAGCTTGAGCTTGAAGAACTGCGTTCCAATGTAGTAGGTGCGCAGCTGGGTGAGCAGGCGATCAGCACCAGCTTAAAGGCAGGAGCTATTGGTCTTGCCATCGTATTTTTGTTCATGATTTTTGTATACTATCTCCCGGGATTTGCAGCGAGCCTTGCACTGCTGATCTATACGGAGCTTGTGATCGTTATCTTAAATGCATTTAATGTGACGCTGACGCTGCCGGGTATTGCAGGTATTATCCTGGGTATCGGTATGGCAGTGGATGCAAATGTCATTATATTTGCCCGTGTGAAAGAAGAGATGGCGAAAGGGAAGAGTGTAAGAAATTCCCTGAAAACCGGATTCCAGAAGGCAATGTCAGCGATCGTGGACGGCAATGTGACGACGCTGATCGCCGCAGCCGTATTGTGGATGAAGGGTTCCGGCACGGTGAAGGGATTTGCCCAGACGCTGGCAATCGGTATTATCGTATCTATGTTTACAGCCCTTGTGATTACGCGTATGATCGTGTATGCCTTCTATGCAGTGGGGTTAAGAAGTGAAAAATTATATTACCGTCCGGCAAAAAAGGAGCGCACGACGATTCAGTTCCTTGGCAAAAAGAAAGTATTTTTCGGAATCTCTGCGGCAGTGGTTCTGCTGGGATTTGTATTTATGGGTGTGAATGGATCCAAAGGAAACGGTGCGTTTGCATACAGCCTGGAGTTTGAAGGCGGTACGGCTACCAACGCAGCATTTGAGAAAGATTATTCTATTGAAGAGATCGACCAGGAGATTGTTCCTGTCGTGGAAGAGGTGACGGGTGACCACAATGTACAGACGCAGAAGGTTGCGGGTACGAACCAGGTAATTATTAAGACGGTGACTTTGGATCTTGCAAAGCGTGAGGCGTTGAATAAAGCGCTGACCGAGGAATTCGGCGTGGACGACAATGAGATCACGGCAGAAAATATCAGTTCTACCGTGAGCGGAGAGATGCGCCAGGATGCTGTTGTGGCAGTGATTATTGCGACCATCTGTATGCTTCTTTACATCTGGCTTCGGTTTAAGGATATCCGTTTTGCAACCAGCGCGGTTTTAGCACTTCTCCATGATGTCCTGGTGGTGCTCACATTCTATGCCGTTGCAAGGATCTCCGTGGGCAATACATTTATTGCATGTATGCTGACCATTGTAGGGTACTCTATCAACGCGACGATCGTCATTTTCGACAGAATCCGTGAGGAACTGCGCTATAAGACAAAGAGTACCGATCTGGAAGAGGTGGTAAATAAGAGTATTACACAGACGCTGACAAGGAGTATTTATACTTCCCTTACTACATTTGTCATGGTTGCCGTCCTGTTTGTGATGGGTGTAAGTTCTATCAAGGAATTTGCTGCGCCGCTGATGATGGGAATTGTGTGCGGGGCATACTCTTCGGTGTGCATCACAGGAGCCCTGTGGTATGTGATGAAGATGAAGAAGGGGAAGAGAGCATAGGGATCACGAATCTTTAAGAGTCCAGGATGTATATGGATGGCCACATACATCCTGGGCTCTAACTGATTCGGCACGGATTTTCCGGGGCGTTTCACTTACGTGCGGGATCGTACGGCCAGGCTTTTCGGGCTGCTTTTGGCGCGCTTCGGTGCGGGTGTGGAGTGCTGCGGCAAACATGAGAAAAGGAAATAAGCAGGATAGAGATGGAGGTAGATTATGGAGCAGTGGGTGTTGCTCCGCAAGGGGGCAGATTTCGAGGGGATCGCGAAGAGATTCGGAATCAGCAGGAGGCTGGCAAGCCTTGTGAGGAACCGGGAGGTGATCGGTGAGGAGGCTGTCGGGCGGTATTTGAACGGGACGCTGTCGGATCTGTACGACGGGATACTTATGAAGGATATGGACCGGGCAGTGGAGATCATAAAGGAGAAGATCAGGGAGCGCAAAAAGATCCGGGTGATCGGGGATTATGATATCGACGGGGTCAATGCGGCATATATTTTGCTTGAGGGGCTTGAGAGACTGGGGGCGGATGTGGACAGTGATATTCCGAACCGTATGACAGACGGGTACGGACTGAGCATAGAACTTATCGATCGGGCGCACCGGGAACAGGTGGATACTATCATTACCTGCGACAATGGGATCGCGGCGGCCGGGGAGATCACATATGCAAAAGAGAACGGCATGACGGTTGTGGTGACGGATCACCATGAGGTTCCCTATGAGGAGTCGGCTTCTGACGGATGCCGGAAAAGATATTTTCTGCCTCCGGCAGATGCCGTGGTCGATCCGAAGCAGGAAGATTGTCCCTATCCATTTGACGGGCTCTGCGGGGCGGCTGTGGCCTATAAGCTGGCGGAGGCTTTGTTTGCGGCGTATGGGAGAGATACAAAGGAGCTGGATGACCTGATTGAAAATGTGGCAATTGCTACGGTCGGAGATGTCATGGATCTGGTGGACGAGAACCGGATCTTTGTAAAGGAAGGGCTGAGGCGGCTTCGCAGGACGTCTGCGTTTGGCCTCAGTGCACTGATAGAATGTACAGGGATCGTCCGTGAACGCCTGAGCGCTTATCATATCGGGTTTGTATTGGGGCCCTGCCTGAATGCCGGCGGAAGGCTTGACACGGCCAAACGGGCGCTGGCACTTCTTCGCAGCCGTGAGAAGGGTGAGGCAGACCGGATTGCCGGGGATCTAAAAGCACTCAATGAAGACCGGAAGGCTATGACACTTCAAATGGTAGAGCAGGCTGTGCATCAGGTGGAGCATACAGATGCCGGAAAAGATCGGGTGCTGGTTTTATATTTGCCGGAATGTCATGAAAGCCTGGCCGGAATCGTAGCCGGAAGGATCCGGGAAAAGTACTGCAGGCCGGTATTTGTCATTACGGACGCCCGGGAGGGAGCAAAAGGTTCCGGCCGCTCCATTGAAGCATATCATATGTATGAAGGGCTCCATCAATGCGGGGAGCTGCTCGGCAAATACGGGGGCCATAAGATGGCGGCCGGTTTTTCGCTGAATAAAGAGAATATTGATGTCCTGAGAGAAAGGCTGAATCATAACTGCCGTCTGACAGAGGCAGATATGGCGGAAAAAGTAGTGATAGATATGGAACTTCCATTTTCCTGTGTCACCCCGGAATTTGCAGCTCAGCTGGAGGCGCTGGAACCATTCGGAAAGGGCAATGCCAAACCGGTTTTTGCCGGGCGGGATATTGAACTGTTAAACGGCAGGATTCTTGGCAAGAATAAAAATGTATTAAAGCTGCAGGTGAAGGATGCCAAGACGCAGATAGACGCCATGTATTTCGGGGATATGCAGAAAATAAAAGATACCCTCGAGGGGCGGTACGGCGCCGGAAGCTTTGAGCGGCTCCTGGCAGGGAAAGGGCGGGGCATGCGCATGTCCATTACATACTACCCCGACATAAATGAGTACATGGGGAGGGTCACTCCTCAGATTGTGGTGACCCATTGCCGTTAGCAGTCGTATCGGCGGCTGTGAACAGAGGGAACAGCCGCGCCCGGGAAAAGTATTAGGCGCCGGGAACGGAATTGTTTGAAAATGCTGTCAACTAATGATATACTTATAGTTGGACGTTTGTGCCAAAGGGTATTTTATGAGGAAACGGAGAGGATAAGTATGAAACCGATCGAAGAATATGTAAAAAGTATCAATGATTTTCCGGAGCCGGGAATTATTTTCAGGGATGTAACAAGTGTGCTGCAGGATGCAGAAGGGCTTCACCTGGCGATTGACCTTATGCAGGAAAAGCTTAAGGATGTGGAGTTTGACGTTGTGGTTGGACCAGAATCCAGGGGATTTATCTTTGGAGTGCCGATTGCATATAACCTCCACAAGCCTTTTATTCCGATCCGGAAAAAAGGAAAGCTTCCCCGCGAGACAGTTTCTATCCAGTATGATCTGGAATACGGCACAGCAGAGCTTGAGATGCACAAGGATGCTATTTTGCCGGGCCAGAAGGTGGTGATCATTGATGACCTGATTGCCACAGGCGGGACAAACGAAGCAATGGTTAAGCTGATCGAAGGCCTTGGCGGGGTTGTTGTGAAGACCGTATTTCTGATGGAGCTTGCAGGACTGAATGGAAGAAAACGGTTAGAGGGTTATGACGTGGATACCGTCATCTGTTATCCGGGGAAATAGACGATCGTATACTGCAAAAAAATAAAAAGGAAGGAGGCAATGATATGTCTAAGAAAGCAACCACATATGAATCTTTGGACGATAAGATCGCGGCAAGTGCGCTTACAAAAAATCTTGCAGAGGGGCTTGATATTGTTGACGGACATGCGGTTAAGGAAGAAAGAGATTATGAGAAGCCGGATGAATTGTACGACATGTTAATTGCCCGTATCCGTAAGTACCATCCGTCTGCAGATGTGAGCATGGTCGGCAAAGCCTATGAGATTGCGAAGAGGGCTCACGGAAACCAGTGCCGTAAGTCCGGTGAGCCGTATATTATCCATCCGCTCTGGGTAGCTATGATTCTGGCAAGCCTTGAGATGGATAAAGAGACAATTACGGCAGGGATGCTGCATGATGTTGTAGAGGATACAGAGATTAGTGACGAGGAGATTAAAAAGGAGTTTGGGACGGAGGTTTCTCTTCTGGTGGACGGTGTCACAAAATTGGGGCAGTTATCCTATTCTTCGGATAAGCTGGAGGTCCAGGCGGAGAACCTGCGTAAAATGTTCCTTGCTATGGCAAAGGATATCCGGGTCATTATCATTAAGCTTGCCGACCGCCTGCATAATATGAGGACACTGCAGTTTATGACGCCTGCCAAGCAGAAGGAAAAGGCCAGGGAGACCATGGATATCTATGCACCGATTGCCCAGCGGCTCGGTATTTCCAAGATCAAGACAGAGCTTGATGATCTGTCTTTAAAGTACTCCCAGCCGGAAGTGTTCTTTGACCTGGTGAACCAGATCAATGCCAGGAAGACAGAGCGGGAAGAGTTCGTTGACCAGATCGTGGAAGAGATTTCCAGGCATATGGAGAATGCCGGCATCAAATGTGAGATCAGCGGGCGCGTCAAGCATTTTTTCAGTATTTATAAAAAGATGGTGAACCAGGATAAGACGGTAGATCAGATTTATGACCTGTTTGCTGTCCGCATCATCGTGGATTCAGTGAAGGACTGCTATGCGGCCCTTGGTGTGATCCATGAACTGTACACACCTATACCAGGGCGTTTCAAGGATTATATTGCGATGCCGAAGCCGAATATGTATCAGTCTCTTCACACAACACTGATGAGCTCGGTGGGGCAGCCCTTTGAGATCCAGATCCGGACGGAGGAGATGCATAAGACTGCAGAGTACGGGATCGCCGCCCATTGGAAATATAAGGAGTCCAACGACGGGAAGAAGAGTGTGGAGGCCCAGGAGGAAGAAAAATTAAGCTGGCTCAGGCAGATTCTGGAGTGGCAGAGGGATATGTCAGACAACCGTGAGTTTCTGAACCTGATCAAAGGTGACCTGGATCTTTTTGCGGAAGATGTATACTGTTTTACCCCTCAGGGGGACGTAAAGAATCTGCCCAATGGTTCCACACCTATTGATTTTGCCTATGCGATCCACAGTGCAGTGGGCAATAAAATGGTGGGGGCAAGGGTCAACGGCAAGCTGGTGCCGATAGATTATAAGGTTCAGAACGGGGACAGGATCGAGATCATGACCTCGCAGAATTCCAAAGGGCCGAGCCGGGACTGGCTGAATATTGTAAAGAGCACACAGGCTAAGAATAAGATTAACCAGTGGTTCAAGAAAGAATTTAAGGAGAGCAATATTATCCGCGGCAAGGAAATGCTTGCTTCTTACTGTAAGTCCAAGTCCATTGTGCTGAGTGATATTATGCAGACGAAATACCAGGAAGTGGTACAGAAGAAATACGGTTTCCGGGACTGGGAGGCTGTACTTGCCGCTATCGGGCACGGGGGCTTAAAGGAAGGTCAGGTCGTCAACCGTCTGGCAGAGGAGTATCAGAAGGAGCACAGGCAGGAGCTGACAGATGAAAATGTACTTGAGAGGATTGCAGAGGCAACCAAAAATAAGGTGCATATTGCCAGGTCCAAAAGCGGGATCGTAGTAAAAGGAATTGATGATGTGGCAGTCCGGTTTTCCAGGTGCTGCAGTCCGGTTCCGGGGGATGAGATCGTCGGGTTTGTAACCCGCGGAAGAGGGCTTTCCATCCACCGTACGGATTGTGTGAATATGATCCATCTCACAGAGACAGAGCGGGCAAGGCTGATTGATGCTGAGTGGGAAGGCAGCATCGCAGAGGAGTCCGGCGGCCAGTACCTTGCAGAGATCAAGATGTATGCTTATGACAGACAGGGGCTTCTGATGGAAATGTCCAAGATCTTCACGGAATCAGATGTGGACGTGAAGTCTATGAATGTGCGGACAAATAAACAGGGCACCGCAACTATTGAGACGGGATTTATTGTGCATGGCAGAGAGGAACTGGAAAAAATCATTAAAAAACTCCAGCAGATTGAGGGAGTGATGGATATTGAAAGGACGACAGGTTAGATTGCGATGAAAGTTGAAAGATTTGTAGTTGGAATCCTCAGCACCAATTGCTATCTGGTGATTAATGAGGAGACAAAGGAAACTGTAGTGATTGATCCGGGCGCCAGCCCCTCTTATCTTATGAGCCATATAGAATCGGAGGGATTGAAGGTAGCGGCAGTTCTCCTTACCCATGGTCATTTTGACCATATCATGGGACTTGACGGTTTTTTAAAGGAATGGGATGTTCCTGTGTATGTACATGAGGATGATAAGGAGATTATGACGGACCCGAGAATGAACCAGTCTGCCACCTATACAGCGGGATATACTTTTGATAAAGCCCGGTATTTAAAAGACAGGCAGACATTGGAGCATGCAGGGTATGTGTTTGAGGTGATCCATACGCCGGGGCACACAAGAGGCGGATGCTGTTACTATGTAGAGTCCGAGGGAGTGCTGTTTAGTGGTGATACACTGTTTCAGGAATCTGTGGGGCGGGCTGACTTTGCCAACAGCAATATGTCAGATCTGGTACATGCAGTCCGGGAGAAATTATTTCTTCTCCCGGAGGATACGCTTGTGTATCCGGGACATATGGGAGAGACTAAGATCGGGCATGAGAAGAAATACAACCCTTATGTATAGGACAAGGATCGGTGCAGCAGAATGATTGAAGTTATATGTAACGATGAGACGTACACTTATAATGCGTATCATATGACAAAGGCTTTTTATCCGTCCCGGGAGGTTTGCTCCCGGGTGGACAAAAAAGCCTCTAATTATATTGAGATATTGTTCCCGGAAGGAGGCAGGGCGGAAATCTCCGGGGGGCCGGGGGAAAAGTCTGATGTCGATAAAGCATTATACAGAAAGTTGAAAGAAATAACCGGCCGCTCCCTTGCATGGGGGATCCTGACCGGGGTTCGTCCTACGAAGCTTGCCATGAGGAAGCTTGAGGAGGGATGGGGGGAAGAGCAATTTATTCTTTGGTTTGAGGAGAATTTTTATGTAAGCCGAGAGAAGGCTCTTCTGGCGCGGCAGATTGCCGAAAGAGAATACGGGCTTCTTCAAAAGCTTGATTATGAGAACGGCTATAGCTTATATGTGGGAATTCCATTTTGCCCGTCTGTGTGCACTTACTGTTCCTTCAGTTCCGGTGCGCTCTCTGAGTGGGCGGGGCGTGTGGAGACATATCTGGATGCACTGTGCAGGGAACTTGTCTTTATTGGAAAGGCATGCAGTAATCGGAGGCTTAATACGATATATATCGGCGGCGGGACGCCCACAAGCCTGGATGCACAGCAGCTGGACCGGCTGCTTTCCTGTATTGACCGTCATTTTCCCAGGAGACATCTGTTGGAATATACGGTGGAGGCCGGGCGGCCGGACAGCATTACGGAAGAAAAACTGCGGGTGCTGCGGGCACATGGGATTACAAGGATCTCTATTAATCCACAGACGATGCAGCAAAAGACATTGGACAGGATTGGGAGAAAACACACGGCAGAGGAAATATGCCGCACTTATCAGATGGCCAGAACGATCGGATTTGACAATATTAATATGGATCTGATCGCGGGCCTTCCGGGTGAGACTCTGGAGGATATGGAGGATACGCTGCGGCAGATAAAGCTGCTTGGGCCGGACAGCCTGACCGTTCATTCTCTGGCTATCAAGCGGGCGGCGAAGATGGGACAGGAACAAAAGCAGAGGGTGCGGGAGACTTCGGGAGAATCTCTGGAATCCCGGGGCCTCTTTGAAAAGGAGGGGGAAGCTGTTGGCGCCATGATCTGTGCGGCTGCGAAACAGTCGCAGGAAATGGGACTTGTCCCCTACTATCTGTACCGGCAGAAGAATATAGCCGGGAATTTTGAAAATGTGGGTTATGCAAAGGTTGACAAAGCCGGAATATACAATATACTTATTATGGAAGAAAAGCAATCCATTATTGCGGCGGGGGCAGGCGCTTCCACCAAGCTGGTACAAGAAAAACCTGTGCCGGCTGAGGGCAGTAAGAGGGGCAGAAAGACAAATCTGATACGTATCGAGAATGTGAAGGCGATCGATGCTTATATTGAACGTATTGATGAAATGATAGAACGAAAAGGAGAGTGGCTATGGCATTAAAGAAAAAACCGGTTACCGGTATGAAGGACATGCTTCCCGGCGAGATGGAGATCAGGGATTACCTCATCGGTCTGATCAAAGAAACTTATAAGACCTTCGGTTTTACATCCATAGAGACGCCCTGTGTGGAGCACATAGAGAACCTTTGCAGCAAGCAGGGCGGGGATAATGAGAAATTGATCTTCAAGATCATGAAGCGGGGCGAAAAATTAAAGATCAGCGAGGCCAGAGAAGAAAACGACCTGGCAGACGGAGGTCTGCGCTACGACCTTACTGTGCCTCTCGCAAGATATTATGCAAATCACGCAAATGAACTGCCGTCTCCGTTCAAGGCACTTCAGATCGGAAATGTATGGAGAGCCGACCGGCCGCAGAAAGGACGCTTCCGCCAGTTTATGCAGTGCGATATTGACATCCTGGGGGAAGGCTCTGTGCTTGCCGAGATTGAACTGATCCTTGCTACGACAGCTATGCTGGGAAAGCTTGACTTTAAGGATTTTACTGTATGCATCAATGACCGTAATATTTTGAAAGCAATGGCAGCATACAGCGGCTTTGAAGAGAAAGATTATGACGAGGTGTTTATCATCCTGGATAAGATGGACAAGATTGGTCCGGACGGCGTGGCAGAGGAGCTTCAGGACATGGGCTATACAAGAGAACATGTAGATACTTATCTCGGGCTTTTTGATATAGCAGCACCGGATGTGTCCGGAATCCGCTGCCTCAAGGAGAAACTTGGGGATTATTTGCCGGATGAGACTGCAGAGGGCATGGAGATGATCATGTCCAGTGTAGAGGCGGCCAGGGAATGTGCGTTTACAATAAAGTTTGATCCTGCGCTGGTGCGGGGGCAGTCTTATTATACAGGGACGATTTTTGAGGTAGTGATGGACGAGTTTGGCGGCTCCGTAGCAGGAGGAGGTCGTTATGACAAAATGATCGGAAGATTTACCGGGCAGGATACGCCGGCATGCGGGTTTTCCATCGGTTTTGAACGGATCGTCATGCTGCTTCTGGAAAAGGGCTGTCAGGTGCCGGGAGAAAGAGTAAAAAAGGCATACTTGCTGGATAAGAAGTTACCAAAAGAGGGGATGCTGAAGGTGCTTGCACTTTCAAAGGCGGACAGGGAGGCAGGAAAACAGGTGCTGATCGTACGTATGAAAAAGAACAAAAAGTTTCAGAAGGATCAGCTGACAGAAGAAGGTTATCAGGAAATTGTGGACTGTTATTCAGATAATATAGATCAGTTATAGAAGAGGAGGGCGAAGAGATATGGCAGAATCAATGCAGGGATTAAAAAGAACACACAGATGTGCCGAGCTTTCGGCGGCGAATGTGGATGAACAGGTAACTATTATGGGGTGGGTTCAGAAAAACAGAAACAAAGGCGGCCTGGTGTTTGTTGACGTGAGGGATCGTTCCGGAATCATTCAGGTCGTATGCGAGGAAGGTAAAACAGAAGCAGCTTTGATTGAGAAGGCAGCAAGGCTTCGTTCGGAGTATGTGGTAGCAGTGAGGGGAACGGTAAAGAAGCGTTCCGGCGCTGTGAATGAGAATCTTTCCACTGGCGGGATCGAGGTCGTTCCGGAGGAACTGCGTGTTCTGTCTGAATCGGAGACTCCTCCGTTCCCCATCGAAGAGAACTCGAAGACGAAGGAGGAACTTCGCCTCAAATATCGGTATCTGGATCTGAGAAGGCCGGATATGCAGCGCAATCTGCTGATGAGGAGCAAGGTGGCTGCGTTGACCCGCCAATTCCTTGCAGAGGAAGGCTTCCTGGAGATTGAGACTCCGATCCTGATTGGAAGTACACCGGAGGGGGCGAGAGATTACCTGGTGCCGAGCCGGATCCATCAAGGACATTTTTATGCACTTCCGCAGTCGCCGCAGCTCTTTAAACAGATCCTGATGTGCTCGGGCTGCGACCGGTATTTTCAGATCGCAAAATGTTTCCGCGATGAGGATCTGCGGGCAGACAGGCAGCCGGAGTTTACACAGATCGATATGGAGCTTTCTTTTGTAGATGTGGATGATGTAATCGATGTGAATGAAAGGCTGCTTGCAAAGCTGTTTTGGGAGGTACTTGGTGTGGAAGTGCCCCTTCCGATTCCGAGAATGACCTGGCAGGAGGCTATGGACCGGTATGGTTCAGATAAGCCGGACATCCGTTTCGGAATGGAACTCCACGATGTGACCGAAGTGGTAAGAGACTGTGAATTTGCAGTGTTTCAGGGCGCTGCCGCAACTGGAGGTTCTGTCCGTGGAATCAATGCAAAGGGGCAGGGGCAGATGCCAAGGAAGAAAATTGATAAATTAGTGGATTTTGCAAAGGATTATGGCGCGAAAGGACTTGCTTATATAGCGATACAGGAAGACGGAAGTGTGAAATCTTCTTTTGCGAAGTTTATGAAGGAAGAGGAAATGTCTGCGTTGATCCAGGCTATGGAGGGAGAAAACGGAGATCTTCTTCTTTTCGCTGCAGATCAAAACAAAGTAGTCTGGGATGTGCTGGGAGCTCTCAGGCTTGAACTTGCGCGTCAGATGGGACTTCTTTGCAAGGATGAATTTAAGTTCTTATGGGTGACAGAATTCCCGCTGCTTGAATGGAGTGAGGATCAGAATCGTTACGTTGCAATGCACCATCCGTTCACGATGCCTATGGAGGAGGATCTTTCATATATTGACACGGAGCCTGGAAGGGTTCGTGCCAAAGCATATGATATTGTGCTGAATGGCAATGAGATCGGCGGCGGGAGTGTGCGTATATTTGATCCTCAGATACAGAGCAAAATGTTTGAGGTGCTTGGGTTTACGCCGGAGCAGGCACAGGAGCAGTTCGGGTTCCTCCTGACAGCGTTTAAATACGGGGTTCCTCCGCATGCGGGACTTGCTTATGGCCTGGACCGCGTGGTGATGCTGATGGCAAAGGAGGAGAGCATTCGTGACGTGATCGCATTCCCGAAGGTAAAGGATGCGTCTGACCTTATGACAGATGCGCCTACGCCGGTAGATAAAAAACAGCTTGATGAACTTGGGATCTCAATAAAGGAAGAGGGCGGCACAGATTGTATGTGTTAATGTCGGCAAGTATGGTATTCTGTCTGGCAGCAGAATTATATTGGATGATTGGGCGGCGGCTTGTCTTGTATGGCATCTGCATCAAAAAAAGGCAGGTTCGCCTGCTGCGCAGGGCGGCGTCAGTGTGTGCCGCCGTCCTGTATTTTGTATGAGATATGGCAGGTTAGCTTAAAATCTTCCGTGGTAAAAGAAAAAATAAAAGAAAAGAAAGAAAAGAAAAAGTTAAAAAAGGTGTTGACAAATTCAAGACGGTATAGTATATTAATTATTGTTCTGAGGAACACAGTTATAAAAAGTGCGACAGTGGCTCAGTTGGTAGAGCACGACCTTGCCAAGGTCGGGGTCGCGGGTTCGAGCCCCGTCTGTCGCTTTTGAAAATATCGTGGAAAAGATTTTTTCTGGAGTATTGTTCCGTAAGAATAATTGAAGGTATAATCAATTATTAAAATGTGTGCTGATATAATTTTCTTAGTTGCAGAATTAAGGGATTTATGTCAGTGCATATTTTTATAACTTTTTTCAGACATTGCAAACAATACAAAGCCAGACACAGGATGAAACTGCACTGTTGAAAAGACGGCGGCTGACTGCAGGGAGCAATTGAAAAAGATTATATCAATCACTATATCAAGGTGGAGACGGGGATTGCCTCGTCTGTTCCTTTTTATGCAGATAAAGGAGTAGAGGTGGCATTATGTCAGAACAGGAGAAGAAACAGAACCCGCTGGCTTCGGAAAAAGTGGGGAAATTAATTGCAGGTTTTGCCATTCCGTCAATTATCAGTATGGTAGTCAGTGCCCTCTACAATATTGTGGATCAGATTTTTATCGGTCAGGGTGTAGGGATTCTGGGGAATGCAGCTACCAATATTGCATTCCCGGTGACGATCATCAGCACGGCGACAGCGCTTTTTCTGGGTATCGGAAGTGCCTCTAATTTTAATATTGCATCAGGCAGAGGGGAACATAAGAAGGCTGTCGGGTTTGCCGGTACAGGGCTTGGTATGCTTGGAATATGCGGTGCGGCAATTGCAGCTGTGGTATTGCTTTTTTTAGATCCTTTGCTCCATGTGTTCGGAGTAACGCCGGACATT
The DNA here is from genome assembly GCA_947645355.1 of uncultured Dorea sp. GTDB lineage: Bacteria > Bacillota > Clostridia > Lachnospirales > Lachnospiraceae > Dorea_D. The sequence continues at coordinate 9,290 of CANSCI010000023.1, read as the reverse complement.
CTGCCTTTCGCCCAGGAATATGTAGGGGTTACAGCCTTTGGCCTTCCTTTTATTACACTTACGAACGGCGGTACGCATTTGGTTCGGGTGGACGGGAGCCCGCGGTATTCTATGGTATGCATTTTGAGCGGCGCAATTCTCAACACGATTTTGGATCCGTTGTTTATTTTTGGTTTCCACTGGGGAATCCGCGGGGCGGCGGCAGCTACTGTCATAGGCCAGATGGTTTCAGGATTCCTGGTAGTCTTGTATTTTGTGAAATTCCGGAACATGGAGCTGCAAGCGGATATGCTCCGGCCAAAAGCTGTATACCTCAAGGAGATAGGGGCTTTAGGCATGGCCTCATGCATCAATCAGGTTGCTTTGGCAATTGTTCAGATTACTATGAATAATATTTTGAGGCATTATGGGGCATCCTCTGTGTATGGGACGGAGATTCCGCTGGCATGCGTGGGTGTCATTGCAAAAGTAAATATGGTGTTTTTGTCCATCTGTATCGGCCTATCCCAGGGATGTCAGCCGATCTGGGGCTTTAACTATGGGGCCAAATTCTACGGCAGGGTTCGTGAGACTTACAAGAAGGCATTTCAGACGGCGGCTGCAGTGGGAATTATGTTTTTTCTGTGTTTCCAGCTGTTCCCCCGTCAGATCGTCAGTATTTTCGGGAGTGGAAGCCGCCTGTACTATCAGTTCGCAGAGAGATATTTCAGGATCTTTATGTTTATGACATTTGTAAATGGCCTCCAGCCTGTCAGTTCCGGGTTTTTTACGTCTATCGGGAAGGCGAAGCTGGGAGTTCTGGTGTCTCTGACGAGGCAGGTTTTGTTTTTGATTCCTCTGATTATCCTGTTTCCGATGTTTTTGGGGATTGACGGTGTTATGTATGCAGGGCCGATCGCAGACGGTGCAGCGGCGGCAACGGCAGTTGCCTGTGCCGTACGGGAATTGAAGAAGATGGGGCAAAAAAGTTCGGATATGGATTGCCCTGTCCGATAAAGTATGGTAGAATGAAGCGGAACAAAAAAAGAAAAGCAGAGTAGGAGTGTGTGCGTTAAGTGCCAGACGGACGGGGAGTTGCCGGCCGGACGAAGAGCAGGAGATGCTCGCGGTACACATTCCGCATCCCGCTGCTACACATAGACAGATGAAAACTACCTGCTTATGCGTAGCTTTAAGGACTACTGCGAAGGAGGTATTTTTTATGAAGAGATTTAAGACACTGTTTGTGGACTCTTTAAAAGAGTTGAAGGACGTAAAGAAATTGGCCGCGGCGGCAATGCTTCTGGCAATTGCCGTGGTGCTCGGGTTTTACAGGCTCCAGTTGACGGATTATATCCGGATCGGATTTGATTTTATTGCCAAGGAGTCTGCGGCTATGCTTTTGGGGCCTTCCATCGGATGTGTGGTCGCAGGGCTTGCGGATATTATTTCGTATGTGATTAATCCTGTGGGGGCATTTTTCCCGGGGCTTACGTTAAGCGCTATGCTGGCCAGTGTGATCTACGGGGTTATTTTGTATCAGAAGCCCCTCAGCCTGAAAAGGGTGATCGCGGCAAATGGACTGGTGACAGTTTTTGTGAATTTGCTCCTGAATACTTATTGGATGACGATCCTGTTGGGAAATGCATACATGGCGTTATTCCCGGCAAGGGCAGTTAAGCAGCTGATTATGTTCCCTATCGAGGTGGTGCTGTTCTATACAGTGGCCAGAGTGTTTTCTAAGGCTCAGGTCTTTGCGGCAGTAAAGGGACAGGCAGGAAGATAGGTTTTGCGGCAGTAAAGGGGCTGGCAGGAAGGCAGACTTTAGGATAAGGAGAAAGGCGTATGCGGGAGAGGACCACCATTGGTTTTATGTTTAAGCAGATCAACAACGTGTATGAAAAGGAATTCAATAACCGCCTGCGTACGCTTGGAATCACTTCCTCGCAGTGCGAAGTGCTGGATTATTTGTTTTCAAGCGGTAAGGAGGAAGTGACCCAGCGGGATATTGAGAAGGCATTGAATCTTAGGAATCCTACAGTCACAGGGATTTTAAAGAGGCTGGATGAACGAGGTTTCATTTTGTCGGTGCCAAGCAATAAAGACCGGCGCTGCAAAAATATTTACCTGACAGAGAAAGCTTATGATATTCAGAAGCGTATGGAGACGGACAGGAAGAAGATCGACAAGATGCTGATGCTAGGAATGAACAAAAAAGAGAAGGCGGCGTTAAAAAAGATGCTGGAGAGGGTACTTTACAACATAGCCGAGCCATAGAGTCCGGCTATGTTGTTTTGCGGCAGTGCCGCCGGGGGGATCCCGGGAGGGCAACAAATCCGTCGAAAGGGGTGGATAGCGATCAGGGCAGATGTTGTGTCTTTTCTGCTTGCAAATGCAGACAGGAAAAGGAGACTGCAGTTTCAGGTCATTTTTCAGTGCGCGCCGCTGCTGAAGGGGATCAAGAGGGCCAGTCTTGTATCTGTAGATGAAGGCGGCCTAAGAGATCTGAGAGAAATATTTGAAGAAACAAAGATCACGTACCGGATCCTCGGGTCGTACAGAGGGAGGGGGCTGGTGCTGTGCTTTCGCGAAAAGGAACTGGAGGAATATATGAATCGGCCGGAGATCGGGAGATTTCTTGCAGTCTATGATTATTGCGGAGAAGGGATCCGGGATCTTCTTGGCCGGCTTTCTGAAAGGGTAAGAGGATATGTGGAGAGGGGAGAGGAATTTCCACATGAAATAGGAGTATTCCTGGATTATCCGCTGGAGGATGTGAGGGGATTTATCGAGAGCGGCGGGAAGAGGAGTTTTCTGTCAGGTTATTGGAAGGTATATGATAATCCGGCAAAGGCGCAGCTTCTGTTCTGGGTCTATGACCGGGCAAAGCGCAGTGCGGTGAATGAATTCCTTGCGGGAAAGTCCGTCCGGGAGATTGCAGTATGGTGAGAGGTTAAGGAGGAAACGGCAGATGAGTTATGCAGATCGAGTGTTTATAGAAATGTGCAGGGATATTATTGACAATGGAACAGACACAAGAGGCGAGAAGGTGCGCCCGGTGTGGGAGGACGGGACGCCTGCCTATACGGTTAAGAGATTTGGTGTGGTAAACAGATATGACCTTTCAAAGGAGTTCCCGGCTCTTACGCTGCGCAGGACGGCTATTAAGAGCTGTACAGATGAGCTTTTGTGGATCTGGCAGAAGAAATCCAACAATATCCATGAACTGAACAGCCATATCTGGGACAGTTGGGCAGATGAGAACGGCTCTATCGGAAAGGCCTACGGGTATCAGATGAGTGTGAAGCACCAATATAAAGAAGGAATGTTCGACCAGGTGGACCGGGTGATCTATGATCTTAAAAACCATCCCTACAGCCGCCGTATCATGACGAATATTTATGTGCACCAGGATCTGCACGAGATGAACTTGTATCCCTGTGCATACAGTATGACTTTCAATGTGACGAAGAAGCCGGGGCATGACAGGATGACCTTAAACGGTATTTTGAATCAGAGATCCAATGACGTGTTGACGGCCAACAGCTGGAATGTATGCCAGTATTCCGTGCTTCTTCATATGCTGGCACAGATATGTGATATGGATGTAGGAGAGTTTGTCCATGTGATCGCAGATGCACATATTTATGACAGACATATCCCTCTTGTGGAGGAACTGATCAGACGCGAACCCCTTCCGGCGCCGAAGTTCTGGCTGAATCCGGAGGTGAAGGATTTCTATGATTTTACATGTGAGGATGTAAAGCTTACAGATTATGAGACTCATGAGCAGATAAAAAATATTCCGGTAGCTGTATAGGGGGATGGAGCAGATGAGATTGATCGTTGCAGTAGACAGGAACTGGGCAATTGGAAAGGATAATAAGCTGATGTGGAGTATTCCGGGGGACATGAAGTTTTTTCGGGAGACTACAAGGGATCATGTGATCATTATGGGCAGAAAGACTCTGGAAAGCTTTCCCCAGGGGCAGCCCCTTAAGAACCGTGTCAATATTGTGGTCACAAGGAATCCGGATTATAAAGTAAAGGGCGCAGTTGTAGTCCACAGCGTAGAGGAGGCAGTGAAGGAAGCCGCCAAATATGAAGGGGAGGCTTATGTGATCGGCGGGGAGAGCATCTACCGGGCAATGCTTGGGCATTGTGACGAAGCGTTGATTACGAAAATTGACCATGCATTTGATGCAGATACGTATTTTCCCAACCTGGATCTGGATGAAGAGTGGGAGATGACGAAGATCAGTGAGGAGCAGACCTGCTTTAATCTGGAATATTATTTTACGGTGTATGAGAGGACAGGCAGGTAGGATGAAAATCTTAAGTATTACAGCACAAAAGCCAAACAGCACCGGAAGCGGTGTATATCTGACAGAACTTGTAAAGGAATATGCCCTTGCAGGGCATACTCAGGCAGTAGTGGCAGGGGTCTACGAAGAGGATTGTGTGGAGCTGCCGGATGGGGTGGCCTTCTATCCTGTTTACTTCCTGAGTGAGAGACTGCCTTATGCCATTGCAGGAATGTCTGACGAGATGCCTTATAAGAGTACACGGTATTGTGATATGACGGAAGCGATGGAGCAGCAGTTTCGTGAGGCGTTCCTGGAACAGATCGTGCAGGCAGTCCGGGAGATAGAGCCGGATCTGATCCTGTGCCACCACCTGTATCTTTTAACAGCAATTGTCCGGGAGCATTTCCCGGGGCACAAGATATATGGGTTCTGCCATAATACAGATCTGAGGCAGATGAAAAAGACAGATCTTGAAAGGGAGTTTATTGCGAAGCAGATCCGGGGACTTGATCATATTTTCGTGCCGCAGCAGGCACAGGAGGACGGTGTGCTGGAGACCTTCGGGGCGGAACCTGAAAGGATTACCCGTGTGGGGATGGGATATAACAGTGCAGTTTTCTGCAGGAAGGACAGGGAAAATATATGTCCGGGGGCTTCTTTCAGTACGACGGTAAGAAATGGGGCGGATCCGGGCAAAGAGCCGGTGAGGCTTATTTTTGCCGGGAAAATTGCGGAGAAGAAAGGGGTTATGAGCCTGCTCCGCGCTCTCACCAGGCTTGCAGAAGATGAGAAGCGTTCGTTCCCTTCGGAAAGTATCTGCCTTTCTCTGGCCGGAAGCACCGGGAATGAAGAGGAGTATGAAGCAATCTGCAGGCTTGCAGAGGAATGTCCTTATGAGGTGCAGTTTCTCGGAAGGCTTTCACAGGATGAGTTGGCGAAGGCATATCAGGCATGTGATATCTTTGTACTGCCGTCCTTTTTCGAGGGAATCCCTCTTACGGTCATCGAGGCACTGGCGTGTGGAAACCGTGTGGTTATGACGGATCTGCCGGGAATTGCCGGATGGCTGTCGGAGGCAGTGCCCGGGGCGGATATCCGTTATGTAGAGATGCCTCGGATGTGCAATGCAGACGAGCCGGTGAAGGAGGATCTTGCAGCATTTGAGGAAAGGCTTAAGGATGCGCTTGTTCAAAGTCTTCGGCAGAGGGAGACTGCGAGAGCGGATCTGAGCCGGATCTCCTGGTCGGGCATCAGCCGGAAGGTGCTGGAAGTGGGGAAAAGTATGTGATGAAAACTGCTTTGCAGGGCAAAATACAGATTGATGAAAAATATTCTGTAATGCAAAAATGAGGATGGATAAAATAATCAGTTGACAACTATCCGCCGAATCAACTATAATAGTTACAATTATCTGACAAATGCTATGACAGGGAGGAGTAAATAAGTACCTGAAGCAAAGAGAGGAGACGGATGGTGCGAGTCTTCGTGAAGGATTTATGGAAGTAGCCCTCGAGCAGTGGACCGAAAGCATCATACTCCTGCGGACAGGCAAAGTGCCGTCCGGTATCATCAGGAGACGGACAGGGTGCGAGTAGACTTCAACGCAGTCCCAGCGTTAACCGGGAGCAGTATCGGAGAGAGGATTCCCGTACTGGCAGAGTGCGAAGACAAAAAGTCTTTGAAGTTAGGTGGTAACACGGATATGATATTCGCCCTAAGCATACGGCTTAGGGCGTTCGTTTTGTCAGAGAGAATACAGGAGGTTGTTGAGAATGAAGAAAATCAGCGGGAACAAATTACTGGTGAAGGCCCTTCGCGAGGAAGGCGTGGATACCTTGTTCGGTTATCCCGGCGCATGTACCATTGATATTGGTGACGAGTTATATAAGCAGGATGATATAAAGGTGATCCTTCCAAGGCAGGAGGTGGCACTTGTGCATGAAGCAGACGCCTATGCAAGGTCTACGGGGAAAGTCGGCGTCTGCATCGTGACCAGCGGCCCGGGCGCCACGAACCTGGTGACCGGACTTGCCACAGCATATTATGACAGCGTGCCGCTTGTATGTTTTACCGGTCAGGTGGCAAGACATCTGATCGGAAATGACGCATTTCAGGAGGTAGATATTGTGGGCATTACCAGGAGTATTACCAAATACGGGGTAACTGTTCGCAGAAGGGAGGATCTTGGCCGGATCATAAAAGAAGCATTTTATATTGCACGGACAGGAAGGCCGGGGCCGGTACTGATTGACCTGCCTAAGGATGTCATGGGAGAACTGGGGGAAGGAGAGTATCCGAAGGATGTCAATATCCGCGGCTACAAACCGAACACCGGCGTACATATCGGACAGCTGAAGCGTGCCATCAAAATGCTGGGGAAGGCAAAGCGTCCATTGTTCCTGGCGGGAGGCGGCGTCAATATCGCAAGGGCAAATGCGGCGTTTACAGAGCTGGCAGAAAAGACTAATGTTCCGGTGGTCACGACAGTGATGGGAAGAGGGGCAATTGCCACCAACCATCCGCTTTATATCGGAAATCTGGGTATGCATGGGGCATATGCCTGCAATATGGCTGTCGGAGAATGTGACCTTTTATTTTCCATCGGTACAAGGTTCAATGACCGGATCACAGGGAAGCTGCATTCTTTTGCACCAAAGGCTCAGATTGTGCATATAGATATTGACACGGCGGCAATCTCTAAAAATGTAAAGGTGGATGTTCCCATCGTAGCAGATGCCGGGGAAGCCATAGGCAAAATGCTGGAATATGTATCGGAATGCGGGACGCAGCAGTGGCTTGACCAGGTGGAAGGATGGAAAAAAGAGCATCCTATGGCCATGAAGCGGAAGCCGATTATGACACCGCAGGATATTATTGAAGCAATGAACCGTATCTTTGATAGGGCAATCGTGGTGACGGACGTGGGACAGCATCAGATGTTCGCGGCGCAGTTTGTGGAGATCACAGAAGGAAAGCGGCTGCTGATGTCTGGAGGGCTTGGAACTATGGGATACGGTCTTCCGGGCGCTATCGGGGCAAAGATCGGCAATCCGGATACGCCGGTTATCTCCATCTCCGGAGACGGAGGGATGCAGATGAATATTCAGGAGATTGCGACGGCTGTGCTGGAGGAACTTCCGATTATTTCCTGCATTTTCAACAACAACAATCTGGGGATGGTGCGTCAGTGGCAGAAGCTGTTCTATGGGAAGCGGTATGCCATGACCTGCCTGCGCTCCGGCGCTGCCTGCCGGGGAAGGTGCGGGGAGGTGGAATGCCCGGCTTACACGCCGGACTTCATTAAGCTGGCAGAGAGCTACGGCGCTGTCGGGATCCGGGTGACGAAAAAGGAAGAGATCGAGCCTGCGTTCCGGGAAGCAATGAAGAGTACGAAAACGCCGGTGATCATTGAGTTTGAGATTGATCCGGAGGATCTGGTGTATCCGATGATCCAGCCGGGCGGAACCTTGGAAGATATGATTCTGGATTGTTAGTGGAGGGAAGGAATATGAGCGGAAACGGAATGAAAAAAAGATGGATTTCTCTGTATGTAGAGAATCAGGTGGGTGTCCTTTCAAAAATATCCGGGCTGTTCTCGGGCAAATCTTACAATATGGACAGTCTTACCGTGGGAACCACGGAGGATCCTACGATTTCCAGGATGACGATTGCGACAGTCAGCGACGACGAGACCTTTGAGCAGATCAAGAAGCAGCTGAACCGCCTGGTGGAGGTCATTAAGGTTATTGATTTTACAGATATCTTTGTGAGGATGAAGGAAATATTATACGTGAAAGTGCGGAAGTGTACACCGGAGGATAAGGTAGAGTTGTTCCAGATTGCAGAGACCTTCCGTGCTAAGGTGATTGATTACGGGAAGGACAGCCTTCTGCTGGAATTTGTGCAGACAGCCACGAAGAACGATGCAGTCATCAAGCTGATGAAGGAAGAGTTCAGGAGTATCGAGGTGGTCAGAGGCGGGAGCGTCGGGATCGAGTCGATCAGTATGATGGAGCGGTAGAGGAGTGCGCTCTTGAATTTTCAAATTACTGGTATTATAATAAACTCACATGATAAAAAAGAGAAAAGGCGGAGGAGAACAAGATGGAGAAAAAGAATATTGACTGGGCAAACCTTGGGTTTCATTATATAGAGACGGATCAAAGATACGTTTCTCACTATAAAAACGGGGCATGGGATGACGGGGCTATGACTTCCGATGCGAATGTGGTGATCAATGAGTGTGCCTGTGTGCTGCAGTATGCACAGACTTGCTTTGAGGGGCTGAAGGCTTATACGACGGAGGATGGACATATCGTGATGTTCCGTCCGGACCTGAACGCGAAAAGGATGGCGGACACGGCAGTGAGGCTTCAGATGCCTGCATTTCCGGAGGACCGGTTTGTGGACGCAGTTCATAAAGTAGTAGAGGCGAATGCGGCATATGTGCCGCCGTATGGTTCCGGGGCTACGCTGTACATTCGCCCGTATTTGTTCGGATCCAATGCAGTCATCGGGGTAAAGCCGGCGGATGAGTACCAGTTCCGTACCTTCGCGACACCGGTGGGGCCGTATTTTAAAGGCGGCGCGAAGCCTATCACGCTTAGGGTGTGTGACTATGACCGTGCGGCGCCCCACGGGACAGGCCACATTAAGGCAGGGCTCAACTATGCCATGAGTCTCTATGCTATCGTGGATGCACATGAGCAGGGCTATGATGAGAATATGTACCTGGATGCAGCGACAAGGACAAAGGTGGAGGAGACCGGCGGAGCCAACTTTATCTTTGTGACCAGGGACGGGAAGGTGGTAACGCCGAAGTCTCCGACGATCCTTCCGTCTATCACCAGACGGTCCTTAATGTATGTGGCTGAGAAATATCTTGGTCTTGAGGTAGAGGAAAGAGAAGTCTTCTTTGACGAGGTGAAGGATTTTGCTGAGTGCGGGCTCTGCGGGACGGCGGCAGTGATCTCACCGGTGGGGAAGGTCGTTGACCATGGCAAT
>CANSCI010000022.1 GCA_947645355.1 uncultured Dorea sp. | reverse complement strand
CCTCATAGCCCCGTATCTGGTCGCTCTCCTGATCGTTGGCGGTCAGGAAAATTACTATGGTGTCTGGGTGCTGGGGCTTTATCAGCTTGCATAGCTCAAAACCGTTCCCGTCCGGCAGGTTGATATCCAGCAGCACTAAATCGAATTCCCGCTGGCGGATGGTTTCGGCTGCGGTTCTGGAATTTAGGGCAGAAGTCACACCGTAGCCATCTGCGGTCAGGTTATAGGCCAACATCTTATTCAAAAAACTGTCGTCCTCGACAATTAAAATCTGCTTCATATTCTCACTTCCTTTGCTTTTTGCAGATAGTATAACAGGCAAATGTCCGTGAAATGTTACAACAGGAAAATTTCCTCTTTTTCTATGTTAACTCTGATAGAGAGTATATCCAAGTTATATTTCTAAAAAACGCAGAGATAACTCCATAAAGCTATCTCTGTCTCTATTCCCACCCCACAAACCGATATCCGCTGCCAACCACAGTCTCTATATGCCACCCCCGATCTTCCTTCTAATGCTACTCATCACATTTACTACTGCAGCCTGACACTTATCTTCCGGCTTCTTCCAGACCGCTTCGTAGATTGCGGATTGGGAAAGAACCCAGGATGGGTGTGTTTCAAAGACCCTCCGTTTCCTCTTTCGCTATCCTCTCCGTTTCCTCCAACGGAAAATTTGGTATCTCCTCCAGCAGCTTCAATGCTATCTTCTGTTTCAAATCCTCATCCACATAAATTCTCACACTTCCATCCGGCTGCTTCTCCTTCACTGTGGACAGCTCCCTTGATCGTCTCATAATCCAGTAAATTCCGCTGATTGTCCATAGCTCCGTACCTCCGGCTAATTGATTTCTTACAGCATACCATATCTTCATGAAAAAAAAGCACCCGCCAGTCATTATCAATACTGACAGATGCCCTCATCCTTAATACACCTCATCAAAATATCCAATGAATATGGTCATCCGCAACAGCCCGTCCTTAATTGAAAACGTTACATTCTCCGCCCGTTCTGCGATTTCTTTTAGCAGCGTCAGTGCCTCCCTGTCACAGAACTCAAAATGTGACTGATACAAATCAATGGTCGCCTGCCATTTCTGGTAATCCACCTCGCCCCGGATTTTCCCGCCAAATTGCCTGACATAAGCGTCACACTCCCCAAGCAGGTATTCATAATCTTCTTTTTCTTTGGGAACCACACGCTTTGGGATTTTGTCCATTTCTTCTTTATACACCTGAAAGAATCCAACATCCATCAAGGTGTCCAGAAAATCCTTTCCCTTTGCCTTATCGCTTCTCTCCCGGAATTCCTCTCCATAGTCCTTTTCGTATACTTCATTTTCCATGTTTCGCACCCTTTCCTGTAGAACAATTTACCACTACGGGTAGGATGTTACCATAGATTTCTTATTATTCGTTGTCATGAAAGATAACTTTATAGGACTATATTGATAACTTTGTTTGTCTTACCTATGTATCTTAAATCCCGAATCCTTCTGCCCATACTTTCAGTTCTTCCGCACTTGCATCCGCAGAGAATCTCTTTCCTTCCTTTAATTCTGCTCCCGGACAGGAAACCGCCAGCTCCTTGTTTGTGTTCCCCATACCGCTGCTGCCCGAAGTTGCCAGCGGGATAATCGTCTTACCAGTCAGATCGTATTGCTCCAAAAACGTGTTCACAATGGTCGGGGCAACGTACCACCAGATAGGGAAGGCTGTGAAAATCACGGAATACTGCTCCATATTCTCCACTTTATTTGCAACAGCAGGCCGGAATGACTTATCATTCATCTCCACACTGCTGCGGCTCTTTTTATTCATCCAGTCCAGATCAGCATCCGTATATGGAACCTCCGGCTGAATCTCATGTAAATCTGCTCCGATAGCCTCTGCAAGCCGCTTCGCCAGTTTCGCTGTTACGCCGCTGGCACTGAAATACGCTACTAATACCTTACTCATAATCAATACCTCACCTTTCCTGAAAATCATATTTTATCGCTGTGTTTTACCATAGAATATCATAAATCCGAAACAAATGCACCCTATCGTTTTTTGAGTATGGGTAATCGTTAAAAATGCACCCTCAACGCTCAAAGGGTGCATTGTATCAATTTATGGTACGCAAGCCAGTGAGACGGTATGCCAATAATCATCAATACATAATAGGTTTATTTACTAAAAAAGCCTGGAACCATGCGGTTTTCAATTTACCACATAGCTCCAAGCTTTTTGTCCTGTAAAATTTCTATTGTTTTCTGGTCCTTTTCCCCATGAAAAAACTTTTCCAGCACCTTCTGAAATACTTCACACTCCGGTTTCACCAAAGCAAATAAGGTCATGGAAGATTTCAATTTCAGATCATCTGGCCATCCCATCACAGCGGTCGCGTCATCGGAATCCACATCCAGTAATGCCTGCGAGATTTCAATGAGATTACTACTAAGTGTGTAATCTTCCATATATGCTTTCGCTTCAGCCATATCCTTGATTGCATAATATCGGGCAGTTTCACTGTAACCAAGTCCCGCAATCTGTGGAAAGATAAACCACATCCAATGGCTCCTCTTCCGCCCGGACTTTATCTCCTGCAGGGCAATCCGGTAATAAGTCTGCTGTGCGATCAGAAACCGCTCTAAATCGTTGTTCATTCTCTATTCCACCTCCCGGTCTGTTATCTAAAACTCCATACAACTCTGTATTCAAAAAGAGGCTGTATCACTTAGCAAGTTCTGAAAGCGTGGCACCAGTAATACGGTACACGGTCCAATCAGACATTGGTTCTGCGCCAAGGGACAAATAAAAGTCAATACTCGGCTTATTCCAATCCAGGCACCACCATTCCAATCGTCCGCAGTCGCGCTCAACTGCAATTGCTGCCAGCTTCTTTAATATGGCTTTACCATATCCTTTTCCCCTATACTCTGTCCGTACAAATAAGTCTTCTAAATAGATCCCGGCTCTGCCAAGAAATGTGGAAAAGTTATGGAAGAAAAGAGCAAACCCGATTTCTTTGCCATCTGCAACCGCAAAAATAACCTCCGCTTTTTCTCTGTCAAAAATCCACTCTTCCAGTGTTTTCTCATCAGCAACAACCTCATCCAGCATTTTTTCATAAGCTGCCAGCTCTTTAATAAAACTTAGGATTAATGAAGTATCTTTTCTTTCTGCATATCTAAAGTTAAGTTTTTCACTCATTATTGAAGCACCTCACACCGACCTTAAAATTTTGCATTAGCTCAGGAAATCCTCTACAAGAGTATATGACAACAGCTTAAGCAAACGCTGCGGTACCGGATTTTTCCCGTACTCCCAATCTTCCAGTGTTCTCATTTTTATCTCATACTGCTCGCAGAACTGCGGACGCAGCATTCCCAAATATTCTCGAATATCCCTAATGCCCATATGAGCGGCATCATATATAAACCGCAGCAACAGCACAATGTTATCATCTGGTGTTTTCTTCAGTTCCACATCATCCTCACGGCGTTCTATGAATACATCCACGTTCTCACAACTTTTTGCCTCATCATACAATTCAGAAAACAGCCCAAATTTCATCATCCAACCTCCTTTGCAAACTCTTCCGCCTGCACTTACAAATTACCACGTTCAATGTGGAATGTCAAATCATTTTCCACGTCAAACGTGGATTTTTAAATCTCCATTAGCAGTGATGATGTCAAACCAAAACAGCCAGGATAACAGACGCTCCTACTGATACCCTGACTGTACATTTTTTATCCGTATGCTTTAGCAAAACACTAAACATTTTAGCGAAACTCAAACAATTTAGCGAAACCCATACAATTTAGCGAAACTCCATTTCAGCAAATTATTTTTGAACCCCACCCCGGAAAACAAGCCGTCTTACCAAACATATTTCACAAGAAATACAGCACCGTTTTTTCTTCTATGCGGCAGAACCCTTTGATTTACTGGGCTTTTTTCGTCAGCAGACAGACTGTTTCAACATGCACCGTATGCGCAAACTGATCCACTGCTCTCACCCTCTCAACTTCATACCCTCTCCCTCTCAAGTATTTCACATCCCGCGCCAGCGTCGCAGAATCACAACTCACATACACGATTCTCTCCGGCTCCATATCTACCATTGTCTCAAGCAGTGACTCCTCACATCCCTTCCTCGGCGGATCCACCACAAGCACATCCGCCCGCATTGCCTCCCCGCCATGCTCTTTTCCATGCGCCTTGCAGTACTCCGGCAGAACCTCCTCCGCCTTACCCACATAAAACTCTGCATTTTTAATATCATTTATCCTGGCATTATTCCTGGCATCTTCAATAGCCTGGGGTACAATCTCCACCCCATACACTTTCTTTGCCCTCTGAGCCAGGAAAAACGAAATAGTTCCGATCCCGCAATACAGATCCCACACGGTTTCTTTCCCGCTGAGATCAGCATATTCAAGCACCAGATTATATAGCTTCTCTGTCTGGACAGGATTCACCTGGTAGAAAGACAACGGAGATATCTGATATCTGGTCTTCCCGATATAATCTGTAATATATCCCTGCCCCCACAGCAGCTGAATCTCCGTTCCCATGATCACATTTGTTTGTTCCCGGTTCACACTGACTGTAATGCTGGTCATTCCCTGGATCCTTCTTAGCCGCTCAACCAAAACATTTTGATGTGGAATGTGGCTTCCATTTATGACAAGACACACCATAATCTCATGCGTTCGAAATCCATAGCGCAGCAGCACATGGCGTACAAGCCCTTCGTGCCTCTCCTCATCATATGCCCGGATGGCATACTCCTCCATGAACTCAATGATACAATCAAGAATTGTCTGATTCACCTCCACCCCAAGCGCACAATCAACATTCGGAATAATACTATGCGTTCTGCCTGCATAAAAGCCCGCGATGATCCTTCCGGACTTGTCCGTCCCGACTGGAAACTGTGCCTTATTCCTGTAGCGAAAAGGATTCTCCATTCCCACGATTGGTTCCGTCACCCGATCAACCAGTTCTGCAGGGACGCCCCCGATACGGACAAGATTCCCCTTTACTTTATCTTCCTTAAAAGCAAGTTGTCTGCCGTATTTCATCTCCTGAATCTGGCATCCGCCGCATTTCCTCGCAATCGGACACCTTGGATTTTTTACCCGATATTTTGACGGGGAAATAATATTCATCAATCTTGCATATCCATAGTTCTTTTTCGCTTTGATAACTTTCGCTTCCACCACATCACCGATAATGGCATCTTTAACAAACAACGCATATCCATTTACCTTTCCGATGCCCTCACCGTCATTTCCCATATCCTCGATCTCAATTGTCACCACATCATTTTTCTGCATAAATATACCTCTTTTTTCCATTTGGGTACAGGTCAAAAGTCAATTTGGGACGTAGCACTTTTGAAAAATACTACGTCCCCATTTTAACGTCCCCATTTTACGTTTATATCACTGTCTTCCTCAGATTCGACTCGAACATTCGATTATACCCCAGCCAGTCATTGCTGTTTTTGTCCTTGAAGATCTCTGTCAGTGTCTGCATCTTTGCATCCGTGCAGTCTGCAAAATTGAGCGCCAGTGCCTCTGCAATTGCCGGTTTCTTCGGTGAACCATACTCGAGTTCTCCATGGTGCGCTACGATGCAGTGCTTAAGTTCGCTTACCAGCCGTGCAGGACAGTCCGGAATAGTTCTTGCAGCATCACTGACCATCTCTACGCCTATAACGATATGCCCCAGAAGCTGCCCGTCGTCGGTATAGTCATTTTCCGGGAAGGCCGACAGTTCTTTGATCTTGCCGATATCGTGACAGATTGCTGCCGCATACAAAAGATCCTTGTTCAGGATCGGATAAGCGCCCACCATATATTCACAGAATTTTACTACGCTGAGTGTGTGCTCCAAAAGCCCTCCGGCGAAGCCGTGATGGACAGTCTTAGCTGCGGAGTGCCCTTTGAATGTCTTGATAAACTCAGCATCATTTGCGAAATAATACTCTACGATCTGACGCAGGTAAATATTGTCGATCTTTCTCACATATCCCATCAGTTCTTCATACATCCCGTCGGTACTCTTTTCACTGGTGGGCATGTAGTCTGCTGCTGCATATTCATCCTCATAGGCTTTGCGGATCTGCTTAATGTTAAGCTGCAGGTTATTGTTATAGCTGATAACCTCCCCATACACCTCAATAAAATCCATCTCATTATAATCCGCTATCCCGCTGGAATTGGGATCCCAGACTTTCCCGTCCAGAGTTCCCGTCTTGTCCTGGAGGAGCAGGTTGTCATACGGTTTCCCGTTTCTTGTCTCTGCACTTCTTTTTCCCTTGCACAGATAAATATTGCGGATTGTCTCGCCCTCAACTAATGTATTAATATATCTCATATGTCTTACTGCCTCTTTCTCTTCGTTCTTATTGTCTACTTCTTCGTCCCCAAATTCACCGAAAAATCAATATCCACATACTCATCCCCGGCTCCCTGCCGGCACCCCTTAAGGTTCAGTACCTGCACACCCTTTTTGCTCATCAGGATGCTGTGGTACACATCGAAACTGTTAACTCCTGTTCCGTCAATCTGGGTAATGATATCCCCGCTCTGGATTCCTGCCGCCATGGCCGGCGAATTCGCCTCAACCTCTTTGACATACACACCCTTGGGGATCCCGCGCTCCTCTGCCATTGCATCCGTCACATCAGTGCCGCACACACCGATATAAGGTACTCCCGTGCCATTGGACAGAAATTCTATAATATCTTTAATATTAGAGATCGCATATCCATAGATCAGGCTTTCTTTTCCATCCTCCACGACCTTCCGGCTGATCAGACCGATGACTGTGCCGTCGGCATCTACAATAATCCCGCTGCCGCCGCCGAATCCGGCTGCACTTACGCTCAGCATCTCATAACGGCCGTCTGCGCGCTCCACATATTCCTCACAGGACTCGATAAACCCATACCCGGCCGCATCCTCCTGCCCAAATGGTTTCCCCAGCAGGATAGCCACGTCACCCACG
Organism: uncultured Dorea sp.; assembly: GCA_947645355.1. GTDB lineage: Bacteria > Bacillota > Clostridia > Lachnospirales > Lachnospiraceae > Dorea_D. The sequence continues at coordinate 25,937 of CANSCI010000022.1, read as the reverse complement.
TCTACATTAAAGGAACTCCCAAGCTGAGCCGTCGGAACCTGCCTGAGCGTTTCTTCCTCTACATCCGCACGTTTGACTGCATAGATAGAAATCTCCAGATTGGCATCACTCATCTTCACTGCTGCCTGACAGGAAAAACCGTCAAAAAATACTGCCTGAATCCCCTCAACCTCTCTGGCTGCAAACATCTGCCCCAGAATCAGAAGTTCCTGTCCGTTATCTGCCACCACAACACCTGCGATCTTATGCAGTTCTTCCCCGGCATCCTTTTCTCCGGGTGCAGCTGCAGCCATCTCTACTACACTCCTGCGTGTAATCACTGAGACCGTATTCAGGGAACGGATCATCCGGCTATAGCTTACCTCCTCTGAAACAGGATTCTCTGAGGCCGCCACAGTTTCTTCATCAGGCTCCTGCTTCTCATCCCTTGGGATCGTAACCTCATCCGGATCACTCTCAAACCGCTTCTCAGCCAACGGCATAAACGCACAAAAACTGACACTTGCAACGATTCCGAAGATAATCCCAAACCCAATCACGCGCAGGATCTTCGCCTTCAGACTCCTTACACTGCCTGCTTCATCTTTAATAACTTCCTGTAAAAAAGAATACTCTTCCGGTTCTTCTGTGTATTCCGCTTCTTCCCGTGGACCTTTGTACTCTTCCATAAGCAGCCTTTCTCCTTCACGATCTTCTCTATAAGTATACCGTATCCCTTGCAAATGTTCAATATTTATCCTTTTCTTTATGAGGCAAATAGGTTAGAATAAGTCTAGGTGAAGCTTATGAATAAAAAAACATTAGAAAAATTAGAATACAATAAAATACTGGAACTCCTGGCGGGGCATGCTTCTTCCTCAAGCGGGAAGGCTCTCTGCCAGAAACTGAAGCCCATGGTTTCCCTAAGCGATATTAAGACCGCCCAGGAGCAGACCGGCGCCGCCTTTACAAGAATCGTAAAAAAAGGTCGCCCGTCATTCAGCGGCTGCAGCCCTGTCAGTGACTCCCTGAGGCGTCTGGAGATCGGCGGAGCCTTAGGAAGCGGAGAGCTGCTTCGTATCTGCAAGCTCTTAGAAGGCGCCGGACGCGCCAAAGCCTACGGACGCCGCGAGCGTGCAGACGAGGCCGAAGACTGTCTGGATCCTTATTTTTCCCAGTTAAATCCGGTTCCGGCGCTTACGTCGGAGATCCGCAGGTGCATCCTTGAGGAAGATGAGATCAGTGATGAGGCAAGTCCCGAACTAAAGCGTATCCGCCGTTCCATGGGGCAGATCAACGACAAAGTACATGCCACTCTTTCCGGCATGGTGAACGGCTCCCTGCGCTCCTATCTGCAGGACGCCATCATTACTATGCGCGGAGACCGCTACTGTATCCCGGTAAAGGCCGAATACCGAAGCCAGGTGCCGGGCATGATCCACGATCAGTCCGCCACCGGCTCGACCCTTTTTATTGAGCCCATGGCTGTGGTCAGGCTGAACAACGATCTAAAAGAACTCTACGGCAAAGAACAGGAAGAGATCCAGATCATCCTTGCACGGCTGAGTGCAGACGCCGCAGGGTATATCCCGGATATCCAGACGGACTATACCATCCTGCGGGAATTAGACTTTATTTTTGCAAAGGGTGCCCTGGCTATCGAAATGAATGCAAGCATGCCTATCTTCAACACAGCAGGGCGCATCCATATCCGGGAGGGGCGCCACCCCCTTCTTAATAAACGAACCGTAGTCCCCATCACTCTGACCCTTGGAGATGCCTTTGATCTTCTGATCGTTACCGGTCCGAACACCGGCGGAAAGACGGTCTCTCTGAAGACGGTAGGGTTATTTACCCTGATGGGGCAGGCCGGACTTCATATCCCGGCTCTTGACCGGTCAGAATTATCGGTATTTACTGACGTCTATGCCGACATCGGAGATGAACAGAGCATCGAGCAGAGCCTGAGTACTTTCTCCTCACATATGACCAATATCATATCTTTTTTAAGACATGTGGATGAGAACTCCCTCGTTCTCTTTGACGAATTGGGTGCAGGGACAGACCCCACGGAGGGGGCTGCTCTTGCCATTTCCATTTTAAACCATCTGCATGAACGAGGCATACGAACCATGGCAACTACCCACTACAGTGAACTCAAAGTCTATGCTCTCTCCACCCCGGGCGTGGAAAATGCATCCTGCGAATTCAATGTAGAGACCTTGCGGCCTACCTACCATCTGTTGATCGGTATCCCCGGAAAGAGCAATGCATTTGCCATTGCAGGCAAACTAGGGCTGCCGGATTATATCATCGAGGATGCCCGGGCACGCCTGAGCGAACAGGACGAATCTTTCGAGGACATTTTGACAGACCTTGAGGCCAGCCGCCGCACAATAGAGAAGGAGCAGGAAACCATTGCCTCCTACAAGCGGGAGATCGAGCGCTTAAAGCAAGAAACACAAAAGAAACAGGAACGTCTGGAAGAACAAAAGGAACGGATCCTGATGCAGGCCAACGAAAAAGCTCATGCTATCCTCGCAGAGGCCAAGGAGACCGCCGACGAAACGATCCGCAATTTTCACAAGTTCGGCAAGGAAAATATTTCTGCGGCAGACATGGAGCGTGAACGTGAACGTCTGCGGAGGAAAATGGAAACTGCCCGTTCCGGCATGAAAAAAGAGCCTGCAAAGCCCAGGAAGGAATATAAACCTGCCGATTTCAGGCTGGGAGAATCTGTAAAAGTACTGAGCATGAACCTGAACGGCACCGTCGCATCACTGCCGGACAGCAAGGGAAACCTTACTGTACAGATGGGAATCCTGCGCTCTCAGGTGAATATTTCCGATCTGGAGATCATTGACGAGAAGCCGGCATATCTTCAAAAAACCGGCCGACAGACCGGAAAAGGAAAACTTAAAATGAACAAGTCCCTGTCTGTAGGGCCTGAAATCAATCTCCTTGGAAAAACTGTAGACGAAGCCATTGCAGAGCTTGATAAATATCTGGACGACGCAAGTCTCGCTCATCTGAGCTCTGTACGCATTGTACACGGCAAAGGGACCGGAGCCTTAAGGAACGGTATCCACCAGTACCTGAGAAGACAAAAGCACGTCAGATCCTTCCGGCTCGGAGCTTTTGGCGAAGGCGACGCCGGTGTGACTATCGCAGAATTAAAATAACCAGAACATACAGGAGAACAATTATGGTAAATAAACAAAAAATCTTAATCGTAGATGACGATGAAAATATTGCAGAACTCATCTCTCTGTACCTTACGAAGGAATGCTTTGACACAGCAATGGTCCATGACGGCGAGGAGGCTCTGTCTGCCTTCGAAACTTACCAGCCCAACCTGGTGCTGCTGGATCTGATGCTCCCGGGCATCGACGGATACCAGGTCTGCCGTGAGATCCGCACCCACTCCAACACCCCCATCATCATGCTGTCCGCCAAGGGCGAAGTATTTGACAAAGTGCTTGGACTGGAGCTTGGTGCAGACGACTACATTATGAAGCCCTTCGATTCTAAGGAGCTCGTAGCCCGCGTCAAGGCTGTTCTGCGCCGCTACCAGGCCGTACCGAAGTCCGAGGCGGCAAATGCAGACAAGGGCAAATGTGTAGAATACCCCGGCATTACCATCAACCTTACCAACTACTCTGTTGTAGTGGACGGCCAGAATGTAGAGATGCCGCCCAAGGAACTGGAACTTTTATACTTCCTCGCCTCCTCACCGAACCAGGTATTTACAAGGGAGCAGCTCCTGGACCAGATCTGGGGCTATGAATATATCGGGGATACCCGGACCGTGGACGTACATATCAAGCGTCTGCGGGAGAAGATTAAGGATCACTCCACCTGGGGGCTTGGCACCGTGTGGGGGATCGGATACAAATTTGAAGTAAAATAAAAGCAAAAAGAGAGTCCTATGAAAAGTACACTATATCTGAAATTTGTAATCGTATATATTATATTCGGCTTTATGAGTATATTTACTGTTGCCACGCTGGGCTCCGGGCTTGTTTCTGCGCCTCTCATCCGAAATGTCTCATCCTCGGTCTACCGGGAGGCTAATATGGTGGCTACCGACTATCTGCCTCAGTTTTTTTCGGAGCAGATTTCCCTGAATGATGTTCACACTCAGCTGTCCGGCATTGAAACACATTTGAATGCTGCCGTGTGGTTTGTCGACCGGGACGGAGTCATGATCACCTCCGCCCAGTCGGAAAATTTCTCACCTGCCCCCCACAAGATCGCAGATTTCAATCCTGCGGAAATTGGAAGCAGCCGATATATGACGGGAGATTACCACGGCTATTTCAACGAGGATGTCATTACAGTCCTTGCTCCCGTCGTATACGACTACTCATCCAGAGGCTACCTGCTGATCCATAAAAGCATGTATGACATCACACAGATCCAGGATCTTCTTATGCACAGCGCATACATTTCCCTGGCCGTCATTTACCTGCTCTCCTTTATGATCCTGCTGGCATTCCGCTTCTTCGTATACCGGCCCCTTAGCAAGATCACAGAGGCCGCCAAGCAGTATGCCTCGGGCAACCTGGAATATGAGATACCGGTAAACACCGAAGACGAGATGGGTTATCTGTCCGCCTCGTTAAATTACATGTCCTCCCAGCTGCGCGACATGGAGGACTATCAGAAGAAATTTGTAGCAAATGTGTCCCACGACTTCCGCTCGCCCTTAACCTCTATCAAGGGCTATGTGGAAGCTATGGCAGACGGCACGATCCCTCAGGAAATGCAGGAAAAATATCTCAAGATTATTTTATTTGAGACAGAACGTCTGACAGATCTTACTCATGATCTTCTGACGCTGAATGAATTTGACACGAAAAACCTGCTCTTAGACAAAGTGGCCTTCGATATCCATGAGATTATTAAAAATGTTGCCGCTTCCTTTGAAGGTGTCTGTACTCAGAAGAAGATATCCTTTGAGCTTATTTTTGCCTCAAAGCATCTTGAGGTCGTTGCAGACAAAAGAAAAATCCAGCAGGTCCTGTATAACCTTCTGGATAATGCTATCAAATTCAGTGACAGTGAGTCTGACATTACGATTGAAACTACCAACCGGGGAGATAAGGTATATATATCCGTAAAAGATAATGGAATCGGTATTCCAAGAAATGCGCTGAATAAGATCTGGGAGCGCTTCTATAAAACAGACCTGTCCCGGGGCAAGGACAAAAAAGGCACCGGTCTTGGTCTTGCCATCGTCAAGGAAGCCATTCAGGCTCATGGCGAAAATATCAATGTCGTCAGCACGGAAGGCGTAGGCACCGAGTTTATCTTCTCCCTGCCGAAGGCATAACCGTCTTTTATCTTGCCAGCACCAGGGAGATGCCCATCTCCTGCGCCTTTTTTATAACGTCCCGGGCTGCTTCACTGTCGGTAATGATCTTATGCACCTCATGGATCGGGCAGATGACCGAGAGGTAGCCCCCGCCGAATTTGCTGCTGTCCGCCAGCACATATACCTCCTGAGCCACCTTCAAGATAGCTCTTTTCACCTGCATCTGCGGAGTTGCAATGGAAGTAAGTCCTACATCAAAATTAATGCTGTGCACCCCGATAAATGCCTTATCTACATGAAACTGCTCCATATTCTGAAGCGCCGCATCCCCCATTGTCGCCGCCAGATGTCCCCCCACATGTCCCCCTACCATGTAGAGTTCCACATGACTTACATCTGCAAGTTCATTTCCTACCAGAAGAGAGTTCGTCACTACAGCAAGTCTCTTCTCCGGATGGTGCTTGATATGCAGCGCCAGATAAAAACTGCTGGAGGCATCATCTATAATGATCGTATCCCTGTCCGCAAGAAATTCATACGCACAGGCGGCAATCTGCCTCTTGCGCTCTGTATGCCTGTATATACTCTCTGCCTGATATTTTCTTTCCGTATCCTTCTCGAGCCTGACGGCCCCGCCGTGGGTACGCTTCAGCATCCCTTCCATGTCCATGTTCTTAATATCGTTACGGATCGTAACCTCCGAGCAGCCAAACCTTCTGCTCAGCTCAGCCACCCTTACCCGTCCTTTTTCATTTAATTCCTGCAAAATTGCCCGTCTTCGCTCTTCCATGATCCCATACCACCTTAACTAACTATCGATAACCATATGTTTACACTTTTTCCCATGGTTGTCAAGTGCACGGCAGACCTTAATTAGGACAAATTTATACGCTTATCCTGCACAAATGGGGACACCCCTTTTTTTATTTTGGGACACCCCAAACTTCAAATGGGGACGTAGTAAAGTTTAACTTTACTACGTCCCCATTTGAGGAGGAAGCCTCCCAATTCTTGCCCTGCCCCCATATTTCCTGGCAGCATAAATATATGCGTCGATATTCTCTCTGGGTGTTCCAATCGGAACCTGACATCCCGTCATAAGCATATAACCCGAAGGGCTGCCGCTCCCCTCGATAATTGCTGTTCTGACTGCATCTATGACCATATCAATCGATCCCAGCCGCATCACATCCACAGGCGCAACATTCCCGGACAGAAACATTTTGTCTCCTATAGTCTTTTTTGCCTCTTCCAGACTCTCACAATTATCCAGACTGAAATTAGTGATTCCTATTTCTGCCAGATCCAGCCATATATTTTTTGTATGGCCGCATATATGTACAGACGGAGCCACTCCGGTAATACTGATAATCCCGTCTATAAGTCTTTTCATATAAGGCTTTGAAAATTCCTGAAAATCTTTCCTTCCCAGAATATCTGTAGTCGTAACCGGATCTGCAAAACCAACTGCACTGCTTCCCGTCTCCTTATAAAATCTTTCGACCCACTTCAAAGAACATTGTACAGCACAAGATAACAGACGGTGCACTTTATCCGGATTTCTCCGCATGTCCCTCAGCACAAGTTCTATAGGCCGCATAGCAATTGCCGTCGAAAAAGGTCCTGCCACATCGGTCGAAATCCCCATATCAGGGAACAATTCCATCAGCCTTTTCCCTTCCTCTTATTTATCAAGCAGAAATTTATTCTTCCCCACGTCAAACTCTTCTATTGCATTCAACGCACTATAATCTGCCGCTGCATACTCCTTCACGTAATCCACCGCATCTTCCGGATATTCCAACACAGATCCAACCGCTTCTGCGATCCCCCGGAGACCCAGGGGAATGGACAGCCCGACAAATCCATATTCTTCTTTCTTCCTTCGTATTATCTCACAGCGCACGTCAAAAGATCTGTGAACCTGCCCTTTGGTAAATCCCCATATATGCACCAGTGCATCCTCCGGAGCCAGCAGTCCATACGGCAGATAATCTGTTTCTTCCCCCCGCAGGTATGCCTCCATCCTCTCTCCCGGCCTCATCTCTTCTTTTTGTTCCGCCAATTCTTTATATAGTTCTTCCCGATTCATATCCTGCTCCTGCCCTGTTAATTTTACTATTTCATCTTACGGTATACCCATTTTCCTATCATTTCTATCAACTGCACAAATACAATCAATATACCCGCCGTAAGAACCATAACTACTTTGTTGAACTTCTGGTATCCATAAGTGATAGCAACCGAACCAATCCCGCCGGCTCCCATTGCACCTGCCATGGCAGTGGAACCAAGGATTGCAACCATCGCAAGGATAACCCCTGATATAATTGACGGAAGTGCCTCCGAAAACATCACCCGAAATACCACCTGAACCTCAGATATCCCAAAGGACTTCATAGCTTCCACCAAACCTTTATCCACCTCCTGCATTGCATTTACAATTAGTTTTGCAATGAATGCCGTAGCTGATACAATAAGCGGGACTACCGCTGCGCGGACTCCAATGGAAGTTCCTGCTATTAATTTGGTAAATGGCAGAAGGAAAATCATCAGGATCAAAAACGGAAATGACCTGATTACATTTACTATGAAATTAAACAGCCCATAAATGAATCGGTTTGGATGGATGCCGTCTTTGTCCGTCACAAGCAGAATTACCGCAACAAAAAAACCAAAAAAAGTTCCTAATATCGTAGTAATGATCACCATCTGTATTGTTGCTGCAAATGCAGGCGCAAGTATCCGCTCCCAAAAATTCATCTGGTATTCTGTTAAGAATCCTGACATAACCCTTCCTCCTTATTCATCTGATAATACCTCCAGATTATCTTGTTTTGATCCAGATAATCTTCCACCTTACTTTTGTATTGCTCTGAAAAATTTAAAACCAGATACCCCAGGTATTTATCACGGTAGCGCTCCATTTCACTGTTCACAATTGTAAAATCAAGATCCAATTCCCTGGACATCCTGCTGAGAATATTTTTGGACATATCCTGGTCAGACAGCATAACCTGTATATTGATGCCGCTGCTGCCTGCATGAAATTTTTCCTCGCCAAGAAATGTCTTCAATTCTTCCGGCTGGTACATAAACAACTCGTCAACAGGTCCTGACACGACCAGCTCACCTGCCTCCAGCAGCGCCACCTTTTCACACACATCCTTAATCACTGACATCTGATGCGTCACCACGATAATCGTTATCCCCAGTTTTTCATTGATATCACGGAGAAGCTGCAAAATCGACCGTGTCGTCACCGGATCCAATGCGGATGTAGCCTCATCACTCAGCAATATTTTTGGTTCCATGGTCAGTGCCCTTGCTATGGCAATCCTCTGCTTCTGCCCGCCGGACAACTGTCCCGGCCTCTGATAAAGTTTTTCAGAAATCCCAACCAATTCCGCCAGTTCTTTCACACGCTTGTCGATCACCTGTCTGTCATATTTCCAGCACCGCATCGGAAACGCAATATTTTCATATACTGTCTTACGTGTCAGCATCGGAAAATGCTGAAATATCATGGACACCCCCTTCCGGAATGTCCTTAATTCTTTCCTGCTGAGAGCCTTTATCTCCACACCGTCAATCTTAAGGCTGCCCGCCGAATATTGCTCCAGCCCATTGATACACCTAAGAAGTGTAGATTTTCCGGCTCCGCTTTTTCCTACCAGCCCATAAATCTCTCCGTCTTCAATCGTCAGGTCGATGTTGTCAAGAACCTTCAAATCATCAAATGATTTCTGTAACCCTTTTATCTCTATCATATTTTTTATCTCCTGGAAATGCATAGAAAAACAAGGGCGCTCGGACGATTCCAAACACCCCTGCCGCATTACAATTTACATTTAAAATACCGCCTCAAAACCCGTCTCCGGTTTCACATATTCTTTTGCCTTATCAGACGTATATGCTTCCATAATGTCTTTTGCCCACTGTGTATCTGCATTTTCCGGCATAATGCACATCCCGAGCGCAAGGGAATCATCTACAAATGACTGCAAAAGATTCTTTGTAGGATCTACGTCAAAAGATGCCATTGTGTTGGATGTACCGATAACGAGAGCATAGTCATCCATGTTCGTATATTTAATATGGTCCGCCTGGATAAACTCATAGTTATATGGATTTTCTACAATATCCGCAACATCATACTGATCCTTCTCTTCATCTGTCAGCTTAATAACTTCAGCCTCCTGCAGACGACGCAAATCCTGATCAATATTGGATGCATCCTCAGCAATCCCTACGATTCCGCCGTCCGGAAGCTTATCTATGGAGTCTGTTTTTACAGAATAAATTCCTGCCCAATAGTTCCAGAGCTTTGGCTCCATCATCTGTATATCTGTTCCTTTTTCATCATTATATGTGTCAAGAAACGGTTCGTGCTGATAGAAGTTCGCGTCAACCGATCCCTCCACCAGCGCCTCGTTGGGAAGGAAATAATCGTCAAAGACTTTTAATTCTACTTCATATCCCATATCTTCCAATGCTTCCACTCCTGATTAGGCCAAATCGACGGAAACAGATGATGTACCGATAATCAGCTTCTCTTTTTTGTCTTCAGCTGCACTGCCTGACTTGCCCTCATCTCCCTTTGCACCGCATCCGGCAAGAAGTGTAATAACCATCACCCCGCATAAACCTGCACTCAACATTTTCAAATTCCTTTTCACCTTCGTACCCTCCATTGATATAAATACTGTCTATATTCCGTCAGAGATTTTATCATATATCGAAAACGGTTGGAAATTCATTTTCTCAATATATCCGTGCATTTATACGCATTTTCTATAAGTGAATTTACAGTCTTCCTGCAATGCAAAAGGTATATGGCCTTTACCTCACCCTGCTCTGTCCGAGCCTGGCCGCAATCATCCGAAAGATCGGCGTAAACTGATCTCCAAAATCCTGTTTCGGCAGGATCATGGCCTGCTCCTTCCCATAGTAGATCCCGATCGTCTTCGGAGTCACCACTGCACGCTCGATCTCCTCCCACGGGTAGCACCGCTCCTTTCCGCCGTACTCCATGCGGATCTCCTCCTCGGTAAATGTATACTCCACCGGATTGCAGTACTCTTCATTTACCTGCACCTGCTTTTTCGCGCGCATCTTCAACTGGAATGGTGTGCTTGCAAGGAAGACGAACGCTGCGGCAAGATACAGGCCGACGCCTTGCACACCCGTTCTGTCCGTAATGTACAGGATGATTCCCATAAATGCTACAGCAAGCCCAAGGATATTGATCAGGAACCCGCTGAATTTGGAGTAGGCATGGAATAACAGAAAATCATATAAGGTCTCTTTCGTCATGTGTACAGTCATCTTATTCATTATTTTTCATCCTCCCGGCTTACATTTTTTATTTTTCGGAAAAGTCCTCTTATATTTTGACGTATAAAAGGACTATATATAAATGAACCATCTATATGGTTTATCCTGCTTCGGTCAATCCCTTATGCAGCCTTGCTGTGTGCCCAGCCTTCAGGACTGTAGATCCCTTTCTGCTTCTTCTGCATATATTTATCAAATGCCGCCGTGATAAACGGGCACAGGAACAATGTAATAATAGACGCGGTCGCACACTGTGCAGTTGCCATCGGGACAAACTCCTCCATTGTCGGGTCAGCCTCAGCGACTGCTGCCGGCGTCATGGCCGAATTAAGCGCTGTCGTACCGATGGCAGCTCCCATGGCATTTCTCTCCTTCTTCGGGAGAAGAAGATTGATGATAAAGAAGAACAGAACTGCCGTTGCTGCCGAGATTAATCCAAGCACGATTCCGGAAGCCCCTGCCGTCAGGATCGTCTTAACGTCTGTCTTCGCCCCGATAGAGATCGTCATAAAAAATGTTACGATAGGCTGTGCATTCTTACATGCATCACGGAAGCCTTTATCAAGATTCCCCCAGATAAATCCAATCAATAACGGCACCAATACTGCAACCAGAGACATGATCGGAATATTTGCAAGTCCTGTAGCTCCAAGTGCAACCAGTGTAAAGAATGGTCCGTCGTTCAAGGACAGAATCGAGATTGCTCCCGTATCCGTTGCATTTCCAAACTGCGATGACAGGGAAATGTACAGAGAACCGTTAGAGTTTGTAATTGCCGCGATCAGTACGAACGGTGCGATCCCGAGGAATCCTGCCGGTCCGCAGATCTTCCCGACGATAAGACCGAGGATCACGCCAAGAAGGAACTTTGATCCGGTCATAACAACACCTTTGTACAGAGGCATTCCCACCTGCTTAATATCAATCATAGAACCGCACACGATCAGGAAAAAGCCCATCATACAGGAATTCCCTTCATAAAACAATGCAGTTACGTATCCCCCGATCTGGAAGACCTGCAGCACAAATGTGGCAAGCACAACCGCAATTACCAGCGGGATAATAACCAGCCCTCCCGGGAGGTTTTTCATTTTGTTAAGGATATCCATATCCCTGCGTCCGTCTGTTGATACTTTCTTTTCTTCGCTCATTATTCTCTCTCCTTATAGTTTTTTATGTGTCATTCAGAACCATAATTGTGTCTGATCTACCTTAGTACTACGGCTATTATTGTCTTGCCGCCTCCCGGAACAGGCGGTCAACAATGTCGCAGGCGGTATGGTCATTGCCGGTGAGCCCGCCTTTGCCTACTACTGGAAGCCCGTCATAGCTTCCTACCAGACGGCCGATATCTGTCTGCGGAATTACATAGTCAAGCACCTCAATACATTCTACCCCCAGCTGACGGCACACATTTACCATGGTATCCCCGCCTGTAGTATACAGACCTGCGATCCTTTCTCTTCCTGTCTGCTCAAGCACCTGGGAAATGATCATTCCAAGCCCCGCATTGATCCTGTCCGCACTCATGCCGTGTGCATAATGCCTCTTATTATCCTCTTCACTCAGATTCAGAAGTTCCCCGTGAAGCGCCGTCTCAAACAGAATAGCCCTCGGCCGGCTGCCGGACTCCAAATAATCCATTGCTTTATGTACCGCCTGATCCACTTCTTCCAGAGCCTTTTCCCCGCCCTCGATCAGAGAAACCGGATCTACACTGATGCGCACATGCCTGGAATCCTGGCAGAGGATCTCCATCTGCTTCTTTGTCACCGGAGTTGCACTTCCGGCTGCAATCAGAACCGTTTTGCCGGCCTCATCTGCCTCCGGGGGAAGATTCGGCTCTTCAACACCGATCAGGCTTCTATGGTAAGCCATCTTGGCAGTAAACGGACCCGGATCCACGGTAACTACATCCCAGCTCAGGGCAATACATGCCTGGGCAATATTTTCAACATCTTCCAGCGTAACAGCATCTACAACAATCACCTGGCAGCCTGCTTCCCTCTGCTGCTTTAGAGCCTCCTTAATCACTTCATCCCCCGCGAGGACTTTATCAAGCGCTACCAGTCCTACCTTCCTTCTCGTCTGCCCAGCTAAAAGCCTTGGGATGTAATTTTCCTTCACAGGTGTCCTTACATCCTGAGCTACCGGCGTATTGACCAGTGCCACACCATCTATAATGGAATATCCGCCTACCAGAATCCTTCTGGACTGGGGCATGGCCGGAACCACCACTGCAACGGTCTCATCACTGAGCTGGTCGAGCATAGCGTCGATCTCCACGCCGATTCCGCCGCGCATGGTTGTATCCGTACGCTTCTGATAATATTTTACACCCATGTTCTTCAGGGCAATGACAGCGTCCTTCACCTTGTCATATGCCTCGTTAGCCGGAAGCGGGCGGCTGTTGCTGCTGATAATAATCACATCCAGTTCCTCCACAGCCTCCGCATTTGATACAGCCTCCACATTGAAGAATACGGCTGTTCTGGCTTTGCTCCTTGCCAGCAGTACACCGGTCGTTGTAGCGCCGGTAAGGTCATCTGCTACAGTTCCTATAAGCGGCATGTCTCTCCCTCACTTTCTATATTCATCCTTTTCTATACTGATGCTTTTCTATATTGATTCTTTCCTATGTTGGTCTGCTTCTTTCTTGTTCTTATGCTTCTTGTTCTTACATTTCTCTTTCATGCTGTTTTGAAGCATACTCTGCAACAACCTTCGTGGACTCGATCAGGCTTACACAGCCTGCGATCCCTTTGCCTGCAATGTCAAATGCTGTTCCATGGTCCACCGAACTTCTGATAAACGGCAGCCCGAAGGTTAAAGTCACCGATTTCTCAAAGTCAAGCGTCTTGCATGCAATATGTCCCTGGTCATGATACAGAGAAAGGATCGCGTCAAATTTTCCAGATTTTCCGATGTTGAACACAGAATCTGCCGGACACGGCCCCACTGCATTGATCCCTTTTTCCTTCGCCGCTTCTACAGCCGGCCCGATATCTGTAAGCTCCTCTGTACCAAAAAGTCCGTTGTCCCCGTTGTGCGGATTCAGCCCCGCAACTGCAATCAGTGGATTTTCGATTCCTACTTTGCGAAGCTCCTTATCAATATTCACTACATTTTCAAGGATTACATCCTTTGTGGCATAATGGCAGGCATCTACAAGAGACATATGCCGGCTTACAAAAAACACGCGGAGCTTATGGCAGGAGAACATGGTAAGCGCATACGGAGAATTCGTTGCGTTTTGATAGATCTCTGTATGTCCCGGTTCCTTGACGCCAACCAGCTTGATTGCTCCTTTATGGATCGGTGATGTGGATACAGCATCTATTTTCTTTGCCATGCCAAGCTCAATAGATTTCATGATCCAATCGACGGCCATCTGCCCCGCAAGCTTCTGCTCCTTCCCCCATTCAATCGAATCCGTATCGTAATCTCCGGTCTCCAGGATATCGATGGTTCCGAATTCGTACTTCGCTTCGGACGGGTCTGTAATCTGATGATATTTCAGTTCCTTCCCCAATACCCTTGCTGCCCTCTCCATAATCTGCTGACTCCCGATCACAAATGGCCTGCAGCATTCATGGATCTCCTCTGACAGCATCGTCCCTACTACAATCTCCGGCCCAATCCCTGCCGGGTCTCCCATTGTAATTGCTGTTACTGGTCTGAATTTCTCGCTCATGTTTCTGTTCCTTTCGTTTTGTTTTCGTTTATTATTTCGTTTTACTTTCTTCGTTGATACTATTCTATTATGTTTTTCTTTCTTTTTCAATACTATTTTGTAATTTCAGTACATTTATATATTTGCAGTCACTAGTTTTTGTGCATATTACATCAATTTTACAAACATTTTCTTCGTTTACTTTCGTTTTTTCGTTTTGTTATTTTTTTATCACTTTTAAGTTGCGTTTTAAATAGATCCAAGGTATAATAATATCAAAAATACCGGAGGAAAATAATTTGCCCCCGCAGCGCTAAGGAGGAGAACATGAACAAAAAGTTATATTTTGGAAGCAACCTGAAAATGTATAAGACCATAAAAGATACTGTGGATTATCTGAATGCTCTTGTAGAAAACACAAAAAACATCAGCCGCGACGAGATCGAATTATTTATCATCCCATCTTATACTGCTCTGGAGAGCGCCGCCCAGAAGGTTGACCGCAAATATGTGAAATTAGGCGCACAGAATATGTGCTGGGAAGACGAAGGACAATTCACAGGGGAAATATCCCCCGTCATGCTGAAAGAACTGGGGCTCGACCTCGTCATGATCGGCCATTCTGAGAGAAGACATGTCTTCGGTGAGAAAGATATAGAAGAAAATAAAAAGGTTAAGGCAGCCTTAAACCATGGCTTTACCACCTTACTATGTATCGGCGAAACTGCACAGGAAAAAGAGTTCGGCATCAGCGCCGAAGTGCTGCGCACACAGTTGAAGATCGGTTTCCACGGCGTTCCTGTATCACAGCTTCCTAAAATCTGGGTTGCTTACGAACCCGTATGGTCCATCGGTGTAAACGGAACTCCGGCTTCCGCCGACTACGCAGAAACCATGCACAAAGTAATCAAGACCTGCCTGACCGAGATCTTCGGCGAAGCTGCAAAGAACATCCCTGTCCTGTACGGCGGAAGCGTAAACCCCGGCAATGCCGACGAACTGATCATACAGCCCTCCATCGACGGCCTCTTCACCGGACGCGCCGCATGGCAGGCAGACAACTTCGACAAACTCATCCGCAGCGCCAAAGCAGCCTATGAGTCACAGTAATCCTGCCGTCCCGAAAAATCCTTGCCGAAGCTGTTAGAGCCGCAGATACAAATGGCTCTCCACTTGTATCTGCGGCTCTTATAGATTCGTGCAATAGTTGAAGGGGCGTTAACGTCGAAGCAATCCCGCATGGCAGCCTCCCCGAAGGCCTCTGACTCTGCGGCTCTGGCATGATCCTCTCACCCCCCTCAAAGCAATTCCCCCACCATCTCGCCCAGACGAATTTTTGTCTCCGCACCTCGCTTCATATTCTGCATAATCTGCCGGTTCACATTGACCCGTCCTTCCTGCACCAGCACCACGATCGTAGAACCGCCGAATTCAAAGTATCCTTTCTCCATCCCCTGATGGATGATCTTACCTTTCCGGTAATGATTATGAATCTTTCCTACAAGCAGAGCCCCTATCTCCATCTGAATCATATCCCCGAACCGCTGTGTGTGGATCTCAGTATACTCCCTGCTGTTCTCCATAAAAACCGGGCAGGAGGTATAGGCAGCAGGGCGTACACAGTGAAGCCGCCCACGGATAGCCTTTGAAACGCCGCGCTCACCGCTGCACACATAGCAGTACCGATGATAATTCTGAGGTGTCAGCCGAAAGATCATGCAGGTTCCGCCGGAGAAGTGATCTGCCAGTTCGCGGCTTCCAAGCAGCTTCTCCAGATTGTATTCTACATGTTTGATCCTCCACGTCTGCTTTTCATCCACTGGATAAACACTCAGATAACCATCACAGGGGCTGATCAGATGATCTGGTGTAATATCTGTGCAGTCCGCACGCCTTCTTCGTGTAAAAAAGTCATTAAAGGAGATATATTTTTTCTTTTCATACCCGTCCATATCAATGTGATGCTTTTTAATAAATAAGGGAACCATCCACCGGGACAGACCCGAGTTTAAAAATGCACCGACGCACCTCGAAAGAAACGGCCGGGTCAGTATTTTCAAAACTGCCCGCCCGATTATCGTTCCGTACAAAATTCTAATTGTCACTGTCTCTTTTTTCATACTTCTAGTCCCATCCCCATCAAAAGAACAATTAATTCTACTGCTCCGGCAAATACAATCCCAATCTTACCGGCAAGATAAGGCTTCTTAATCCTGACCGGAGAGATAAAGGCAACCGCAACAATAATCAACAAAACTGCAAACAAGATTCCCTCATCCAGTGCAAGACGGTTTCCCGCTACAAAAAACGCAGGCAGGATCAATGCGATTGACGTTACCGGAAGACCCATATAATATTTCCTTTTTCCTCCCTCGGCCTGCTGACGCTCCTCTTCCATGACATTAAAATACGCAAGCCGAATCAGCGCACATAACACATAAAAGCATGCGGCCAAAAATGCCAGATAGCTTTTATGGCCGATCTGATAAGTAAACAGCGCCGGAAACACACCGAAACAAATCAGATCACTCAGAGAATCTATCTGCACGCCAAAACGTTTCTCCATTTCATCCCTCTTCTTTGTGGCAGCGACTGTCCCGTCAAACATATCACAGATCCCCGCCGTCATAAGACAGATCATGGCAGTGCGAAGCTGCCCCTCCACCACAAATATGATTCCGGTAAAGCCGGCCAGCATCCCCATATAAGTCAACACGACCGTATAGTTATAGTAGCCGCACAATCTCTTCTTTTCTCCCATCTCTTTTCTCCACCTTGCTCTCATTCAGCGCCCGGTTAGTTCTCCAAAAGCACAGAACCTTCCGGACACCTCTGTATATCCGCCCATTTTATCAGAATGCCGCCGAAAATAAGATACTGTAGACCAAAATACACCACGGCTTTCCAAGCACAATAATCGCGGCAAATTTGCGAGTGCTCATCTTCGTAAGGCCAGTAAAATAGCAAAAGAAATCATCCGGAAACAGCGGCAGCACCATGCCGAGGAACAATACCGCCGTGTAAGACTTGCTCTCAGCCATCCATCTCGACCATTTCTCATATTTCTTCCCGGGAAATAGTTTACTGACAAGCTCTCTTCCGTATTTTCTTGCAAGCAGGAAAGCAATCATTGAACCCGCCGAAATCCCAATATAATTGCACAAAAAACCTCCCAGCCATCCAAACAGGACCGCCCCCACAATACAGCCAAAAAAACCGGGCAGCACCGGCAAAACTACCTGAGCCGCCTGAATAACCACCAGAACCAGAGGAGCCATCATCCCAAAGCCGTCAATGTATTGCTGCAGCGTCTCAACAGAATCAAATTTCCCGTCAAGGTAAGCCTTAAACAGAACCGCCGTAATTGCCAGGCATAAAATCAACAGTCCTGCCGTCATCCATTTTTTCCATCTGTCCGCCTGCTTTTCCGGCATCATTCCCTCCTTGCTATAGATCTTCCCCATGATTTATGATGCCCAAAACCTCTCAATCCTTCCCAAAAAGAGATTTTAACACATCTCTCTCATAAAATAAATGACTGGCCTTAAATTAACCTTGAAAAATTTTACCTCAAATCTAAAGATTTACTTTGAAGCAGGCATTTTCACCAAATTTACTGACGGCAGAAATGGTACCCCCGTGCCGCTCCGTTATAGCTTTCGCAATCGCAAGACCCAGGCCGAAGCTTCCGGCATCACTGGTTCTGGATTCCTCCGTAGAGTAAAACCTGTCAAAAATATATGGAAGATCTTCCCTGGAGATTCCCACACCTGTATTGAACACTGAGATCTCCGGACGTCCGCCCTTTATGCACAAGGTAAGCATAAGCCTCCCTGATTCCGGCGTATGCTTTATGGCATTGTCCAAAAGAATCGCGACAAGCTGCCTCACCTCATCCTCATTTCCTTCATAAAACACTGCTTCTTCAATCTCATATTCGAAGAAAACCTTCTTTTCAAAAGCCACACTGTCGTAAGTCAGCGCCATCTCTTCCACACAGTCAGAGAGGGAGAACCTTATTTTCCTCAGCTGCACCTCTCCTTCTTCCAGATAAGACAACGTCAGCAGCCTGTGGATCATCTGATCCATTCTTTTCGTCTCAGACAGAATGTGCATCAGATGCTTATTCTCCCCAATCTGTCCCTTCAGCGCCTGAGCATTGATACTGATGGCGCCCACCGGGGTCTTCAGTTCGTGACTCGCATCAGAAACAAACTGTTTCTCCCTTTGCAGGGCAGCCTCCGCGGGCCTGGTCACAAAACGTGACAGAAAATAACTTACTGCAAAAAGAAGCAGCACCGCCCCCAGGATCAGCAGTATCTTAAGAATAATCCTTATACCACCGCTGCTCTGATAAGCGCTGTCTGTCACAAACAAGACCCTGTTCCCGTCCTCCGTCTCCCGAAAGACATAGGTATAGGTAAACCAGCTCCACTCCCCGGGCTCATTCTCACAAATATTCTCAACCACTGACTCCGGAAGCTTTTCCTGAGTCTTGCCGGTCACTGAATACATATTAAGGATCCTGTCATGCCCATCCAGCGTTACTGCATAGACGGCATTTCCGTAATTCTCGCCTTCGTGCACATCATCACCGTCCCCTTTTTGAAAACAAAGGGACAGCTCCCCATCCACAAGCCACTCCAGCATCTGCAGAGTACTTAAGCTGTCCCAGTAATCATTATAGAGATAGTTTGTGACGGACAGAATACCGAACACCGAAATCATCAGCCCCATTGTAACAAGAATAAATTTTCTTCGAAGTGTCTTAACCATCTTTTTGTTCCTCCAGAGAATAGCCAACACCCTTGGTCGTCACGATTTCCACAGATGCTTTTACAAACCGCAGCTTCTTTCTGAGAAAGGAAATATACACCTCCAGGTTGTTATACTCCGCCGCCTCCAGCGGCCCCCACACCTTCGTGATCAGAAGATCTCTCGGCATAATGTGGTTCCTGTTAATCATCAGGCACTCCAAAAGTTGGAATTCTTTATTGCCGAGTTTTACACTGTTAGATCTTCCTCCCAGTCTCTGGGTAGATTTTTCCAGCCAGATATCCCCGGCGGCAAGCCTGTCCTGGTTCGGGTTCGTACCGATGCGTGTTCTTGCCCTGATTCTTGCCAGAAGCTCCGACGCATCGAACGGCTTAGTCAGGTAGTCGTCAGCTCCCCCGTCAAGCCCCAGGATCTTATCCTCTGTCCGTGAACGGGCAGTGAGGAGAATGACCGGCGAGGAAACCCCTTCGCCCCTTGCAAACTTCAAAACATCCAGGCCATTGATCCCGGGCAGCATAATATCAAGCAGTACAAGATCATAAATATTGCTCAGCATATAGTCAAGCCCGTTTATTCCATCATAGACTGTATCCACCTCGTAACCTTCCCGCCGGAGGACCGCTTCCAATCCATCTGCAATTTTTTTCTCATCTTCCACTACTAATATCCGCAAATTCTCACCTCAATGCCCTTCCAGACTCCAGCCTGTCTCCCGCCCGTTCCCGGCAGACCTGCCTGCTGCTGCCCTTATATTTCATCACCCGCAAAAATCCCGTCGATCTCTCCCGACACAGAATCTCCAAGGCCGTACACTACATGGCTGACCACGTACTCTCCGTTATTTACAAATATCTCAATCAGATTCACATCCACAAAGATATCCAGCCG
The DNA here is from genome assembly GCA_947645355.1 of uncultured Dorea sp. Classification (GTDB taxonomy): domain Bacteria; phylum Bacillota; class Clostridia; order Lachnospirales; family Lachnospiraceae; genus Dorea_D. The sequence goes on along the minus strand of CANSCI010000022.1, from coordinate 5,967 downwards.
GCAGTCGCCCCCAACCTGCGGAGTCTCTGCAGTCAGCCGATGGTTCTCTATATTGTCGAATACCCGGCTCCTGTCTGTTTTTACCGCGCCCATTTCCATCCAGATCCGATATCCTCCGATATCCAGGGACTGCCCCTCCTGCAGACGCGCCTTGATCCGGCAGGGGCGCTCTCCCGGGCAGGAATATTGTCCACTCTCCCACGCCTCGGTCACTTCTTTTGTAAAATATCCGTCCACCGATGGATGTACCGGAAAATAGACGTGTCCTATCCCGATCTCCACCAGCCTTGGAATACTCATCATACCGTTCCAGACCCCTCTGCCGTCCCTGCTCTCCTCTACAGCCCTTGGCATACGCATCCAGCCAATGATCACCCTTCTCCCCTCACTGTCCAGGGTCGTCTGCGGTGCATAAAAATCAAGTCCATAATCAATATACTGATAGTTATCCGACAGCTTGAGTTCACAGTTCTTCCGGTTGAAATCCGCCGTCGCGCAGATCGCATGGGCGCTGTACTCCAACCCGTCATTGATGATCTCCATGGGAGAGCCTACAAACAGATACTGCCCCTCTACACAAAACAAATCCGGGCACTCCATAATACTTCCCATCCCCTGGGTCCTGTATTGGTTCCTGTATTTCCAGTTCCGGGCATCCTTGCTCGTATAGAACAACACTCTTCCCTGCTCTTTGTACCATGTACTTCCCAGAATCATGTAATAATCTCTGCCTTCTTTCCACACCTTCGGATCTCTGGTGTCTTTGGCGTCCCCAAAGGCGCAGTCTGCAATCACCGGAATAATCTGGCTCTTGCTGTCCCAGTTGTCAAAATGCTCCCCATCCTCTGAGACCAGCATTGCCTGACTGGTAAGGTAACTGTCCCCTAAACTCTGATGAATATTCTCCGGATCCTGCCTGAGATACTGGATCGCCGAATAATAAAGGTACAATTTTCCATCCACGTCAAGGGCACTCCCCGAAAAAACACCGTTCCGGTCATATTCTTTCGACGGAAACAGTGCGATCTTCTCATGCTCCCAGTGTATCATATCTTCACTGACCGCATGGCCCCAGTGCATCGTCCCCCACATGGGAGCATAGGGAAAATGCTGATAAAAAAGATGGTATTTTCCTTTGTAATAAATAAATCCGTTTGGATCATTGATCCAATTTCCCGGCGCTCTTAGGTGAAGTGTGTCTTTGATCATATCTTATGCCTCTCCATCTTACTTATAATATAGCTTTATTTTCACCTGACATAAACGTCTACGTGCATTGTATTAAAAAAGAGGGCATTTTTCAATACCCCCTTTCTTAAGAAATCTTAATATACCGGCTGCTTTTCAGTCGTCCGGCCCGGATATCCCCGGTTATTTTACAGCGCCTGCAACCACACCGCCGATGATCTGTTTCTGAAGGATCACATACAGAACCAGGATCGGGATTACACACAGCAGGAGTCCCGCCATAATCGTTCCGTAATCTGCGGAATATGTTCCGTAGAAGCTATAGGTTGAAAGCGGCAGTGTCAGAAGTTCCTTGTCCGTCAGTACCAGTGACGGGAGCAGGAAGTCATTCCAGAATGCCAGGGAATTCAGGATCACCATCGTTGAGATGATCGGTTTCAGCAGCGGAAGCACAATCTTAAAAAATGTCTGGGAATGGGTACATCCGTCAATATAAGCTGCCTCCTCCAGGGCAATCGGTACATTTCCTTTGATAAAACCGTGGAACATGAACACTGACATTGCCATGGAAAATCCGGTATGCATGAAAATCAGCGTCAGCCTGTGGTTCAATATATTCAGTGTGCCGCCGTAGATGCTCACCAGAGGGATCATGATTGCCTGGAACGGAATAATCATAGACGCCACCATCAGCGCAAACGTAAGCTTGGATATCCCGTTGTTGTGCCTTACGATATAGTAGGCAAGCATAGCAGCCAGCAAGGTCACAAGCACCGTTGCAGATACTGTTACGATCAGAGAATTCTTGAACGCATTCAGAAAATCCATCTGAGTAAATGCTTTTATAAAGTTGTCAAAGGACAGGCCCTTGATGGTGTATAACCAGGAAAATGGACTTTTAATAATATCTCTTTTCTGCTTCAGAGAGTTGATGACTACCATCAGGAACGGAAACATATATGCGATAAATATAATAATCAGCCCTGCCATAGCCAGTGCATTTGCAACTTTTCTCTTCGTTCCGCCAACTACTGTTTGATTCATTATGCTTCTACCTCCTGTTTCTTAGTCATGTATACCTGAACACCACTGATTACTGCAACAATGATGAACAGAATCAGCGCTTCTGCCTGGCCTACGCCAAACTGCCTGGATGTAAATGCCTTCTCATACACATGCATAGCGGCCATCTCTGTTGTGCCGTATGGCGCGCCTGCCGTCAATGACAGGTTTACATCGTATACCATAAATGCCCTGGATAACGTCAGGAACAGGCAGATCGTCACCGAAGACATCATCAGCGGCATGATAATGCTTTTCAGCTTTACCCATCCGGATGCCCCGTCTATGCTTGCAGCCTCCATCACGTCCTCGCTCAGACCCATAAACCCGGCCACATAGATGAGGATCATGTAACCAGACAACTGCCATACCGACACTACTACCAGCGCAACAAATGCATTGGTAGGGTCAGACAGCCAGGATACCTCGAAAAGCTTCCATCCGGTAGATTCTCCGATGCTCACAAATACTCTGGAGAATACGAACTGCCAGATATATCCAAGAACGATGCCTCCGATCAGGTTCGGCGTAAAAAAGCCGGCCCGGAAAAAATTCTGCCCTTTCATCCCCCGCGTCAGAAGGTATGCAATAGCAAATGCAAGTACATTCACAATAATAACTACAAAGATCACATATTTAAACGTCAGCAGCAAGGATGTCCAGAACTGCGAATCCTTCATAACTCCGCCGAAATTCTCAAAGCCCACAAAGTTCTTTACCTTTGCCACACCGTTCCAGTCTGTAAGGGTCAGATAAACACCATAGATAAACGGTATGATCACCACCGCAAAGAAGCAGAACATCCCCGGCAGCGCAAACATACAGAAGTCTTTTCCTCCATTTTTGTTTCTCATTGCTCTTCCCTCCATCTTATTCCTGTTCATCCCAGTATTTCTGGATATCGCTCATCAGTTCCTTCCTGTCGCTTCTGCCTGCAAGGTACTTCTGCATAGATGCTCCAAGCACCGCCCAGTGGTCATTGGGCACAATGGCAGATGCATTGAACGCCCCGTCTGCATGTACCCGCTCATAGATATTGCGGCTCAGCGGATCTAACGGCTCATATGGATTGTTCTGGAACGGCGGGATAATATTGCAGGTCTTCACCATCATCTGCTGCCCGATCTCACTGAATACGATCCAGTTGAGAAATTCTTTGGCTGCCTTCTGCTCCTGTTCGGACGCATACTGCCCGTCCAGCATGACCTGCTTAGATGGGGATGCCTGGATCTGACTGTTGGCAAAATCTTCTTTGTCATTATTCAGAAAATATGGAAGGAAACCATACGCATCTTCGGACTCGGCTCCTGCCTCTGAAAGGTTCGGCCACGCCCAGTTGCCATTAAGCCAGAATGCTGTCTTACCGTCGGCAAGGTCAATTGCCATCTCATCATAGTCAGCTCCCAGCGGATCTCCTTTTGCAACATTATATTTCTTGAGAATGTCAAACATATCCAGGAATTCCGACATACGGCTGTAAGATTTAAGATCCACCTTACCGTCCTTTATATCCTCGATAACCTCCTGTGCGCCCTCCGATGTGCCTTCATAAGTTTCATAGATATACTGCAGCTGGTGCGCTCCTAACGACCAGTCTTCTTTTGCGACAGAAATCGGTTTCTCCATCCCTGCATCCACCAGCCGGTCCAGCAGTTCTGTGAATTCATCCTGCGTCGTAATAGAATCCGGATCAAAGCTCTCTCCCAGCGTATCCTCAATAGCCTTCTGATTGTAGATAATCCCGCGGCCTTCGATACAGAGCGGAAAACTGTATACTTTTCCGTTTATCTCGGTGACATATCCCTCTGCCTCTGCGATCCAGGGTTCACCGGTAAGGTCCGCCGCCTTCTCTTCTGCCAGTGCAATGACATCCGTAGTATCCAGGATGGATATTGTCGGCGGATTGCCTGAGTTATACAGGCTGACTACCTTTGTATAAGGAGAATCTCCGTCAGTTACCGGCATAACCTCTACATGTACTCCGGACTTCTCCTCATATGCGGCTCCCATGGCCTCCAATGCCACCTGAATCTCTGCCTTGGAATTCAAAAGCGTAATGTTCGTTCCTTTTAAGGTGCCGTCATACTCAAAGGTATCTACGGAAGTATCGATCGGTATCGTTTTCTCTTCCTCGTTCGGATCATCCGGGTCACTGGCGAACCCGAATCTGCATCCCGTCAGCATCGTCATTGTCATTGCTGCGATCAGGCTGGCTGAGATGATCTTTGTCTTCACTCTCTTTCTCATATTCATTCCTCCTGATATGTATCACTTTGTCTTTTTGTAACCGGTAAAGTTACCGGTTACTTTATGAGTTCATCATAGCACCCACATCATGCATAGTCAATGAAAATTTCTTTTCATCTGCAACTTTGTGAATTATGTCTGATTTACATATTTTCAGATTGTATACTTCTCACAAAACCGGTCACTTTACCAGTTACTTTACCGATTACTTATTGTACCTGTCAAAGAGATTTGATATACTGTCTGTAGACATCGTTTGGGGCAAATATTCTCCACGCCCTGACACTGGAACACTTCATTGATGCTGAAAGGTAGATAGATATGCAAGAGAAAAAGAACGTAACATTCAGTGACATTGCAAAGTACACACATTTTTCTAAGACAACCATCTCCAGGTATTTTAACAATCCGGACTCTCTCACCCTGGAAAACCAGAAGATTATATCAGATGCACTGATAAAACTGGATTATAAAGAAAATAAAGTAGCCCGGAGCCTGGCTAACGGCAACACCGAATTCATCGGTATTATCGTCCCGAACATGTTCAACAGCTACTATTCAGAAGTACTCAACCAGATCCTGGCCACCTACGAGACCTTCGGATATAAGTTTCTTGTCTTTTCCGGAAACGAAAATGAAGAAATCGAACGGCAGTATATTAAGGAACTTCTTTCTTATAAAATCGAAGGAATGATTATCCTAAGCCATACGATTCCCTCGGAAGAGCTTGCATCCTACAACATCCCTATCGTCACGATCGAGCGGGAGGACAAATATGTGTGCAGCGTTAATACCGACAATTATATGGGCGCTGTCCAGGCTGCAAGTCTGCTGGCAAAGCAGCAGTGCGATATTTTGATCCACCTGAATTCCTACTTCCCGGACGATCGTCCGGCCTACGGGCGAATCAGAGGATTCAGGGATTTCTGCGAAGAACACAGACTCAACTACCAGATTATGTACAAGGATCTTGGATCCACCTATGAAACTACACACCGGACAATCAGTGCATTCTTCGACAAGATGGAGGCAGAATACCAGGGACAAAAAAAAGGGATCTTTATCTCCGGAGATACTTATGCCAACGTGCTTTTAAATATGATCGTCCGCAAGTATGGAACTCTGCCGGATGATTACCTGATCATCGGCTTTGACAATTCGCCCATTTCCGCCGAATCCGTCTATCCGCTCACTACCATCGGCCAGCAGATCGACAAGCTGGCGTACGAAGCTGTAAGCCTGCTGGTAGAACAGATGAATGAGCGCAAAAAAAGAAGACCGGCGCCCCTAAAGGAGCCGGTCCACAAAGTCATCACACCAGTGCTTGTGCGAAGGGAGACTACAGGGGTATAAATCCCTTATCTCTCATTGTCATATTTCACAAATGCATCCACCTTCGGCTGTGAGGAGCATCCCTTAACAAATTCATTGGTGAGGAATGCTTCTGCCAGCAGCTCGCGCTCTTTATTT
>CANSCI010000021.1 GCA_947645355.1 uncultured Dorea sp. | reverse complement strand
AAATATTGAATTTTCAAGGTGCGAATCCCATTTCAGGTATGGGAAGTCTTAGTAACTTATATTGTTTATAAAAAGGTTTTGCAAAAGCCATAAAATCCTCTCCAAAAGGAGTGAGCCTGACTCCGCCAGAAGTGCGGTAGAAAATAGGCTGATGAAATTCTTCCTCCAGCATCTTGACTGCCATACTAAGGTTAGGCTGCTGCACATAGAGTTTTTGCGCTGCTTTCCCAATTGAACCACATTCTACGATTTCTATAAGCTGCTCTATCTGTTCCATCCGCATAAGTCATTTCCTCCTTCCTGACAGCTTCATATCATCAGCATTATTTGAAAAATTTTTGTTCAATCTATAGTTCCCTTTATATCAGATCCGCATACACCCACAAACACAACATCGTCTGCACTGATTCCTAGATATTGCGTCTCTTTGACAGAGGCCCTCGACAACTGTAGGTTCATCCTCTGGTCAATAACTTCAATCCCATATTCCCGCTTTAACACGACATATAAGGACTCCTGCCCAAAATCGTACCGATCAAACCCCGGAACATTTCATTGATCTTCCCAACTCCCCCAATTTCACTTTTAAATATACCTTATTTTTTTTAAAAATGAAAGAAGAGAAATAATGCATTTTCCTAATTTCACTTTTATCGATTTTGGCTGATAGAAATTAATATTATGAACGCACTCAAGGCATCCTTTACAAGGACGCCCTGAACAAGCTATATGTTAACTATTTCTTTAACTGCATATATTCTTCTATCTACTCCTCCAGTTCCCCCAGAATCTGCAGCGGCTCCTTCTTTAGCGCCTGCCTCATAAAACCGGCAGAAACCGCCGCCGCTGCCAACAGCATCCCGCATCCGGTCGCTGCTGCCATCCACGCGTCACTCTTCCCTGTCGCGGCCGTAATCTCGGAGTCATCCTCATCCGCCTGCTCAATGACAACATTGCTGAACGTCGTATCAAACTTCATTGTCTTCTCGGCGGCTTTTACAGCCTTTCCCGTAGCCATCCACCCCGAAACGCTTCCTGCCGCGCTTCCTGCCGCCGCCAATATAAGAAGCCCCGTGAGTATAGACACGGCGCACTGCTTCCTGGTACGCCCCAGCAAACGCTCCACTGCGATTCGCTCCTGCTGTCCTGTAATAAACAGATTGGAGAAGAAAAGCAGGATCATCACTGCCAGCACACAGCCGCTGATCAGGAAGATCCACGACATCAGCCTGCGGTTTTCAATCCCCGACTTTAACTGCGTATAACCGTTATCATAGAATTTAAATTCCAAACCCTCGACCCCCTCCTTCTCCCAAGCCGCCATAAAGTCTTCAATGGTTCCGTTCGGTATCTGGAAAGAAGTGGTGGAACCTGTCATCGGGTAATGAGAAACAATGTTATCTTCCCATGCATTTTCAGGGACGGCGTTCCACGGGATCAACACCTCCCACGGTGCAAGGCTGTAATCCCCGTCTCCCGAAGAAGGCGGCATCTTATAGATTCCCACGATCTCATACTGCTGTTCGCAAAACACCGGATACGTCTCCCCCTCCGCGTTCAAAAGGGAGACCTGAAAGCCTGTATCGTAGAAGCTCACCGGCATATAATCTGCATAATAAAGCGGAAGGTTCAGGCTGTCCCCCACTTTTTTCCTGAGAAGCACCGCCAGATCAAAGGGAATCAGACAGACCTTTTTCCCTTCCCGGTATTCTTCCTCCGTAATGTCTCTTCCGTCGCTGATCTGTGCATTTTTCTGGTAAAAGGGCAGCAAAAGCTCTGTGCCGTCCACAGGCTCCACCGCAATCGTCCGAAACTGCAGATCCTGGGACTTTGCCATCTCAAGCCATCGTCTGCCCCGCTCCGTCTCATAGAAGCCTTCCGTCACCTCATCGAACGCCCTGGGATCCTCTGCCTCGCCCACTGCATCATGTACCTTCTCCCCATCCATCGTATACTGGCTGGAAGCCACAGAATTTATAGGCAGATACTCCGTCACGTATTCCTCCGGGGCAATGTGGGATACTCTGGGGCCATGTACAAAGGAAACATCGTCAAGCATCATAATATAGGTCTTACCCGCTTCAAAACTGCGCGCTTCATACTCTCCGTCCTCAAAGCTGTAGTGGTCACAGATATAGATCGTATCTCCCTCATTCAATTCTCCTGAGAGAACCCTTTGCACGCGCACCGGAAACGAGGAATCCGCCGTTCCGGTTTCCAGAGGCGTCACCTCTGCCACAAGGAGATCCATATATCCGGTTCCCCTGACCTTCTGATCCACAAGCGCGCCAAAATACGGTCGCTGTTTCGCATCAAGGAGATATCCTGCCCCCTCAAAATCCAGAACCTTATCCGAGATTCTTTCCCCGTACCTTGCATAGTGATTCCAGGTATATTCACCCTTTCCGGCATCCCACATGGCTCCCGTCTGAATATGATCCCGTTTTTGATCCACTGTTCCGACTGTCTTGAAGATGTCCTCAAATTCCTTCAGCATATCACTGTTCATCTTCCATAGGCTTCCCCCCAAAGTGAGCAGAAACGCCGAGACGCCCACCAGCAGGAAGAACAGGATGCTTTTTACAGGACTCCGAAGCATCTGCTTCATACTATAATACAATGTCATTCTACACACCTCAATTCCCGGGCGCCCGCTTTTATGGATATCATCCTTCCGTCCTTCATCGTCATGCACACATCCGCCTGCCGTGCAATATCCGGGTTATGGGTCACCACAATCACTGCATAATCCATCTCATGGGCTAATCTCTTTAGAAGCTCCACAATATGTTCTTCATTTTCCGAATCCAGATTGCCTGTGGGCTCGTCCGCCAGCAGAATCTTCCCTTTTGCCGCCATTGCCCTGGCTATAGCCACCCGTTGCTGTTCTCCTCCGCTCATCATCTTTGGATACTGTCCGAGAATCTTCTCCGGAAGACCCACCTCCTCCAGACACTCCTCCGCCTGACCTCTGGCCTCCGTGCGGGAGATTCCCTGAAGTTCCAGCGGGTACATGACATTTTCCAGAGCCGTCAGAAGCGGAAACAGGTGAAATGCCTGATAAACTACGGAGATCTGCTGCCTCCGGTAGGCATCCCGATCCATCTCCGACAGATCCTCTCCGTCCACAAGAATGCTTCCCGACTCCGGACGATCAAGTCCGGCCAGCAATGAAAGGAAGGTAGATTTTCCGCTTCCGGATTCTCCCGTCACGGCATACAGCTTCCCGGACTCAAATGTACAGCTTACCTCTTTTACTGCCTCGATTCTCTGATATTTATTCTGATAAGAATAGCTTACCTCTTTTACTTCGATTCTCTCCATACCTGTCCCTCTCAATCCCGGTGTGACAACACAGCCGCAATACTCATTTTTCCAAACATCCACATAGCCGCAGCAACCCCCAGCGTATAAAAGAGCAGGAACAGCAGCCACACCATAACCGCCGTCACAGCGCCTGCCGTGCCAAACACAATGCCAATGGCCGCGCCGACAGCCCCGCCTGCCATAGCCAGCAGGATATGCTCCGCAAAAAAGATAACGGTACAGCGCTTTTTCCCTGTTCCTAACGCCCTCATGATCGCATACTCACTCCGCCTGCCCTGAAGCAGAAGATGGGGAACCAAATATCCTGCCAGAATGACGATCAACAGCAGAAATGGCAGAAATGCTTCTAAAAGTGTGATATTTTTTTCCATTCCTATGGCTGCCTGGATAAATACATCATCCTCGATCCGAACCGCCGAACCCATATAGGTGTCTGTCAGCTCCGGAACGACAGAGCTTAATCCCTCCTCCTTCAGATCCTGTTTCAACGCATTCAGGTTCATAGGATCCTTCACGGTAAAAGATAACGAAGAGGCAAAATACGTCTCCCCATTTTCCTGATACAGCTGCTTTATGGCATCCAAAGGAAGTATGATCTCCGGCATTGCCGCCGCTTCTGCATCATTCAGAATTCCCACAACCTCCGCCTCCTCAAAGCCCAGTGCCAGACGCTTAAGACCTACTCCCAGATCTGCTGGCTGATAGTGCTCCAGAGAAAGGGAAACATAATCACCTGTATCTGCACCTTGCATTTCAAGAAATGACTCTCCTGCAATGCAGACATGTTCGCTTCCGAGAAACCGTTCCCAGTCCCATCCTTCTGCCCAGCTCACTTCTTCCTCACCATACTCCTGCACGATCTCCGGGCAGTTGACACCGACAACCTGAACCTCCGCATCCTCTCCGGAGCCGCCTGCCGCGATATGACCTACCAGCTCTGCCGTCTCCTGAATCTTCCATACATAGGGGGACGCATAGACCATGTCCAAAACCTGAGGCCGCACAAGAAGCCCGTTTTTCAGTTCCCCGGTGGCATTCATGAAGGATGCCCTCACAGGAATCGCCTCCGGCAGCTCCTCAAACTGCCGACGGGTACTCTCAAGGCTCCCATAATAAAACACAAGGACGACAACCGCCATCATGCTGATCGCCGCATTCAGGATACTCTTTGCCCGATGCCGCCTGATATTGACCCCGATGGAATAAATCACCTGGAAGATTGCCCTGCGTTTCCTCTTTTCTTCTTTCTTTCCTTTCCCGGCCTCTGTTCTGCTGATTACAATGCGCGTTCTCGGCTCCCCGCTTTCGCTGTCCCGCTCCAAAACCCGCGCCGCCGTATACAGAATCCCGTCCAGCGTAAATTCCGGGTACATCCCCGGCCTCTCCATCCGAAACTTCTTATGCTGTTCCTTCGCATACATTTTGACTGCCTGCTCCAGCGCCCCGGCCGTATTTACCGGCTGCTCCGAATAAAACGAAATCTGGCGGGTGGATTCCTCCTGTGCTACCTGCTTGTAATCGTCCACAATCCCCGCAAACACACCTCCGCCCTTTGCCATCTGCTCCATACGGTCCAGGTATCCGTCTACGTCGATACGCTCTGACTTGTCCTTGCGTATGTCGGTACACACTTCAAGCGCCGCCTGCAGCTGCTTCTGCTGCTTCGCCAGGTTCTCCTGCTGCCTCACAATTGCCTCTTTTAATAACACATTTCCATTCAGCACCTGCTCGATTTCCTTGAGCGGCATATCCAGCATTCGGAGCATCTTAATCAGCTTCAGCCGGCGGACATCTTCCTCGGAATAGTCCCTGTAGGCATTCTGCGTATCCCGGACAGGCTCCAGCAGATTCTGTCGTTCATAATAGCGGATATTCTGCCGGGTGATCCCTGTCAGTTCTTCTATCTGTTTCGTATTCAAACACACACCCCCTTTTGCCTCAAACTCGTATGATGTAGTTATTGTAGGGTATATAGTGGGTATACAGTCAAGGATAACTGTGTATCATTGGATATAATTACACAGAAAATGATAGATGTTGTATAATAAAAAGCGACTTCATCATAACGAAAGCCGCTTTATCATCTATTACATGCCTTTTTTGCAGTACCGGTAAACAAAAAACATCTTTACGAATGCATCTGCACAGATCAGAAAATACACCCACATGGAAAGCAAGATTACTCCTGCTTTCGCGATACCGAAACAGGCTACCATCCCAAGTAGTGTCCGAATATGAAAAAGTACGCCCTTCATTAATTCATCCTTTATTCATCGAGTTCCCGAGATTACTCTATTGTGATAGGCATTGCAAATCATTTTCAATCTTCCTTCAGATAGTCCAATAACGGCAATAAATACGTTTTATCTGTCCAGTCGCATTTTTGTCCTCTCGCACACATAAGGGCTTTCATCCATGGTTCATATGTTCTAGGGTCTTTTTTAGCCACAGATTTTTGTAGCATTTTACATAAGGTTCTGTCCGCGAATGTCATTTTGCTTTCATTCCATGCACCCCGCCCATAAAAAAGTGGTATATCCTTCAAATCCCCTGTCATATTGTGTTCCTTAATCTGTGCAAATGCACTTTCATCATAGGGAGAAGCTCCCACACACAATATAGCTATTTTCTTGTTCTTTAACCTGACAATGTTCTTTTTCAAAAACGATAGCCCGGCTATCCCCGACGCATATATACCGCCACAAAATATAATTATTTCGTACTGCGCCACCTCATCAACTATCGCTTTCAATCTCTCTACACAATAAAAATCTGTCATATCTTGAAGCCATTCGGCGTATTTCTTTGCAGCCCCGTATTTCGATTGATAAACAATAACTCCTCTTTTCATAATAGTTTCCTTTCTGCAAAACTTAATCCGTCGTTTCTATTATCTTACCATGCTTTCCCAAAGAGGAAAAGGAAATCATCATTAGTCCTTGACTCGTCGGGCCGGCACCTGATCGTTTCTTTCTCTCAAATAAAAAGCGGCTTCATATCGAAAACCGCTTTACCTATTACACACCAAAACGTCCCTACTGTCCGTAATAAGCATTCTCCCCATGCTTCCGGTAATAATGCTTATCCTGCAGTTCCTGCGGTGCAGGCTCATTCTTTGGATTGAGCATCTCGCACCTTGCCGCCATCTTAGCCACTTCCTCGAGAACCACCGCATTGTGCACTGCCTCTGCCGCATCCTTCCCCCAGGTAAACGGGCCGTGGTTCTTGCACAGAACCGCCGGCATAGCCTCGTAATCCACCTGACGTGCAGCAAAGTCCCTCACGATTAGTACGCCCGTATTCCTCTCATATGCCTCGTCGATCTCCTTCTTCGTAAGGTTCCGCACGCAGGGTACCTCCCCGTACAGATAATCCGCGTGGGTCGTACCATAGCATGGGATCCCGCGGCCTGCCTGCGCCCAACTGGTGGCCCACGAAGAATGGGTATGCACTACACCCCCGATCTTCGGAAAGTGGTTGTAGAGCACTACATGGGTCGCCGTATCGGAGGACGGGTTGTAACGCCCCTCCACTTTAATGCCGTCCAGGTCAACGACCACCATATCCTCCGGGCTCAGTTTGTCATACTCCACTCCGCTGGGCTTGATGACAAATAATCCTTTCTCACGGTCGATCCCGCTCACATTTCCCCAGGTAAATGTCACAAGATTGTGTTTCGGAAGCAGCATATTCGCCTCATATACTTCCCGTTTTAATTCCTCAAGCATTTATCACACCTTCTTCTTTATACTTTTTTCATCCGATTTCCCTTAAGTGGACAGATCCTGCAGTCCTTTATCCACTTAAGGGGATACTTTATAATTACACCAGATTTTCCAATGCAGACAACTCAATCGGGATGCCCTTTTTATATCTTTCGGCAAATATTTCATATCCCGCTGCGTCCTCCGGATTCGGATCCATGCTTATTCCGGCATTCCCGGCAAATACTTTCTTCGCCAGGTAATCCTCTAAGCTTTCGCCCTCTTCCCTGCGGATCATATAGGAGGCGAGAAGTGCCATCCCCCAAGGTCCGCCCTCTCCCGCTGTCTCCATCACGGATACCGGGGTGTTGATCGCTGCCGCAAGAATGCTCTGCCCAACTCCTTTTGTCTTAAACAGTCCTCCGTGTCCCAGCACAGAGTCAATGACAACCCGTTCCTCTTTTACAAGCAGATCCATGCCGACCTTGATGGCCCCCAACGAAGTAAATAAGTGCGCGCGCATAAAATTTGCAAGATTAAAATTGCTTTTCGGTGAGCGCACGACCAGTGGACGTCCTTCCGGTACCCCGGTAATATTTTCTCCGGAAAGATATCCGTAGGAGAGTAGTCCCCCGCAATCCGCATCCCCCTCTAATGCTTTGTTATACAGTGTCTCGAAGAGATGATTCATATCTACGTCAATTCCGAAGCTTTCTGCAAATTCTCTGAAGATCCCCACCCAGGCATTGAGATCAGAAGTGCAGTTATTTGCGTGAACCATTGCAACCAAACTGCCGTCCGGTGTTGTCACCATGTCAAGCTCCGGATAAACCTTACTCAGTTCTTTTTCAAGAACTACCATTGCGAACACAGAAGTCCCTGCCGAAACGTTGCCCGTACGTTTTGCAACACTGTTTGTCGCCGCCATTCCGGTCCCCGCGTCACCTTCCGGCGCACAGAGCGGGATACCCGCTTTCAAGTTCCCTGTCTCATCAAGAAGCTTTGCGCCTTCCTCAGTAAGTACTCCCGCATGTTCTCCTGCAACAAGCACTTTCGGCAGAATGTCTCTCAGCTTCCGGCAAAACCCTTTATCTTCTGCAAGTCTGTCGAACTGTCCAATCATTCTCGCATTGTAATCCTTTGTGTCCGGATCAATCGGAAACATACCGGAAGCGTCACCCACACCAAGCACCTTCTCGCCGGTAAGCTGCCAGTGAATATATCCGGAAAGCGTGGTGATAAAGTCTATATCCTTCACATGTTCTTCACCGTTTAAAATCGCCTGATACAGGTGTGCAATACTCCACCTGAGCGGAATATTATACTGGAATAACTCTGTCAGAGCCTCCGCGGCAGGTCCAGTCGTCCCGTTCCGCCATGTCCGAAAGGGAACCAGAAGTTCCCCTTCTCTATTAAATGCCATATAGCCGTGCATCATTGCACTGAATCCAATAGCGCCGACGGTGGTAAGAACTGTATCGTATTCTGCTTTCACATCCTCTGCCATTTTGCGGTAGCTGTCGCGCAGCCCCACAAAGATATCTTCTAAGGTATATGTCCAGATCCCGTTATCCAGACGATTTTCCCACTCATGGTCCCCGGAAGCAATCGGGTTATGGTCTTCGTCCACCAGTACAGCCTTTATCCTTGTCGATCCAAATTCCAAGCCAAGAGCGGTCTTGCCGCTCTCAATCATAGCCTTTATCGTCTCTTTATTACCCATGGCTCTCTCCTTGATTCCTATCTCCCTATTTTCTGTATGCCGCTTGATTCCAAAGCAGCTCGTTTTTAAACTGCCGGATGGTTGTATCCTTATCAATGTAAACAGCCTCGATTCCCATAGCGTCCGCCCAATCGCCCATCTGTTCTGCACTCAGGTCATAGGAAAATGCTGTATGGTGAGCGCCGCCTGCCAGGATCCAGGCCTCCGCCCCTGTCTGAAGGTTCGGCTGCGGTGTCCAGAATGCAGTTGCTACCGGAAGCTTCGGCATCGGCTTCTCCACTTTCTTGCACTCTACATCATTGATGATGAGACGGAATCTGTCGCCAAGATCAATCAGAGATGTCGCCACTGCGGGACCCGCCTTAGATGTAAATACAAGCCTCGTTGGATCCTCTCTGTCCCCCATGGAGAGCGGCTGGCATTTAATGCTGATGGGGCCGTCTGCGATCGTCGGGCAGACCTCCAGCATATGGGCCTGGAGGATCCCTTCCTTACCTGGAACAAGATTATAGGTGTAATCTTCCATAAAGGAAGTTCCCTTTGCGTCTTTCATCCCCTGTGTCATAATCTTCATGACACGGACCATAGCCGCCGTCTTCCAGTCGCCCTCGCCGCCAAATCCGTAACCTTTTTCCATGAGCCTCTGAATGGCAAGTCCCGGAAGCTGTTTTAGAGAACCAAGATCGCCAAAGTGTGTAACGATTGCCTGATAATTCTTTTCCTCTAAGAATCTCTCAAATCCAATCTCGATCCCGGCCTGCACTGCCACATGCTCACGAAATTCCTTCTCGCCTCTCCCCTCAAGAAGAATTTCATATTTGTCATAATATTCTTCTACCAGTGTGTCGATATCGCCCTGAGAAACCTCTGCAACCGCCTCGGCAATCTCATTTACCGGATATGCATCTACTTCCCATCCGAATTTGATCTGGGCCTCTACCTTGTCGCCCTCAGTGACTGCAACGTTTCTCATATTATCTGCAATCCTCATAACACGGACGTGGCTGCTCTCGATCACGCCTACCGCAGTACGCATCCAGGAGCCGATTCTCTTCTGCGTCTCCTTATCCTCCCAGTAACCCATAATTACCTTACGGCTTTTATCCAGACGTGTGAAAATATGTCCGAACTCGCGATCGCCGTGGGCTGCCTGGTTCTCGTTCATAAAGTCCATGTCGATGGAATCATACGGAATCTCACGGTTGAACTGTGTGTGAAGATGAAGCAGCGGCTTTCTCAACTCCTTCAACCCTAAAATCCATGACTTTGCCGGCGAAAAAGTATGACACCATGTAATAACGCCCGCACAATCCGCATCTGTATTTGCCTCATTGAAGGTCTTTCTGATGACTTCGTTTGTAATCAGCGTCGGTTTCCACACAACCTCATACGGAAGCAAACCGGATCTGTTGAGCGCTTCAACAATAATCCTGGAATGCTCTGCTACATGTGCCAGACACTCGTCTCCATACAGATCCTGTGAACCTGTACAAAACCAAAACTGATAATTTTTCACTGCTAACATAATTTTGTCCTCCTGATTCCAATCATGTATTATACATTCAAAAACACCGATTAATTCCTCGGCGGATATTCAAAATAATAAAACAGGCAAAAGATATGCGCTTCACGGCCATATCTTCTGCCCTCTTTTCGTTTTTACGCATGTTATAATTTCTGAATAGAATTCCGGAAAACCGGCTCTGCGCTGAAAATATAATTTCCGTCATACAGTGGGTTCTCAATCATTTTCAAAAGATTCTCCGCCGCCTTCTCTCCAAGCTTCTCTTTCGGGTGGGGAAAAGAGGTAAACGGCACCTGACAGATCGCTGCAAGTTCAGAGTCGTCAATGCTGACCACCGATAAATCTTCCGGCACGCGGAGTCCGCGCTTTATTGCCATATCAACCACCTGCTTTGCCACCTGGTCATTGTAGCACACAACTCCTGTACAGCCCTCAAGCCGCTGAAACAGGTACTCCTCCTGCTCCTTTAATTCTGCCTGCGTCTCCGTGTCGATCCAGAAAATCTGTCTGGAGCTTACGTAAACATCCGCTTTTAGCACGGCGGATAAAAACCCCCCATACCGCCTGTGCCCCTGACCGTCGTCCAGCTTAAAAATACCGCCGATCTTCTTGTGTCCCGCATCAATCAGAAGCTTTGCAGCATCCGATGCAAATGTCCAGTCATCGATCCTTACACACGGCGCTGAGAGCTCCGGATACACATCGTTAAAAAACAAAATCGGAATATGTCTATTCAAAATCTCTTTATAATATTTTATATTCGGGTTCGGCAGTGCCCCCTTGGCCGGCTCCGTAATCAGCCCGTCGATATTTTCTCTCTCCAAAAGCATATTGAGGATCACCGCTTCATTGGAAATCCGGTTATTGGTAAACGAAACCTGCATAGCATAACCTGATCTCGAAAGTGTTTTTTCTATTCCGCGGAAGATCGGCGGGAAGATATAGTTCTCATAGAAAGTACTCATCACCGCCACATTCATATGCCTTTTCTTTGACGTTTTCGGTATCATACCTCCCACATAAGTCCCGCTGCCCTGCACGCGGACTATGATCCCAAGCTCCACAAGCTCCTGCGTCGCTCTGCGGATCGTCTGGCGGCAAAGATCGAACTTTTTGCTCATCTTCTCCTCCGGCATTAGTCTGTCTCCGGATTTTAAATTTCCGCTTGCGATCTCGCTGGTGATCCAGTCAATTACTTTTTGATATTTTGGTTCCTGCACTGCCATTACTTACTTGTCTCCCTGTCTTCCGAAATACCCTTACAGGACTATTTGATAACCTGCAGGGATTTTCTGTCTGCAAATACTGCAACGAAGACGAGGAACACAACACCCTCAACTAACTGCAACATCTGTGTGGACACTCCCATCATTGTAAGCCCGCTGTTCAGGACAATGTAGAGAAGAGATCCAACAATAATGTTCTCAAACCTTACCTTCGCACCGCCGGAAATCGGCATACCGCCAAGTACCAGTGCGATAAGGATCTGCGTCTCAAGCTGGTTGCCGCCGGAGGCTGTAACTGAGCCAACCTTTATAACATTGATAAATGCTGCAAATCCGGTGATTGCCCCTGCAAGGACGTACATCATAAATTTCATTCGATCGGTGCGGATACCCGCAAACTTCGCTGCTTTTTCCCCTGCGCCGATTGCTTTTAAATGAATACCGAACTTGGTATAGCGGAAAGCGACAAATCCGATTGCCAGGATCACAACTGTGCAAGCAAGCTTGAGCGCTGTTGTGTCATAGTTGATCAGAAGCGCAGAACCGCCGACCGGCGCATCTGTTGTCAGATATTTTATTATACCTCGAAACAAGAACATTGTACAGATTGTAACAATAAAAGATTTGATTTTACGGTTTACATAGAAGAACCCGTTGATCGCTCCAATTGCCGCACCTGTGAGGATGCCCGCCGCGATCGCGAGCGGAATATTGTTCTTCGACACGATACACACTACGATGGATGCAAGACCCAGAATCGAGCCCTGGGAGAAATCCAGCCCGCCCATTGTCATAATAAAGAACACACCCATAGCAGAAATCATCGTGACATATACCTGAGAAAGAACAAGATTCATACTGGACATCATTCTCCCATCTGTCAATACATTAAATAATACAAAGACAACTACCAGTCCTACAATCGGGAGGATCCGGCGGAGCATTGCCATTCTGGATAACTTTTTCAGTTCTTCCTCTTTACTTACTGTTTTTGTATTTTCGTTAGCCATGACGTTCCTCCTTAAACCATCTTTGAAATCAGGCTGTTCTCGTCCATATCCGGATCTCGCATAAGCTCACCGCTGAGTCTGCCGTCTCTCATAATAATAATCCTGTCGCACATTCCGATCAGCTCCATCAGCTCTTCGGAAATCATGATAATGGATTTTCCGTCCTTTCGCATCTGATCCATCAGCTGGTAGATATCCTGTTTTACTTTGATATCGATACCACGGGTCGGGGAGTCCAGAACGATGAGGTCTGAGTCTTTGCCGACCCAGCGCGCAAGTACGACCTTCTGCTTGTTGCCGCCGGAAAGCTCCGATACAAACTGGTCTGTATTAACCATTTTAACGGAAATCTCTTTTGCGTACTTATCTGCAAATTCCCGCAGCTTCTTATCGCTAAGGAGTTTTAACGGGCCTGAGCTCAACTTATTCAGTGACGGCAGACAGATGTTGTCGCCGATGCTCTGATTCATAACTACGGACTCATTGTCACGGTCTTTGGATGTATAAGCAAGGTTGTGCTTAATTGCAGTCGGGATATCATTAATCTGTGTTCCGTCTGCAAGGATAACCGTTCCCTGCCTGTCAAAAGAAGCTCCAAAAACTGCCTTGCCGATCTCGTGCATACCAGACTCGGAAAGACCTCCGAACCCAAGGATTTCCCCTTTGTGGAGATCGAAGCTTACATTCTCAATCAGCCCTGGGACGGAAACGTCTTTTACGGAGAGAACGACTTCATCGGAGATTGGTTCTCCATAATCCGTGCGATAATATTTCCCGGTCACCTCACGTCCCACCATAAGCTTTTTCAGCCCGTCCTCGTCCACATCTTGACTCTTAATTGTGTCAATATACACGCCGTCACGCAGAACCGTAATCGTATCAGACTTATCCAGAATCTCCGGAAGGTCATGGGAAATGAAAATAATTGTATTTCCCTCGGAACGGATACGGTCCATATGCTTGTAGAGCTCTTCACGGCCTTCCTGTGAGAGCGCTGTTGTCGTCTCGTCGATTACCACGATCTTCGGTTGGAAGTAAGTTGCCTTTACAATCTCGACCAGCTTTCTGTCCTCAAAGTTGTACTCATCGATCATGTGGGACGCTTTGATCCTGTCAAAGCCATACTTTTTCAGAAGCGCGTCAGCTTCTCTGTTCATAGCATTTGTATTTTTAATTCCATGTTTTACAAAACGGTTCTCATGACCGAGGAAAATGTTTTCTGCCACTGTCAGCCCGGAAAGTGTCCCCAGCTCCTGAACAATGATAGATACCCCCTCGTCATTTGCCTCTACCTGGTTTTTCGGATGTATCTCTTTTCCGTCAAGAATAAATGTACCGCTGTCAATCGAATAGATGCCTGTCAGCATATTTGTCAAGGTTGATTTACCGGAACCGTTCTCACCGATCAACGCATGTACCTCTCCCTTGTTGATATTAAAGGAGACATTCTGTACTGCCTTCGTCACACCGAAGGACTTACACAAATTTTTTACCTGTAATCTTACTTCACTCATTGTATGTCCTCCTCCGGTTATTTTACAATCTCGCCCTTGTCAACTCTGGTTGTCAGGGTAATGATGATCAGAAGCGCCATACCTGTAATAACGTCCTGGATAGCAGTCGGCGCTCCCAGCGCTATGAATCCGTAGAAAATAATGTTGATTACGAACTCACCGATAATGATTGCCTGAATCGGGATTCCGTATTTACGGAATGCCATACCGAAAAAGCAGCCCATCGTCGGGATAAAGTTACGGCTCATGGAAGCCATACCTGTCACCGCTACCATAGAGGAGCCATAGCTGATAGACAGAATGGCCTCTACACCAAAGAATGCGCCGCTTATAATAAATGCGATAACCTTGAATTTGTTTACGTTAATACCCATGTTCTTTGCAACAAATTCGTTGGAGCCGATCGCATAAGTATATGTTCCTACTTTTGTGTAATTGAGGAAAATGTATGCTGCTGCGAACGCGATAAGCGCAAGCACAATACTTCCCTGCATGGAACCGAATAAACGGAGATTCGACGGAAGCGTCTGTACGACTCCGCCTGCCATATAGTTTGCAAGTGATTCATAGATCAATGCCAGCCCTGTTGTTACAATCATGGACGGAATCCTCATTTTCACATAGAAAATACCGTTTAAAATCCCTACAAGCGTACCGCAGATAATCGCGCCAAGAACGAACCCGGGATAGCCCAAACCAAACCTTGTTGCCATAACGCAGCCTACGATCGAGGAGAGAATAATATTCGCACCGATAGAAAAATCAAACATTCCCATAACCATTACAAAGTAAAAACCTACGGCGCCTGTAGCCGCAAGCAGACTGGCCTGGAAATACTGGAGAATCTGGCTCGGAGAACCGAAATTGCCCGGTGTAATCACCTTAAAAATTGTCCAGGAAGCCACAAGCATAACACCCAGGATCAAATAGCCTTTTGCCTTACCGGACAACTTTTTTACTTCTGCTGTTTTTGTAGATGAACCCATATCGTATACCTCATTTTTAAAGTTGTACTGTACCGTTTTTCTTTTACATTGATAAAGGGACCGACATTGCCGCATAATGTCGGCCCCCATAAAATTTATGCTTTGTCTGACCTGACAGCTTTCACCCTATTGCTGTGCGGGATTACTCTGCCGCACCGTCTGCACGTGCTGCAGCATCCTCGATCGATAAGGACTGTGCCGTCTTCTGAAGGTCTTCTAAGCTCTGCTCAGAAATTTAAACAAGTTCATCAGATGTATATGGAAGCTGGTCTACAAAGTATTTCTCATATGTTGCGTAGTCTTCAGAAGAAGATACATACAGATATGGGAACTCAACATTTACAAAATTTCCTGCAAAGTCTGTGTAGTTACCCTTGATCGCATTGTAAACCATCATAAATGCGAACAGTGGATCACAGTAATGTCCGCCGGACTGCCCTGCCATAGAGCCGTTGTCAAGCCGCTCGCCAAGATCCGGAAGGAAGTCTGTAGATACAACATCAATATCATCTACCTTTTTCGCACGCTCAACTGCTGCGATTGCTCCCTGAAGCGGGTCACCGCCGCCGCCTGCAGGAATCAGGGCATCCAGTGTCGGGTCGGCGCTCATCAGAGCGTCGGCTGCCTTGGAACCGCCGTCAGATGATGTTCCGGCATACTGCGGCTCGGAAAGCTTTGCCTGATCATCCGGATTTGCTTTGTTCCACTCTTCGATACCTGCTTTATATCCTTCCCAGCGTCCAAGCCATGTAGCGTCTCCCTGCTCCCAGCCGATCAGACCGATGTTCCTGTCGCCTTTGTCAAGAAGAATCTGCACTAATTTCTTGCCGTTCTCTACTTCATTTTCATGTACAGCGCCGATATAGTACTCGGAGTCTGTAGCTGCTTTGTAGATGTCCGCGTTATTTTCTTCACTGATGATACGGAAGAACTGAGCAAGGTAAACTTTGTTGTCGTTACATGTCTTGATTGCAGATGTCATCTCTGTGTCAGATGCATTGCAGATAATGATTCCCTGACAGCCTGCTGCCGCAAGCTGTTCTACGGAAGCTGTAACCTTCTCGGAGACATGCCCCTGGTCAACATACTGAACTTCAACACCAAGAGCCTCTGCTGCTGCGTCAAGAATCAGTTTACACTGTGATCCAAGAACGTCTGTAGAACTCCAGATGGAAACACCAATCTTAATTTTACTGTTATCTGTCTCTGTCTTTGCCTCTGATGATCCGGAGCCTCCGGAACTCCCGCAGCCTACCAGAAGACAACCTGCCATTGCTGCACAAACGAGTGCGCTGACAACTTTTTTGAATAATTTGTTTTTCATAAACTGCCTCCTTTATAATTTGTATGGTACAAATTTTTTTGTTTGAAAAGCAAGTAATTTTTTTGTTTTTGCAATGCGGCTTTTATAACTTTTGCGCAAAAATCATTGGTTTTTCTTGCTTTCTTTAAACTAATTAGACTATACAACACAGCAAGCTGCCACGTCAATATAGAAAAGTATTTTCGGAACAATACACAAATTTGTATTTTTTGTTTTGTATAATTTGATTATATATTGTGAATTTATACGTACCATTTTTTACACAAAAAAAGAAAGGGCAAGCATAGATTATTTGGGGAATCATTGAATGCTGTTTCCATTATAAAAGGGCCCGGCTTTACGCCGGCCCCTCCCAATCAATGGCCTCCCTCAAACTGTTTCGCCACCTCTTTCAGCCATTTTGTACCAGGTAAATGCTGGGGGCACATTTTCTCGCACTGACCGCATTCTATACATGCACTGGCTTTTCCATACTGTTCTGACAGGTGTCCATACAACATAAGCTGTGCGGTCCACGCCTTTGTGGATAATTCCTGCATATCTGTGTTGTAAAGGGAAAAATACTTGGGAATCGCAATATTTTTGGGGCAGTGCAGGGTACAGTAGGAGCATCCGGTACAGGGAATCACAATGCTATCATTGATCGCATCGACCACCTGCCCGATCAAAGCAGACTCCTTTTCGGTCAAAGGTACAAAATCCTCCATGTAAGAAGTATTGTCTATAAGCTGCTCCATGCTGCTCATTCCGCTTAATACCATCATTACATTTTCTTTCCCGGCAGCAAACCGGATCGCCCACGACGCAATCGACATATGGGGATTACAGGAACGAAGCAAAGTTTCTGCTTTTGCCGGAAGCCTGGACAGTGTTCCTCCTTTCACGGGCTCCATGACAATCACAGGCTTTCCATGCCGCCCTGCCGTCTCATAACATTTCCAAGACTGGATCGCTTCATTCTCCCAATCCAGATAATTCAACTGTATCTGCACAAAATCTACTTCCGGATGCTGTGTTAAAAGTTCGTCCAATACATCCGCCGTATCATGAAGGAAAAAACCAATCTGCTTTACGAGCCCTGCTGCCTTCTTCTGTTTCATGAAATCAAAGACATGAAGTTTTTCCGCCTTTTGCCTGCGGTCGCCCCCCATATCGTGAATCAGGTAGTAATCAAAATAGTCCACGCCGCAGCGAGAACGCTGTGTCTCAAAATATTCTTCCAGCTCTTCCTCCTGTCTGATTAAGATTAAAGGCATTTTATCCGTTAGAAGAAACGAAGACCGGGAATAACGGTCTACAAGACATTCTTTTATTGCCGTTTCTGATTTCCCATTATGATAAAACCATGCCGTATCAAAATACTGAAAGCCCTTGGCGACAAAATGATCCACCATCCGGCACAGAATCTCCTGATCCACGTTCTCAAAATCATCATTTATCAGGGGTAACCGCATAAAGCCAAAACTGCAGCCGGTCTGCCAGGGCAGTCATTGTTACCAGGCCTCCAGCCCACTGAATTGCCCGGACGCAATAGTAAAGGTCAAGGCTTACCCCATGATCTAAACATTGTTCAAACACTTTTGTTATCTGGCTTTCTTTGTGTATGACATTTTCCACCGGAACATTTACTGCTGTTTTCTCAGCATAACAACCACTGTGACTGCCGTAATCATCTCTGCCAGAAGCATAACATACCAGATAGCCCTTCCTCCCCAAACCGCTGGAAAAATGTATACAAATACCGCTCCCAGAAGGAAACTGTGAAGCAAGGATACGGTTAAGGACTCTTTTACCTTTTGTACTGCCTGCAAATAATAGGTCGCATAAACATTAAAGGGAACAAACAGCAGACAGGTAAAATACCTCCGCAAAATGCCCGGAGCTGCTGCCAGAATTTCAGTAGAAGCCCTCATATAAAGCCGCACGATCTGAAAAGGCACAAGCATAGTTGCCAACATAATAATTCTCCCGATCCCCGCCGCCGCATAGCATCCCAGATTTCTTGTCTGTCGGACACGCTCCGGCTTTCCGGCCCCCATATTCTCCGCAACGATCGGCTGCGCGGCATTTCCGATTCCATAACTGAATGTCTGAACCAGAGTAAACAGATTCCCGGCCCCCCCATAAACAGCCAGCTCATTGCTGCCAAAATATCTCATAATTTGATTATTGAACAGGACGACCAACACCCCCATTCCCACAGAACACAGAAATGATGACATCCCAACAGACGCTATTCCCATACTGCGTTTTAAAAAAGAAGAAACCTTTATAAACCCTATAGTATTCTTTTTAGAAAACAAGTGCAGAAGCTGAATTACAAATACCATAGTCTGCCCGGCCACAGTAGCAATCGCCGCTCCCTCATATTGCTCTACAACAATCATATCCACCAACGAATAAATACTCATAACCAGTCCGCTGAACAGGCTTGGGATCAAGTATTTAAAATAAATTCTACAGATATTATCCGTTTGAAGATTCATAAACACCCTCCCAAATTTTCTTTCATCCTTTTAATTAAGAACTGCAATGATTTGCATAACGCATTCCATTGACAACTTTCAGAAAACTATCTGCAATAGGCATTATAAACTCTCCCTTAATAGGAGAGTCAAGAAGGGAATATTTATGAAAAAGAGAAACCTGCTTTCCATTGGAGAGCTTTCAAAAATAACCGGCGTCCATATCAAAGCTTTCCGGTATTATGACAGCTTAGGAATCCTCACTCCGGCCTTTGTTGATCCCGACAGCGGCTACCGCTATTACTCGTTCCGCCAAAAAGCCATTGTAGATGCCCTTCAGTTTTGTGTCAGTCTGAATATTCCTTTAAAACATTTTAATAATTATAAGGATGAAACCGCATCATGGATCTGCTATAAAGACCTGGTTGACCACGGAACCGATGTAGTAACAGAAAAAATCCATCTTCTGCAAGAACGTCTGTCTCTTTTAAAAGCTATGCAGACAGAAATAGAGCGATCAGAAATCAGTTATCAGAACACTATGGTGAATGGAAACAATATCTATTTGTTGATATAGAGGATGTTGATATGATTATTGATACAGTTGATTATCCTATCTTACATATACCTGCCGGACAATATCTATGCAAAAAAGTGGATCAGAGCAGCATTGGCCGGGTTTGGGACTGGTGTCTTCCGTATGTGTCAGAAAAAGAAATAGAATTAATAATAGAAACAGAACTTTTTGTAGGCAATTACTCCTTTTCAAAACCTGCCTTGGAACAAAGATGTTTTCTTAAAAAGCCGACTGATCCTCATTTTGAAAATCAATAGCTATGTAATAACTAAAGCCTGCAAACACTAATGTCTGCAGACTTTTCCAAACTCCCCCTGTTGGACTTGAACCAACGACAACTCGGTTAACAGCCGAGTGCTCTACCAACGGGTGCGCTCGCACACCGATAAGAGTGGGAGAAATATTCTTTCTCAACGTCGTTCTCACGACTTGTTTATGTTATCATGATTTCGTAACTTTTGCAAGCATTTTTTTGATTTTTGGGAAATTTTGTGTATTGTGCTTTCCATATCAACTTGCATTTTGTATATATGCAACAAGGATACACTCATAATGCCTCTGCTCAATGAAAAGCACACTTTTATATCATCATCAAGCTGTAACCTGATTGCTGTTTTTCGATTTCCACTCTGAACAAAACTGCTGGTAGGTAACATTCATGTGCATGATAATGTTATAATCTTTCCCCAGCTCAATCCGGTCGAACAACTGGCAGGCAATCATTTTTTTCTGCTCTAAGTCCGCCGTGTCAAATTCCTCTGCCCAGCTCTTAAAGCGGCGGTAGGCTGGCAGGATGGCTTCTACCATCTCTTTCTTCTGGTTCATATCGCTGTCCAGCTTCTCCAGACGTTCTTCACTGTCTGCAATTCTTATTTTTACCACATTGATTGCCTCTTTCAAATCTTCCGGTGAATATAGGCTTTCTCCCAACAGTGTTTTTCCAATCTCACGCTGCAAGACTTCCAACTGCTTTTTATCTTTGTCCAGTTCAAACACGGTTTTCCGTCTGCTGGCGGTATGTGCCGCCTGCTGTTTTTTCAAGATTTCCTTGTACTTTTCTTCTTCCGGCGCACCGTCCATGCCCTCAAATACCTGACGCATAATCTGGCTGACTGTTTCATCAACCTTTGCGGCAATGTAGTTTGTCTGCCCATCGCACTCACAAAGTTTGTTCGCCTTATGGTAACAGCGGTACTTCAATACATCTTTCAGGTATTCGCTCCCGTCCTTACGGAAATAATGGTCTTTATGGTGGGTGGTTGTTATCCTCCCGCCGCAATGCTGGCAGAAGATATTGCCGGACAACATCGCCTCACCCTTTGTCCGTATGGCAAGCTGGCGTTTTTCTTCATCGACTTGCGCCCGCTGTTTCAGAATCTCGTCAATCCTTACTGCTTCTTCGTCACTGATAATCCTTAATCGCTGCAATGCTTCCGAAGTTTCGCCCTCACTGGTACAACCCCTCGGAAGTGACGCTGACAGTATCCGCAGAATCGACTTGCTGGTAAATTTCTTCCCGTTGGCTGTCTTATATCCCTGGTCGTTCAGGAAATGCGCCATGACATAACTGCCTGTGCCGTTGTTGATTGTCTTTTCAACAATTTTCCGATACACTACATACTGCTCAAGGTCGATTTCATATTTCTTCAGCTCCTGCCCTTTCCGGTTTTTCATTCCGCTCGGCACGATCCGGTATCCATAGGGCAATGCCCCGCCCGTATATAGTCCGTCTAATTTCAACTGCTGGATTCTGGTCTTGATTCGGATGGAAGTCTTTTCGCTCTCTCCGGACGCCTGCCAGAACCGGATATAATTTGTCAGCTTGTCAACGTGCGTTTCAAATCTCTGCTCGCCTTCTTTCACGCTCCACACTTCAACGCCCGCTGTCTTGACAAACCATTCTACAATAAATGGTGTTTCGTCATCAATTCGTCCGATACGGTCAAACATGAACACCAGCAGCACGTCAAATTCCTTGTTCAGTGCCGCTTCCTGCAAATCAATGATTGCGTCACGGTTCTTGGCGGACACCTTAAAGCCGGAGACGCCTTTTTCCTCATATTCTTTTACGATTTCCCAATCCTGCCTGTATTTTACAAATTCCTTGCAGGCTCCCCGCTGCATGGGGATGTCGTTGTCATGGTTCTCGCTGATGTTTACCTGCTTCTTTGTGGAAACTCTGTATAAAGTGTAAACTCTTTTCATTGGCTATATCCTCCCGTAATAAAAATTTCATACGGGATGCACTATATGGAATTTTCAAGGTTCGCTGGCGGCTATCCGCCTGTGCCATTATTATAGGAAGGAACTCTTTCAACCGCAAATGTGCGATTTTGAAATTTATAGTGTCACCCGCAAGGCTTGTCACCTGCAAGGAAGCTCTAAGCCAATCATATCCATCAGGTCATTCTGCACCCGCTCATCATATGCTTTTGATAAAATAGACTGTATCTTATCCATTACCCCGTCCACTGGCTTTGCCGAAAAAGACAAAGTAATCTGGCAGCCGTTTATCTCCTTTTCCATCCTCTGCTGTTCTGCTGACCTCATAATATGCCTCCTTTCCCTCCCTATGTAGCGCAGGGGCAGACAATTCCTGCCCGCCCTGCCGCTTTTTCAAGGTCGCTGTCCGGCTTCACTGCCAACACACAGCTCAAGGCTTACAGCAAGGCAGCGGTCTACCTGTTCCATATCTGCCCGGTTCAGCCGCCCGATATATTCCTGCAAACGCTTTTTATCAATCGTCCGTAACTGCTCCAGAAGCACAAGGGATTCTTCTTTCAGCCCTGCGTATGATTTCACCTTATGGTGTGTGGGCAAATCAGGCTTTTCGCTGATCTTTCCTGACATTGCCGCCACAATCACGGTAGGGCTGTGGTAATTCCCGGTATTGTTCTGGATAATGAGAACAGGGCGGTATCCGCCCTGCTCTGAACCTACCACGGGGTTTAAGTCTGCATAATACATCTCTCCCCGGTATATTCTGCCTAACATATTTTTTATCCTCCACAAATCTATAAGTAATGCCTATTTGTCCCCGACACCCCGGCATATTGCGTTATGAAACACAAGGGAAGTCACCAAACGACTGGCTGCTGGCCAGTTCCACGGGATTCGCACCCCTCCGGGGATCGCCCGGAGCCGCCCTCATTTGTTGCGACGCTTCTAACGCTCGACTTGTGACTGGACGGGAGTATCATTGTCCCTGCTGCCTGTTATCGCCCTATCAGTAGCAAACTGGTAGTTATAGCCCGGTATTTCCCGCTCCTTAGATGGGGATAGGACAGCCGCAAACCATTTTCTTTCTGTCTGTGCGATTCCGCTGCTTTTATCCCCATCCAGCTCATGGCGTACCTGCTAACGTGGCTTACGCTCATCACGATAACAACAGGAATGTGCTTGGTGAATGGGTATGAAATTTTCATGGTACAAACCCATTCACCGCAAAACGGAAAACAGGCAAGGGATTTTTTATCTCCCTCACCTGTTTCCTCACTTAAACGCAAAAAGTAGCTACCTGATTTTAAATTTTTTTCAATTCTTTTTTCAGACGTTCAACAGCAGCCTCAATGGAACGCTTGACTGGCATTTTCGTACAGCCTTCCTTTTTTGCTATCTGCTCATAGGTCATGCCCTCAAAATAATATAACTGCATCCTGCGACGCTGCATTTCCGGCAATGTTTTCATTGCTGTATGTAATGCCTCAATCTGAATCTTTTTCAGCACGACTTCTTCTATGCTCTCCGGCTTTTCTACTGCCCTCACATTCAAAGTCGCTTCCCATACCTCGGACTGCTCAATATGCCTGTCCACTACGTTGAGATACACCAGATCATCTAATTCAAATGAATCAAACGTGTCATACAATGCCCTGCTGATTTCCAGTTTATGTAAAGCTCCTTGTCCGTCTTTAAATGAAATGTAATAATGCTTGTCCTTTTCGTATATATTATAAGGATTATACTTATCCTTTCTTCTTTTTGGGCGGTTACCCTCCATATTCCTTTCCTCCAATCTGAATTTTTTGTTAAAAATCCAGATTGGCAGGCGGTGAGCGGCAGCCGATACCCAAAACAGCCTTACAGCGTGTTCTTACAAAAAACGACAAAAGAAAAACCGCAGAGGCTGTCACACCTCTACGGTTTGTGGAGAATTTAATTTTATTATGTTGATTTTTGGCTTCTATTTTTAAATCATAAAGCTCCCATGTGCTGACGGGGATTTTTATTATCAGATAATCCACCCAGCCCCAGTAAAGCATATGAAAATAAAAGCTACTACTTACAAACAAAAAATGCCTCCAAACTCAAAACGGGTTTGAAGGGAAATCTATGCTTCTGCTATTTAGGCGTGCCAAATCACACCCACCAAAGACGCCGTTTTTTTTATTTGGTGGGCTTAAAGAGATTCTATTTTTTCATTTCCGACTGTAACTGCCTTCTATATAAATGGAATATTTCATCTTCCAGCTTTGCAAAGCCGCTTAAAAGGGTTACAATGGCTGCATTCACCTCCAGTATGGTTGTCATATCTTTTTATCATGAATGGCGCATTTTCAGGTTTCCAAATTCTATATCCACCTATGCCCTCGCATCAAATCCGCCCTGCATTTCCATTCCGGCAACACCAGCATTTATCTCCTGCCTTGCCGCCCGGAACGCATCATAGTAGGCGGCCTTCAAAGTCCCGTGTACCTGCGTCTCCGCTTTCGATTCCTTCTCATGCCAGCCCACGCCCGTCGTGTAGGTCAGTATCTCGTCACCGTTTCCGTCATATACATGGATGGCAGAACCCGTATCTTCCGGCTGGAACTTGACTTCATACGGCTCCCCGAACAGGAGGCGCAGCCACCCCTCGTCCGCCTCACTAATCTTCAATACCTTCCTCAACCTTGTCAAGAATATATGATGTAAATTTACCCTCCACACTATCACTCGGGAAATCCTCTTCCAGTTCTTTACGTTCCTCCTCAAAATTTTGCCGTACTTCTTCTTGTTCTTCGGGTGTCATGTCGTCCCAATTCTTGTTATTAGCATAAACACAGCCACTCATTGTTATAGCAATCATGCTAAACATAAGAATAATAAGAAACAACTTTGAAATCCTGCCTGTTCGCTCCATAATTTTTCCTCCTAAATTCCTAATCGTGAAAGCAAGCCTAATGCAGTAATAAATAGCACTGTAACTATTGCTGTTGCCGCTATTATGGCAATTATGCCTATTGCTTTTTTGTATTCTTGGCTCAATTCCTTCTTTTCCGGCACTGGAACAGATACTTTTTCAGTACCTAACAGAATATAATCTGCACTTACATGGTAAATTTCTGTTAGTTTAATGATATTGTCAATTTCCGGCTTTCCCTGTCCACTTTCCCATTTGGAAATTGCCTGCCTGGAAAGTCCTAACATCTCGGCAACTTGCTCCTGTGAATAGCCTTCTTTCTTACGCAGCTCTTGGAGCCTTTCCGATATGTCCATGTTCATCACCTCCATTTGCATATTTTCCATTATGTCCATGTTAATTACCTCCTTGTGAACATAATAGAATAATTTGTTAGTTGCATACCACCAACAGCTATTTAATTGGTGTCAACTAATCGTTGCAGTTACGAAAATTTGCGTTGCATTAGGATTTATGGAACGAATTTTCTTGATGAATCCAGCCAGGTCTTCCTGGGACAGCTTCCATTCCTTTTGGGATGATGTCTTTCCCGTCTTGTGGCTGTATGTCTGATAGCTTTTTGCTATTCCTGCTATATCCATTTCGAATCTTGTTTGAGAAATTTACCATTATCACTTAGCCAAAAAACAGAAAAGAAACAATGCATTCTATATATTTTACCTATTCTAAATATGATAAGATATATTTTGCTATCTCCTCTGACACTTGATAATGTGTTATAGAATCTCCCCGATCACTATATTCACCCGGAATTATTTCCTCAATATAGTAATTACCATCGCTTTTATAAAGTATCTGGGTATCCATTTCTTTTAACTCTTTTTCATTACTATGCCTTGATAACATAAATCTGACAATTTGGCATTCAACTTCTTCTGGATTTGGTGCATCATCTGCATATTCCCACTGATCCAAAGCCAACCCGTTAAGATATTGCGCTATTTCAGAAATATCGTCTATTTCATTCAGCAACGTGTTTTTGTCTGCTCCGTAAAACTGTATCTTCTGCTCTTTAGAAGTCTTGCGTAGTTCCTCTTCTGTAAAGGATGTTTCACCTATATAATATCGGGCATTCTCTATATCATCTGTTTTTTCAATATCACTTTCAATATCACTATTTGGCACATAAAAATCAAGTCCCCACCCATCCAGTATATCCTTCGCTGTTATATTCTTATTTAGGTCTAAGTCTTCCGGCGCATTAAGAAACTGTCCCGCCTTTTCTGATATTCTGGCTATTGCTTCTATTTCCTGATTATAATCTCGTATAATATATTCACCTTTCTGTGAAATATAAAATTCTAAGGTACTCTTATTAACTAACTGTTTTCCATCCTGTAAAAATATAGGTTCATCAATTACCTCATATGATATATAGCTATATACCAGGTCTATATCTTCAGGCAGCTGTTCCATATCATTCCAGGATTCAATATCCAGTTGTTTTACGAACCTTTCTATTTCTTTATTATTGTCAATGATACCAATCGTCTCACCAGAAGCTGTAATAATTTCAGTAAATTGTTTTTTTTCTTCATTGTTACTGAAATACGCTCCATCTGCATCTGAAACATTGCTTTTAGCTGTCTTATCCCCACAACCAACGAGACTAAACATACCTACTGTCAATATAAAGACTAACATGATACATTTTTTCATACTTCCTCTCCACCCTTTCATTTTATCAAAGCCACTCCTGCTCCCCCGATTTTCCCAAAATCCATAACAGTTTTTACAATGCAGTATCGTTCATAGCCCTTTCTCTCTTACACAAAAACGTTTAATGACCAAAAACATCAAATACCCGCAAACAATTCCTATCATATTAAGAATAATATCATCAACATCAAAAGTACCAAGTTTAGTAAGGAATTGAAAAATCTCTATTAACAGTATCGAAGCTAGGCCAGTAAAGAAAACACTTATCGTTGAACTGAATTTTTTGTATGCAATAGGCAAAAGAAAGCCAAACGGGATAAATGGAATTATATTTCCCAATAAGTTTTTTAATGCCCACCACTGGGTAATGTACTTGATCTGAGTGGACATACTCCTGAATGGAATAAGATTATAGTTTATTGAACCTTGCATTGAATAGGTACTAATCCTATCAGTTAATTCATAAAATGAACCTTTGAACTTAACAACGACAAAGACCAACAATAAGGCAATATACACCCACCAAATTATTTTTAGTATTTTGTCTTGTTTTCTCATTATGAACCTCCCATACATACATTTTGATTAACAAAATTTTCTGCTCCCCGATTCACCTATCTGCCTGAACGTTGGGGATGCCTGCCCTGCCTTGTCAGGCTGTGGCTTATTGGGGATATGCTACTGTTAGTCTTTTGCATACTGTGTTTTCATTTTCCCAAAAATCGCGCCTATCACCGCTCCGAAAGCACTTCCCATGAAAAGAACAATTAACAAATGCTCAAGAAGTAAAATGCTAAACATTCCTCCAGCAAATGTTCCGTAAGCTATACCCCAGCCAACATAATAAGACACTTTATCTTTTTTGTTGCCTCTTTTCATAATGCCTCCTTCTCCAAAAACATGAAGCTACTCCCTCTCCCCAATTTCCCCGATCTGCCGGAAAACCGGGGATGCCTGTCCTGTCAGGCTGTGGCTTATCAGTTATTCAGATACCCCTGCTTTTCTTCTTCATCAGACCATATGCGGTCATACCAGCTGCCAATGTTGTTAAACACATCCTGCCATGTGGCGAACTTCTGCATTTCTTCAATGCTGCCCCTGTTGTTTTGCAGCCAAACGAAAACCGCCTTATAGGTATTTTCCGAAAACAGGACGCTCCAGTTGTTCTTATAATCTGTATTGTCATTATAGGACATCCCGTTAAAGCCCATAGAGACAATGCCATCCTTCGTATGCTGCGCCAGCCCCTTTATCTCCAGATCAGCCCATATGTATGCGGCGTTCTTATCGTGGATCAGGTTGGGATATTTATTGAAGTAGGTCTCCGCAAGGGTCTCATACCTTTCCCTGTCTGCCTCGCTCTGCAAAAGGACTTTTCCCCAACGGCCTTCCTCGCCATCCCACACAAGATACTGTATGCCAGTGCCGGAATGGGTCTTTAATATGAAACCGGACAGTTCCTCCGTTTCCAGCGTTTCCACGCCCATGACATCCTGCAGGGCGTCTTTCAGCTCGCCGTCCAATACCATAGCATCATAGCTCATGGTTCCATGCTCCGAGATCAGGAACTGCTTTCCTGTCTGGCTGTCCTGCCTGACCTTGATGTCAGAATAGTCAAAAGCGTCTATCCTTTCTCCCTGTTTATTGTAAATATCGAAACACCCCGCCTCGTTGTCCGGCACAATCCTGTAATTCTCGGATTCGTATGTTTCATAGGCAGGCTTCACATTGCGTACCCCGGATGCCGCCGATGCACGGTACGCATCCAGCACCGAAGTCTGCCCCGCCGCCCTCATGCTGTTTCTGATGGGAGAACTGCTCCCTGCCGCATCTGCATCCGCCATCCTGCCCGCGAAGCCCGTTCCCGAACCATTCCTCTGTGCCTTTCCCATATCACGCCATGCGGGATATCCCGCCCCTATTCCGTTTATGCTCATGATTCAAATCCCCAATTATTTTTATTATTGCGGCCCCTCTGTCATTCAGCACCGCACCCTCTCCCTCGTAATAAGTCCGAGCGGTTCATTGCCTTAAATACACTCCCCCTCGCCTCCGGGCAGACCGCAGAGGCAAAGCCTTATGCGCCTCTGCGGAATAGGGTGTAAAAATTATATGTGTATATCCAATTACGCCTCTTTATGAATGCCAAACATACCATTCAGCATGGATAACACTTTCTCCATGCTGCTTTCCTTGGAACCGGAAGTCTTGTAGGCATCCCTCCATTCCTGCGCCAGCCTTTTCATTTTCGTTCCGGCTGTTTCCGGGGCATCTCCATCTGTCTCCTGCGGCTTTTTAGAGACATTCGTGGAAAGCCCCTTCCCTCCCTCAGTTCTGAGCCTCTGAAACTCGCCCTCTATCATTTCTTTGGTATCCGCTCTGTCCGCTATCTTCTGGAATGCCCGGTCAAGCTCACTTAATTCTTCTTCCATTGTCATTTTACGGAAACCCGTTTCTGAATTTTCATCCTCCACATAACGCTCCCTTGTGCCGTTCTGGTAGCCCCGCACGATTTCATCATAAAGGTTGCCATACGCCCTGACGGAATCCTCCATCTGGTCTGCAATGGCGTATGCGCTTCCTGTCCTCTGCCCTTTCAGCTTTTCCAATTCTCCGGCCAGTTCACCGCCATAGGCGTTTGCGGCCAGTGCGCTTGCCGTCTGTTTTGCCTGCCTTATAACGCTCTCCTTATTCCCTTTTGCAATAACTCTGCCCGATGTCCCTTTTTCACGGGTCTGTTTCCGATAGCTCTCAATGCCTTCCTGCGAAATGGAAACCTTCACCGCATTGTCCGCCTTCGGTTGCAGCGCATCCTTTTCCTTCTCCTGCGGACTGGCCACTCTGCTATTCTGATACCATCCGCTTGCTGCACCCGCCTGGCTTATATTTCCCTCTATATTTACTGACATATCAAATCCTCCATTTCCAAATTTACGCCCTGAAATCCACTCCGCCGAGCGTCCCATCAAGCTGGTCTAAAATACTGGTGTCAAAAGCGTCCCCCGGTTTCCATCCCGGATTGTTCTGTTTTACCAATGCCTCCAAACGGCTTCCATAATCCCCTGCCATTCTGTCCAATGTCCACGAAGCAGAACTGCGCTGTTTTGAAGGAAGAGTGTTTAAATACTTATTGATGACATCGTTTCTCCTGGTTCCTTCCGGTATGCTCTTTCCATTGGTGCTGATAAAATCCTGTTTTACCACCTCTGCCAGTTCTGCCTTTACTTCATCTGACACAGACACAATTTTTTTCCAGTCACTTCTCCCCGATATACATCTGTCCGCCTGCTCTTTTGACATCCAGGGAATACCGTTCTCATCATAGTATAAATTGCTGTGCTTATGCTTTACCCCTCCGCTGATAGCAGCACCCATCTGGCTAGATGTACTTGTTTTATTTCCATTCTTCTGCGAAAACAGCCTGTTCATCAGGGAATATCCCGAAAACCATTTCATATTGTTACTGTTGATATTCATATCCTCGCCTCCTCTTATATCTTCAAATCCAGATTCGCACCAACCTGCGGCTGATCTTTCACAGTGGTTTTGCCCGCATCCTCTTCCTGGACAGCTTCGATAATTGTTTTCATATCTGTGTCATTCAGATAAATCGTGCCATCTTTGGAAGCAGACATTTTTTCTTCTAAAAGCTGCTCTGCTTTATTCGGAGTTGCTGTTCCATCTTCCTGTCCAGTCCGCTTTTCTTCCAGTTTTTCCTGAAACTCTTTCTGTTTTTCTGCCGCTTTTTCTCTTGTTTTTTCAATATGTTTTTCAATATTCTCCCGCGATTTCTCACTAAGTTTTTTATAGAAGGTATTATCATGCTCATAATAGGCGATATGTGAGTAATTTCCATTTTCATCCACATACCAATGGCTAAATTTTGTTTTAGATCCCTTGGCTTTCATATACCCATCTACAAATTTCTGTGCATTTTCAATATCCTTCAACCGCTGTGTATATTCCTTTGCCTTCTCCGGGTCATTCTGCATCTTCTCCAGCAATTTAGGGTTTACAGCCAGTGTATTGACTTTGTTATCTCTGGCCATTGACAGGCCGCTCCCAACCTCAAGCGTCATATACGGAACCTGCTTTTGCAATTTGCTTAAATAATCTGATGTGCTTTCCGTATTGTTAGTTTTAACCGGTTCCGATGTCTTCTCTGCCCTTTTCTTTGTGTTGTCCGCCATGCCCTGTGCCGCATAGCTGCTGTAATTGCTTGTAATCTCCATTGCCATAATTTTGTCCTCCTTGATATAAAATTTATTTGAAATCCATTTCGTTTCCATGCTACGCCTATAACAATTTAAGCAGTTCCATATACCAGCTATCCCGTATGCCTTCATAGGGAATCTGTACTATACTGCCTCTTGAACCTCTTTCATATATACAAGTTTCCGCTGCACCAGCTAAACCCGGCAGTTTATAAAATCCGCCAAAAACAATCCATATTTCTCCGTCTGCATCATTTTCTTCTAAAAAATTCTCAAAGGCATCTCGCTCAACATAAACATACCTGTCATCATATGAAATTATTTCTCTAAGTTTTTCGGTATCGTAAGAAACTATTCCGGGTTCTCCGTCATAATTTCCAACCATGATATCTTTACTTTCATTGCACCGTGCATAGGAATGGGTATGTACCGCCAGCAGCATAACCACAATTATCAGAGAAACTATGGCTACCATGCCCATGCACAGTTTTTTCCGGTATGGGCGGAAACCTGCAATCTCGCCCATCCGCCTTTTCATGTCTGCAAATTCCTTTTCCCCGGCATAGGTGACGGCGGGCGGCGTACCCTCTGTCCCAGAGCGCAGCAGTTTCAGGGTTTTCAGCAGCACCATGCCATATTCATGCGCCGGCTTCCCGCTGCTCTGTATGCACACCCTGTCGCAAATATCCTCCAAATCCGCCCGGAACTGTTTCTGGCAGATTGTCAGCAACGGGTTCACCCATAAGAGGCACCGCAGGATATCCCATGCAAGCCCAAACCATAAATGCCCCAATCGGATATGCGTCCGCTCATGCTGTACAACAGCTTTTAATTCATCCTGGCTGTAACTCCCCCATACCACTTTAGGAATGACAATCTTTGGTTTCAGCAGCCCAACTGTAAACGGCGTCACATTCATGTCTGTAATCCTGACCTGCATATTATCCAGAGAAATCTTTTCCATCCCGGCAACCGACTTCCGGAGGCGCAGCCGCTTTCCGAATATACAGACAACAGCTATAAGGATGCCCGCCATATAAATGCGGTCAGCCCACAGGCAGGTCATGGTTCCATGCGTTATCCGGCCTGTTATTCTCACCACTGCCTTATTCTCATAAAACAGCTTCAACTTTCCAAGAAACGGGATGAGCAGGAAGGATGACCATAACAGCCCCCTTATGAATGTCCGTCTTGAAAAAAGCATCTTCCGGAGCAGCATCACCAGTCCGAGCAGCAAAAAGGAAAAAGCCGCACACCGCACAAGCTGGGTGGCATAATATGCCGCACAGAAATCCAAAAGGCTGCCCCAGTCAGGCATGGGGTTCACCCTCTTTATCCGTGGATTCTGTCCCCCGCTCCTTGCTTTTCTCCAGAATCTCCTCCAGCTCTTTTATCTGCTCATCCGTCAGTGCGAAGCTCTGCAAAAGCGCCGCCATTGCATTTGTCCCGCTGCCGGAAAAATAGCTGTCCACAAACTTCCTGCTTTTCTCCTTTACACATTCCTCCCTTGACCTCTGCACATAATAGTGGTAAACCCTTGAATCATGCTCATCCACCGTGTATCCGAGGATGTCCTTCTGGTTCAGGCGGTTCATCAGCACCCGCACCATCCTCATCGACATATCCACATTCCCCTGCATCCTCTTGTAGACCTCGGAGGATGTCAAAGGCTCCCCGCACGCCCACAGGACTTCCATGATCTGCCATTCACTCGGTGTAATCTCTTCCTTTGCCATACCGCTTCCTTCCTTTCGATATATATTGTCAATTTATATATCGGTCAATTACCGTTAATTATTAAGAGACGTTGACGTTTTTGCATGATATAGGGGAAACGCAAACCGCCGTGTAAGCATATTACCTCTAAGTTCCCAACTTTCCAAGTGATTTCCATTATCAGGCCGCCCGGCCTGCCTGCGGAAAAGGCAGACCGCCGCATATGGCGGGTGAAGTCCATAGTGCGGCGGTTTGTCTTTTGTAGTATTATCTGGCATTAAGTTCCACCAAAACAATCTCCGGGCGGTTATTGAAGCGGAATGGTATAATACTGTTTCCAATGCCACGGCTGACCACCATGCTTGTGCTGCCGTCTGTATATAGTCCGGCATCATATTGAGGAAACAATCCCTGATTGGGGGCAACCAACCCACTGATAAACGGCAGCCGGAACTGGCCGCCATGCGCATGGCCTGCAAAGACCAGATCAATGCCGCAGTTTACATACGTTTCAAACAGTTCTGGCCTATGTGAGAGCAAAATGGTATACCCTCCTTCGCCGTCATCCAGATTTTTCAATTTCGTACTAACCATAGCAGAGGTTTCACCAAACATACCTCCCTTGACCGTAAAATCCGGATCACCCAATCCAAGCAGTGTTATGGTTTCCCCATTCCGCTCTAAGGAAACGGCTTCATCCTCCAGCACGATAACCCCCGCTTCTTCAAGCCCGGCTTTCAAAGTATCATATTGCGGGCTTGCTGCTTCATGGTTTCCCGTCGCATAATAGGTCGGGGCAATCCTGACGGATTCCTGCGCAAAGCCTAACGCTATCCCTACATCCGTGTGATTGGCATCTATGAGGTCGCCAGTTATCGCGATGATATCCGGCCGACTCTCGGATAGCAGTTTTAACAGTTCTGTATTGTTTTTTCCAAATTCACTATTATGCAGGTCTGATACCTGTGCTATCCGAAAGCCAGAAAATGCGGCAGGAATGTGGCTGCTTGAGATTGAAATTGTACTCACCATCAATGCTTTATTGCCCCATACCGTCCAAATAAGCAGAATAAAAAATATTGTGCCTATTACACATAACATTATCCGTGTCTTTTTAATCAGCGTTTTTCTCATTTTTCCACACCATTCATCAGATGCCTGCACCCCCCTCAATCAAAACGCTAAATTGTTAATAATACTTATGGCGATAATCCCAATGCCAAACAAAATAAACAAAATTCCCGGTATGCGCAGATACCATTTGTAATGATCAGGCATTTCCTGCTTTTTCATCAGCCACCAGTACGGCTTATACAAGATAATCATAAGCAAACCACCAATAATGCAGATAACAGCAAAAATAATTCCAAAATTAAAA
>CANSCI010000020.1 GCA_947645355.1 uncultured Dorea sp. | reverse complement strand
TGGCTGTCTCTCGTGCCTCTCATTTCTACTCACACGCCCCTCGCGGGACGCGACCTGGCGCAAGGTTGTATATGTCTGCATATTTATCATTTCTACTCACACGCCCCTCGCGGGACGCGACTTCTTTCAACTGCTCCACAACCTTATCCACGTTATATTTCTACTCACACGCCCCTCGCGGGACGCGACCAGCTACTCCAAAAAATACTCAATCGGCTTGCCGATTTCTACTCACACGCCCCTCGCGGGACGCGACAATATTTCATCTTCCAACCGTGTCCATGCAATATCATTTCTACTCACACGCCCCTCGCGGGACGCGACAATCAACTACGGACTTAGGCTCTGCGCTGTCGCATTTCTACTCACACGCCCCTCGCGGGACGCGACTACGATCCTCGCAATACTGCACTGCGCTCCCCTAATTTCTACTCACACGCCCCTCGCGGGACGCGACACAATCCCACTACTATCCAGATTGACCGGAACGGATTTCTACTCACACGCCCCTCGCGGGACGCGACCAGATTCTATGAGAATTATAGACCAATCATGCGTATTTCTACTCACACGCCCCTCGCGGGACGCGACGCTCTGGCTCTTTTTCGCAATCTGGCATCCATGCTAATTTCTACTCACACGCCCCTCGCGGGACGCGACAAATTGCATATATGGCTTTATAAAAATGATTATTTATTTCTACTCACACGCCCCTCGCGGGACGCGACGCAAATCTGCTGTCATTATCCATGATGATTTCAATTTCTACTCACACGCCCCTCGCGGGACGCGACCCGTATATCCCCTGCGGATAATTGACGCTGTTACGATTTCTACTCACACGCCCCTCGCGGGACGCGACAACAGTCAACCACCAAATCCCACACGCAGGTTGCATTTCTACTCACACGCCCCTCGCGGGACGCGACTTCATTCAAAATTTCTTCAAAAATTTCACCGGAATTTCTACTCACACGCCCCTCGCGGGACGCGACCCGCGCTTCGTCCCGGCACGAATCCGGCAAGATATTTCTACTCACACGCCCCTCGCGGGACGCGACAGGTTCATATACTCGGAAAGGCTGTGGCTTTTCAATTTCTACTCACACGCCCCTCGCGGGACGCGACAACAAACTGTAAAAATATCTCCTAATTCCATAAATTTCTACTCACACGCCCCTCGCGGGACGCGACATGGCAGGTACAGACATTAAGGCAGATTTTTGTTTATTTCTACTCACACGCCCCTCGCGGGACGCGACCAAGGCAGCTTCAGCAGTCTGTTTTGTTCCTCCAATTTCTACTCACACGCCCCTCGCGGGACGCGACCCTGCATGATAATCTCCTTTGCAACTATGACTACCATTTCTACTCACACGCCCCTCGCGGGACGCGACGCTGTATTTGCTTCTATTCACATAATCAACAAACATTTCTACTCACACGCCCCTCGCGGGACGCGACAATCTCCGAAATCCAATTTACGTCGCTCATGTTGTATTTCTACTCACACGCCCCTCGCGGGACGCGACAAATTCCCTTTCAAACCGCCCACGCTCTTTCCCCATTTCTACTCACACGCCCCTCGCGGGACGCGACTTGCGGTTTCGTTGCACAGCTTTTTTGCAAAGTTATTTCTACTCACACGCCCCTCGCGGGACGCGACGCAAATCTGCTGTCATTATCCATGATGATTTCAATTTCTACTCACACGCCCCTCGCGGGACGCGACATAAATAATCATGTACAACGCTCCAAATCCAAAATTTCTACTCACACGCCCCTCGCGGGACGCGACCGCTATATATTGTGTTTATAGCCAACCACATCCCTAAATAAAGCAAGAAGCGGACATTTTTCACTTTATTCATTTGAAATATGTTGCAAATATGCTTCATAACCCTATATTTTTCAGGCGAACCTCTCCGCTTTTTCCCATCACCTAAGGTTCGCCCAATCTTAATGCTAAATAATAATCACACCCTCCGGATCATATGTTTGTTTTGCTCCGATATGTTCTATTTTCTTTTTCCAATTGTTGCCAAGATAATAAAATCGAAGACTATCTCTCTCAGGGTCAATCAATTTTACCAGTTTGTCTTTTAATTTCAAAAATGCAGAATAATCCAAATCTGCCTCAAAAACAGAGTTTTGTACTCTCTGGGCATGATTTTTACATTCCTTTGCAACCTTTCTTAGTCTTGTCCTTCCCGCTTTGTCCATCGTACTTACATCATAGCTTATTAATACCATCATAATGATCACCTATTTTTGCAAAAATGGAGGATATTCCTCAATTTCCCCTCTTACATACTTTGCCAGCAAATTGCTCTGGACATAAGGAAGAAGGCCCCACGGTATTTTTTGTTTTAAATATGGGTGCACTATATCTGAGCGCTTTTTCTCCTGCCACCGCGTCAAAACTTTCTTTCTCCCGTCCTCATTTAACCACACAGCACCGGAGATCTGTTTCTCAAAATCATGTTCCCCAATAATCTGGAGATTCAAAAGAGTAATAACAAAACGCTCAACAATGCAGCGGAACTCTTCCACAAGATCGCATGCCAGCGAACTCCTCCCACTTCGGAGTGTATGACAGAACCCTATGTAGCTGTCCAACCCTACGGTCTCCAGGGCAGCAGCACACTCACTTGTAGCCAAAGTATAAACGAACGACAAAACTGCATTCACCGGATCTAGCGGAGGTCTCTTTGTGCGAAATTCAAAAGTAAATGGAACCTTCTGATTTGTAATCAGCTTATTAAATATAGAAAAATAAACCTTTGCACAATTTCCTTCGATACCCAGTATGGCTTCTGTACTTTCAGCCTCAAATACCTTATCAATGCTATCTGACAATGTTTCAATTGCCCTTTTTATTTCTAAGTCTTCCCGCAATTTTTCATTGTCATGGAGACTGCGCCGTATTAACTGTCTCGTATTGCTGAATTTTGCAGCCATTGTATTCCTCGTAAGAAGAAGTCCGTTTTCCCTGAAACTGTCAATCTGAGCAACCCTCAAAAACACATTTCCTTTTGTCTCCCCGCAAACCTTGGCCAGAAACTTGCCCTGCGGTGAAACAAAATTAATTGGTATCGTCTTGCCGACACATTTTCCCATTAACGCAGGTGAACACCCTGCATAATTAAAACATACAACATTCTCTATATTGTCAAAGGGGATCCTTAATTTCTCCACACCTTCGACCTTACATACAAAATTCTCTCCGTCAAGCAATAGATATGCCTGCTCATTGGTAACATAAACTGTATTTAAAAGTTTTCTCATAATCTTTATACTTCCATCTTTCCTGTGTCTTCAATTGCTTTTCGGAATGATTTTATTTTTCCGGCCGACGGCATACACAAATCCTTCATAGAACATCCACTGCATTTCTGTCCCTTTCTGATCTGCGGAATCGTTCCATTTTCCAGATACTCCCTCATCTCTTGAAGTAATCTCCGAAGCTTTTCATCATATAATGCAAAATTTTCTCTCAGAGGAAGCGTAACTCTCTTTTTTATATCTGCATAATATAACGCTGCATCGCAATCACCCCCAAAGACATAATCCACACACAACTTCTGGGCAAAAACCTGCATTAAATCTTCCTCTCGATATTCCTGATTCTTAGGTTTCGTAGGTTTATATTCTACGATACAGATTTGATACTTCGTCACACTCTGATCAATAGATACTCCTTGCTTATTTTCCGCAGCTTCGAGACAATCTGTCACTCCGTACAAATTATATGCTTCCAGATCATTGTACACCGGAACCGAAGTATATACTTGCTTTCCCCTGGAATAGTAGTGATGCTCCGGATCATGGACACGGTTATGCATCAGATTTGCCTTCGTAACAAAAAAATTCTCTGCCCATGCCTGGTCTATTTCCATCAAGCCCCATCGATGCGGACAATACATGTAATGCTGCACTGACCTGATTGCTATTTCTATTGTACTCATATTTTTTCAATAACCGCCACACCGTCCGGCATACAGGTATCCAACTTTATACTATAATCTGAAAACGAACGGGGCGGCATACCTGCATTTTTCAGAGACACCTCAACTTTGTCAAACAAAATATGGGACGGGCAGCTGCCAAGCACACTGTCATGCTCAAAAACATACAGCTTCCTCATGCACATTTTCCCTCTTGCCGCACTATGGTCATGCTCAAACATATTAATAATAGCCGTCCATAACAACTCAATATCATCTTCTGATATGTCTGATGTCTTATTCGCAAGTGCTGCTGAAACATATCCCTCCGCTCTGTAGAGTGCATATGGAATCACGCTTTTTCTCCCCATCTCAGTCTCACCCGTTTCCCGGCGGTCTTCCGTAGTCCTGGCCTGGCGCGTGATCGTGACATCCTGAATGTTGATCGGAGACAGACTTCTGGCAAAAT
Organism: uncultured Dorea sp.; assembly: GCA_947645355.1. Classification (GTDB taxonomy): domain Bacteria; phylum Bacillota; class Clostridia; order Lachnospirales; family Lachnospiraceae; genus Dorea_D. The sequence continues at coordinate 29,551 of CANSCI010000020.1, read as the reverse complement.
TAATCTGTACCGGCCCCCTGACAATTCCACACGGATCATCTCCGGTAGACATTACAGCGCCAAACATGCGTACATCGTAGTAATTTCTGCACATATACTCACGTGCTTTTTTGACATCATCTGTATTCTTCCCTTTATTCTTCAGTTTGAGTTCTTCCGTCTCATACGCTTCTTTAAACTTTGTATTAAGTGACTTATCCGGCTTAACAAGAATATTATAACCTGGTTCCCCCTCCTTACAAAGATCCACATAATTTCTTATCTTCCTCTTCAGGCATACATCTGTGATGTAGCCAAAACCTGTTTCCGCATCCACTCTTGGTGAATTGCCTGCATCAGGATCTCCGTTGGGATTCCCATTCTCCACATCAAAAAGCATTACAAAATCATACCTGTTATTAATTGCCATAACTTTCTTCCTCCTCGTTTTCTAACTTTTCAATTTCTTTTTTCTCATAAAAACTTTGACGCTGCTGGTAATAACCGATGATAAACCTTCCCTGATCAGTCAGCAAAAGTGTCTCCGGAAACTCTCCGGCAAGCGGTTCTATGATCTCGCCTATCAACTTGTTATAAAACACTTGTGCTTTCACTTTATTCAGGTGATTCTGTGCCAGCTTCAAAAGTTTTGGGAACACAATTGCAGGCTTTGACGACGCCGAGGCAAAATATGCATCCTTTATAGTCCGATTCAAAGAATTGTTGGATGCGTCTTGCTGCAATCGTTCCAAAACTGCAAATAATCTTCCACACAAATAAGCCGGTGTCCTATTTTCTTTGTCTAGTGCCACATTTAGTTCCTCCTTTTGATAATTTCTGTTAATACAGGCTTTAACCAAGCCGGCCCGTACTTCATTTACATGCATGTCTTTATCTGTCTTGATCCTGCGTACAACAGTTTCCAACAGTGATTCCGGATATCTGCCTCCACGTACAATTGCATCTAGTATCTTAGCAATTAGTGCCGGGCTGACCACATCGTTTTTACTTTTCGGAGATACCAGTTCTGCCTTAACCCGGGATAATGAAACCGGGCGTATCTCATTTGAAATCTGCAAATCTTTCTGAAATCTGGCAATATTCCAAAGCACTTCCGCATATTTCTTCCGATAGACAAATTTGATTGCCAATCTGGAAGAATTAGGCTTAAGCCCGACCATATAAAAATCTACTTCCGGTTGTACGATATCCAAAGACTGCAGTCTTCCTTCTGTGATCTTCCCTTTCTTCCCGTCTTTTATGAGGTTCATAAACATACGCTCTGTCTGTTCCGCATTCATCTGTTCCGTCTGTCCGCAAAGCATTGCCATAATAAAATCTTCACAGTTTTCGTTTTCTGCCATTGCCCAGAACACAACTGTCATATCGTCCAACAACATTTTGTGTTTTCTGCTTCCAAGCAGATAATTTAGTGCTTCGGTATATTTCTTCATCACGTCCTCGGAAATGTTGCTGTTATACGACTGCTCATTTCCATAAGAATTCTCGGAAGGATTATTATATCCTACGAGAACTGTTCCTGTAGCAAGTCCTCCATATACCCCTTTAATCTTATTATGTATCCTGGCAATTGCTGCTTTCTTACCTTCCACTGCACACTGTGACATATGTTCCTTTGGGGTTTCGGATTCCAATTGCCGGTATAACTTGTCCCACCGTTCTATGACCTGTGGATCCTCGTGCAGCAACTGTTCTGGATATCCGGAAAGACAAAATGCAAATCCTGACTTGCCATAATTCTTTCCAAGTCCTGTAAGCCATTCATTCTGCGTTTCTTCCTCCGGCCTCCACCTCTGTAAAAACATTCTGTATGCATGAATCAGCCGGAAATCCAACCCTTCTATAAATTCCAGATTAGCTCTGACAAATGCTTCATGAGATTTTCTGGCTTTATCTGTCCGGTCGTCCGGCGAAAGAGCATCATTTTCCATATTCAGTCCAAAAAGATAGAGAGGCCGATGTTCAATAATATTAGCGTCAATACCTGGCTTTTCCGTTCTCTGCGGCATTCTCATATCCTTTGGCAGCCATATTTCTTTTGCCTTCCCCTTTGATGACTGCTGCACTTCCTTTACCTGACAATTGATGATCTCATCTATAGATCCGTCACTTGTCAGGCTGACCAGATAATGTACTTTAACATTTGAATATCCATCCGGAAGAACTCTCTCTGCTTTTGCAAGAATATCATAATATTTGCATAGTGCATGAATCAGCATCTTAATTCCTCCCTGTATTTTTTTACATCGATTACACCCTTTACCATATGCGGCCGGTAATAAACCGTAGATGCCTTATCAGAAAATCTGGGATTTTCCCAATCGTCATTAATTGGTCTGCCTCTGTCAGAAAATTCAACTCGATAACTCATAAATCCTAGATCCACATCTCCCATTTCCTTAATGGAATCACTGATCAAATCCTCATTAATCTCCTCTACCAGATCAATCCTCTTTACCGGAAATTCGCTGCAGCCCAGGCAGGGGCACCTAAAAAATTGTCCTTTTTCCAACCTTCTCTTAATAATATTAAAATGCTTATTTTCTGAATCTTCTTCTCCACTTCTCAGGCCTGTCAATTCAAAATGAAATTCAACACCATATTTCACATTCTTTAATATCATCGCAGCCCTTTGGCTCCGGCTTTCTGACGCATAAATGCAAGGATCTCCCCCCTTTTTATTCATCTGCCCCCTCACCGCACTATAAAGAATTTTATCTTTCACCTCATTTCTCCGTACGTTAACAAAATCAATAGGATGAAACACGACGATCCTATCAATGATGTAACGTATTGCCGGTTTCCAATAGACACTTTTCAGCATTCCCTCCAATGCCCCAGGCGACGGAACATCATAGCTTACACGTTCTACTTTTAATTCAGGTCTCGTAAAACACGCGTAGTCTCCTTCCACTATAATCTTAAATCCGTAACTCATCTCTTCCCTCCCTTTTCAATCAATCCAATAATCCTTTGCTTCAAATGAAATTCCTGTTTCTTTATCATAATAATCCAGATTAATGAGGCAATACATTCCTGTATCAAAATCATCCACTGCATTTTGCCGGATCAAGTCCTCCAGTTCCCATCTATACACAGTGCAGGCATAGGGCTGCAGTTCTCTTTCAACGCCCGCTCCGGTATATTTAAGAGTCTCCACCAGATGTCTGCTCTTTTCATCTTGGGGTACAACGACGGAGAACGTATTGGAATTGATCAACTCAAATTTTTCTGCATATTCACGAAATGGAATCGATCTGATATCCTTACAATCCCATGATATAGAATTTTTTTGGATCATTTCCTGTTTCAACTGAAATAATCTGTTATAGTACTCCTTAATACATTCTTCACATGAGATATCCACATATTGTCTTATCAAGCCTCGGACGAGATTGCACCTTTCATCCATAGATGCCTTTCTTGTATCATCTTTAAGCTCAAATACATACACGTCCGCTTTCTTTCTCTTTCCCTCGCGGTTACACCTCCCGCCTGCCTGTAAAATATTATCCAATCCGGCCAGCTCCCGAAATACAGTATGGACATCCAGGTCTATCCCCGCCTCAATCAAGGAAGTAGATATAATTATAATCCTCCTCTCTTCTGGTATTTTCCTTCCGTCCGGATACTCCAGTTCTAATTGCCTGAGTTCACATCTGATTTCTCTTAATACTCTCTGCCGGTCACAAGGTGTCATATATGTGGAAAGATGATATTTTCTGCCGCTGCAGATTTGGAACAGACGCTTTGCTGCTGCACGTTTATTTACAATGAAAAGGCTGGATGGAAATTCTTCTGCTTTTAGCAACAACTCTTCTTCCGATACCTCTTGCAAATACTGAAACCGGCATTTTTTAAATTCATCAAACAGTGATGAATTCTCTATCAGATCCATAATCCTGCTGTCCGGCAGTGCATACTTTCTCATTAAGCCTGAGAAGTCAGGCATTGTTGCCGTCAAAAAAACCGCCTCACTGTTCAGATATCTTGCGGCATATGCAATCGCCCGCAGGCACGGCTGTAAATATTCTACGGGCATCACATGAGCTTCATCAAATATCAGAATACTGTCTGCTATATTATGTAATTTTCGAAGCTTGCCTCTTCGGTTTGCATAAACCGATTCAAAAAACTGAACTGCTGTTGTAATAATAAATTGTGCATCCCAATTTTCCGCAGCACTTTTCATGTATCTGCGATAGTCCTCACTATACTCTTTACTATCGTACGAAAATGTTGACTGATGACGAAGTATCTTCGCATCTGCTCCAAATATTTCTTCAAATACCTCTACGGTCTGATCTATAATGCCGTTATAGGGAATTACATAAATAATATGCTTTTTATTCGTCCTGACAGCCCTCTCTAAGGCAAACTTCACACTGCACAGTGTTTTCCCGCTTCCGGTAGGCATATTCATCAGGTATACTTCAGAATCTCGATCCACCTTTTCAAACACCCTTTTTTGCAAATACGCACGGGATCTCTGTAAATCCGTTTTGCATTTAAAGGATTGTAGTTTCGCATCGACTTTTTTCAGACATCTTTTAAAATCTGTTTCCAGTGTCTCTATCTTAGTCTGACTGCAAAATTTTGCTGTATCCACAGAATCTGCATCTACCAGACAGGAAAAACAATACCTGGTCAAGAAAGCGAACTTATCCACAATCAAATCAATATTCTGATTACAATCTCTCATTAAAAAGCAATAAAATCTTTGCCGGTCAATGTCTGGGATAGAAAGTTCCTGCTTATAACAACTGTAATCTTCTGTTGTACGCATTAATCTCCCCCATAAGGTGGACATATCCGGCGTATTACTCATATCTCCTCCATCTGGTATTCCCGAATGATGACCTGCAATGCAATACTCTATAAGAAGACTTAACGCATCTGAAGCCTGGGATCTCACGGCCAATGCCCCGCAGATAGAATGTTCAACCCGAATATTCGCTCCGTCAATTTTTTTCTGAAAGGATTCCTGATACTTTCCAATATCATGGAGAAGTCCTGCCATGTACACAATCTCCTTCAATTCCGGAACAGCAAACTGTGCACATAAGTATGCAGTGTTTTCACTATGTTCTTTTATCGTCTGTATTCGTTCTCCTGTCTCATCAACATGTGCTTTAAATATTTTGTTCATATTCACCCATACTCTTTATTTTTTCGTCCGCTATTTGTTACTATTATACATATATCTGACACAACATACAATATAATTTATTAAGTGCTGCCCGGTCATTTTATCAATTTTTCTATTTTTTTACTTTTATATATTTTCATATTGTATTTTTTGTGTAATAATTTAAGTATAAAATAATACCCATTGCGGACAAAATACAGGAGGCTCAGTATGAGAAAACAATTTAGTGACAGGCAGCTGGAAATTATGAAAATCTTATGGGAAAGTGACAAACCATTAATCGCGTCTGACTTTGTGAAGAGAAATCCAGATTTAAATATCAACACTGTTCAGGCATGCCTCCGCGTACTGACTAACATTAAGGCAATCGAGGTTGCAGATATCGTCTACAGCGGAACCGTATTATCAAGAAGCTATATCCCTCTCATCTCCCAGGAGGAATATATCAATAATATCTATCACGACCTTTTCGGGAAGGATATCGGAAGACAGGAAATGCTTGAGATTATCTACTCTATGATCAGAAGAGAAACAAAGCCGGAGAACTTGGATTACTGGGAAGAATTAGTTGCCCGGAGAAGGAAAAAACTGGCACGCGAAGCAGAAGAAGCGATTGCCGCAGGCAAGCCTGTACCAAAAGCATCCACCAAAAAAGAAGAAACCGAGAAAAAAGAAAACCAGCCAGAAAAGGTTGAAAAAAAGAAACCGGCAAAGAAAAGAACTTCCGTCAAATCAGCAAAAGCGAGACCGTCTGCCGCCGACCACCGGCCATCAGATAATACTTCTGCAAAATAGACTGCAAAAACAGGGAGACAACATTCAGGAAATATAATACATAGATTCCCGGTTATCCCCAAAGACTACAGTACATTCATAGAAGGAACTGCCGCAATGCCGAAACCAATCTGGTATCCGGCCCTGCGGCAGTTCCCTCTGTATACGCTGCGGCTTTTTCTCCTGACTGTCCGGTTTACTTTACAAACCTCTCAAATCTCCCACGGAAAAATTGTATCAGCGGCCCGTTGACACAGGCATTGATAATAGTGCCAAGTCCTACAATCTCCCAGATACGGTTCCCCGCCATCAGGCAGAACACAACTCCTGCAGACACTGCTGCCAGATCAGACATTACCCGCGCTGCACGGAACGAGATCTTCTCCCCCGCATACTTCGTAATGATAAAAGCCACACTGTCATAAGGCGCAATCCCCATCTCTGCAGCCATATAACATGCGCATCCCATAGAAGCAAACAGCGTCCCAATGATCAAAAAAATAATCCGAAGAGGCATGGTAACTGTCAGACCCATCTGATCCAGCACCAGCCAGCACAGAAAATCTGCCGTATACCCTACAAAAACCATATTGACCAATGTGCCCAGCCGGATGCAGGATCTGACAGTAAACCAGACGATCACCAGCAGGACCGCGTTGACGATCAACTGCCAGGTCCCGAAGGTCATACCCAGAAAGCCGCTGACTCCCAGGTTCATACAGGAGAAAGCATCCACTCCAAATCCACTGATCCTGTAGCTTGCCACACACATACCAATCATAAAGATACCCGCCAGCATCATAATAAACCTGGCAGAACTGTATTTCATTTTCTTTGTCAAACCTCTTCTCCCTCCAACACATAAATCCTGGATTCAAAATCTGTACAATGGTGTGCATCCCCGGACACTTGTCCCGCCGTCTCATCACTTGTAATCAGACCGGCATGCATAAGCTCATCCCCATAATGGCGGATCCCCGTATTCACATTCCGGTATTGATACTCCGGGTTCAGTCCCTCCAGGCGCACACGGGTATATGACCCATTTACACAATTCAGCACCCGATACCATCCGACCAAAGCTGTCTTTTTGTCTTCACTTACAACCATCCAGGCCGTTTCATTCCCCTCAAACGGGCTTTTCAACCGATAAAATGTGCCAAACTGCAGCACCTCCCGGTACTTTTTCATAAATGCGATCTGTTCTTTTACTTCCTTCTGCTCTTCCTCCGTCAACTTATTCAGATCCAGCTCATAGCCAAATGTCCCAAAATAAGCAACATTTGCCCTTGTATGCAGCGGAGTATCGCGGAAAACCTGGTGGTTCGGCGCAACGGATACGTGGGTTCCCATACTGCTGACAGGATAACACATGGAAGTCCCGTACTGAATCTTCAGCCGCTCCACAGCATCACTGTCGTCACTGGTCCAGGCCTGCGGTGCATAATATAACATTCCCGGATCGAACCGCCCGCCGCCGCTTGCACAGGATTCAAACAGAATCTCCGGAAATTCACTGGTCAGACGTTCATAAAGATCATACACGCCCAGAATATACCGATGATAAACCTCTCCCTGCCTGTCCGCCGGCAGAGCCTTAGAATAACACTCCGTAATGCTGCGGTTCATGTCCCATTTGATATAAGATATCTTAGCTTCCCTCAAGATCCGGGATATCTGGACATAAACAGCATCCACCACTTCTTTTCTGGAAAAATCCAGCACGTATTGATTCCGCCCATGGGAAGTCTGCCGCCCCGGTGCAGAGAGAATCCAGTCAGGGTGTTTCCTGTAAAAGTCAGAATCTTTATTTACCATCTCCGGCTCAAACCAGAGGCCGAATTTCATCCCCATATCCTCTATTTTTTCTGCAATTTGGGCAACTCCTCCGGGAAGCCGCTCAGGATTAGCCACCCAGTCACCGAGACCTGCCTTGTCACTGCTGCGCGCACCAAACCAGCCGTCGTCCAGTACAAACAATTCAACGCCGCATTCTTTTGCCTTTTTTGCGATCTCAACCAGTCGTTCCTCGGTAAAGTCAAAATAGGTTGCCTCCCAGTTATTGTTCAGGATCGGCCTTGTCTTATCCCTCCAATACCCCCTCGCCAGGCGCTTCTGGTATAATTTGTGAAAGGTCTGGCTCATATGGTTAAGCCCCTTGTCTGTATAGACCATAACCGCCTCCGGCGTCTGAAAAGAATCACCGCAGTTCAGCTTCCACTCAAATGTTTCCGGATCAATACCTGCCAGCACCCGGAGTGTACGATGGGCGTCCACCTCCGCCTGGATCCGGTAATTGCCGCTGTAGATAAAGGAAAATCCAAGCACTTCTCCCTGTCTCTCATCTGCATTTCTGCGTTTCAATACAAGGAACGGATTCTGCTCATGGGAGGAATTGCCCCTCATACTTCCGATGGACTGGATCCCCTGTTCCAGATTACGTTTCCGAACGTGGCACTCCCGCGCCCAACATCCGGATAGCTGCTGCCACTCATAGTCACAGTCCGGCAGGTCAAGACTCAGACTCATCACCCGGGTCAGACGCACCGGCCGTTCCCCTTCATTGCAGAGCCTCACACTTCTCGCAAGGATGCCGCCCTGCTCAAAGATCGTGTAAAAAAGCTCAGCACGGATGCCTGTCACTTCATCCTTTAATGTGACTGTAAGCGTCTTTGCTTCTTCCTCTGATTCCGTATAGGTAGCCGGAAGTCCGGTAAGCTTTGGTTTACCCTTTGTTATCTCATGTCCCTGATAGGTAAAATCTGAAATCCTGCTGCCATTCTCCTGCCTGACCTCTACCGCAGGCTGCCTGTAGTCCGTCGTTCCGAACACAGGATATTCCTGCCTGATGTGCTCCAGGGAAAATGCGCCGTCATTTTCATAGACGCAGGAAGTCATCGGACGTTCACAGATTTCCAGAAGATAAGAAAAATCCTCTTTGTCGCGAATATGCTTCCCATAATACAGCTGACCAAGGTGGCCGTTTTTCATAATCATCATAATGTAGCTGACCGAATCGTTGTACAGGTGAAATGTCCGGCTTCTTTCATGATATAAAATATTCACTGCAAAATCCTCCTGTGTATTTTGATTTTTAAAGACACTTTCAACATGTCTATATCATAGCCGCTGCACAAAAAAGCAGATAGATTCTTTTGTTTCTACAAACAGTCAAAATGTTTCCTTGATCACCTCTTTTTTGCGTCCTGCAGGAACTTTTCACAACTCTTTTGATTCACCTTCCGGCAGATGCCTTCCCCTCAATTCCTCCAACAGTTCCTTGTTCTTGGCAAGATTCCTGCCGACTTCCTTTGCATGCTCCCTCCGGTAAGCAGTAGGAACACACCCCACAGTCTTTTTAAAGGCTTTAGAAAAGACAAGCGCATCCTGATATCCACAGGAAAGCGCTATATTTTCTATGGACAGCTTCGTCACGCTCAGAAGTTCCTTTGACCTTGAGATCCGAAACCTGGTCAGAAGCTCCTGGGGGGACATCCGAAGGTTGTTTTTAAAAAGCTTATAGAGGTAACTCCGGTTCACACACAGATAATCGGCAATGTCCATAACCTTAATCCCCTCGGAATAATAATTTTTGATATATTTGATTGCCCGCTCAATATAAAAATTCTCCATGGACTGCGCGTTTTCCTTCACCACAACATCCCTGGACAAAACTTCAAAAAAACCGTATAACAGACTCTGCAGACGGTACTGCCCCGCCGCAGACCCATCCTGGCACTTCAGCATACTAAGGAGCAGCTCCCTGATCTCCTCCCCCTGACTGCTGTGAAACGTAAGCTGTCTGCTGTTTAACCCCAGATCCTCCAGATATTCTTTCGCATATTTCCCTGCAAAGCCGATCCACAAGTAACTCCATGGTTCATCCCGGTCAGCCTGATAGTATGTCAGCACCTCCGGCTCCACCAGAAATCCTTCCCCGGCTCCCAGCCGGTACTTACGCTCTCCAACTTGATAGACCCCCGCCCCGTCTATAATATAATGGATCAGGTAATTGGGGCGCACGGCCGGTCCGAAGCTGTGCAGAGGTTCACATTGGGCATAGCCGCAGGAACAGATGTACAGATCCTTGAACTTAGATTCTGATAATTCTAAAACATATGCGTTTTCCATAACAAGAAACTCCTTATGCTGCATTAATGCTCTTGCTCTATTCCTTCTGGATATTCTCATCAATCAGCCAATGCAGGGCAATTGCCCCGACAGAATTGCCCAACACTACGCAGAAAAATTTTGCAGTATTCAGTAAGCTGAGATTTAACATAAGATATGTGAAATCTACAATACAGTGTTCCCAACCGCACATGATAAATGTTGCGATCGCAAGCACTGTAATCAGTTGATTCCTGCAGCAAACAGCTGTAAACACCATCATTCCGCATAAGCATCCGTACAGAAACATATACATACAGGAGTTGCTGAACTTCTGATCACTGACTGCCTGCATCGTTTCCATTACCTCCGGCTTATAATATGCTGTAATATAGGCCGGAATTAGAATCCCTATATTGTTGCCGATGAACATAGTGATCAGTTCTTTCACCGGAACAGTCTTATAAAAGCCGATCTTTCCCGTATACAGCTTAAGCCCCCTGTCAATAATCGTCAGAAGCCCCACCGTGAAAAAAACTGCCCCGAGCCACCGGTTATCTGCCACGCTATTGACTACGATCCCGCAGGAAAGCAATAATCCGGCCGCTATTCCCTGCTTGAAATTTAAAGAAATATTTTTATCCATGTTTTTCCCTTTTTTCGTATTTACTGCCATCTTTATGCAACTCCTTTGCAATAACTCTTTCTCTCATATACAAACTTTGTCTCTCATTCTGTCAAGACATCTACTTCCAGATATTCTTAAAATACATTGTATCATATTTCTTTATAAACTTTTTTACAGTTAGAGTCAAGATTTTATGTGGCAATTTCAGTGATTATCCTCTACAATGGTACTGTATTACTAAAATGTATGGAGGATTATATCATGCAGACACAACTTGGCGCAGGCAGTCCTTCTTTTAACCGGGCCATGGCCCGCCTTGCGATCCCCATTGTTTTACAAAATCTGGTTACAACTGCGGTAAGCTCCGCAGACGTAATCATGCTTGGTTTTGTAAATCAGAATGCCCTTGCGGCCGGCTCTCTCGCCAGTCAGATTATGTTTGTCTTAAGTCTGGTATACGCAGGCATCTCCTCAGGAGTGATTATGCTGGCAGCACAATATTGGGGCAAACAGGACACTGCCACCATTGAACGGATTATGGGAATCGGCATGCAGCTCTCTATCCTGGTATCCACAGCATTTTTTATCCTGGCATTTTTCTTTCCTTCGTTCTTGATGAGGGTTTTCACCAACGAAGAAGCACTCATTATCACAGGAATCCCCTACCTGCAGACAGTGAGTTTTTCTTACTTATTTATGAGTATTTCCCAGGTATACTTATGTACCATGCGTACCATCGAACGTGTAGTGTTTGCCACCGCTGCCAATGGTTCTGCCCTGATCTTAAACATCCTCTTAAATGCCGTATTTATCTTCGGACTCTTCGGAGCTCCAAAGCTTGGGATTACAGGGGTTGCCCTGGCAACCAGCATTTCCAGGGGGATTGAACTTCTCATCTGCCTTATTGACAACGGGCATTCCCGAACCATACGATTCCGCATAAAGAATCTCTGGGCGCGAAATAAAGTTCTGTTTTCGGACTTTCTGAAATATTCTCTCCCCGCTTTTGGAAACGAAGTTGTATGGGGCGTTGCATTTTCCATGTATTCTGTGATTATGGGACATCTTGGGAGTGATATTGTGGCGGCCAACGCTGTAGTTGTCGTAGCCCGGAATCTGGGTACAGTGGCCTGCTTTGGCATTGCCAATGCAGGGGCTATCCTCCTGGGAAAATCCATTGGTGCAGGCCGCACGGAAACAGTGAAGGCAGACGCTTCTCGTTTCTGCCGGATCACACTTGTGAGCGGAATTCTGGGAGGTATCGTGATTTTTCTGCTGAGACCTCTGTTTTTAAACATGGCAGACCTGACTCAGACTGCTCAGGGATACTTAAATATCATGCTGTTCATCAATATGTACTATGTAGTGGGACAGGCAGTGAACACAGCGCTCATCTGCGGAGTATTCCGCTGCGGCGGCGACTCGAAATGGGGCTTCATCTGCGACACGATCGACATGTGGGTGTATGCTGTCCCTCTGGGCTTCATCGCAGCCTTTGTCTTAAAACTGCCGCCGATGTGGGTGTATTTCCTGATCTGTACGGATGAATTTGTGAAGATACCTTTTATTTATAAGCATTATAAAAGCTATAAGTGGCTGAAAAATATTACCCGGGATTTTTGAACCCCGGGGCCTCTGCCGATATCGATGAGACCGGCTTCCCCTGTACGCGGTCATTTCAGGATTCTCTGGGTCTCCTTTTACGTAAAAAAATCCTTCAAAGACAAAACCGGGAGCAGGGGCAAGCTATTTTTTCAGAGAAATATCTCCCCTGGCTCCGCAATATATTCCCTTACTTGCCGCACCATGCAAAAATACCGCAGCGCCAGAGCTCTGCGGCATTTCTTTTCTCATAATGACCATTACTTCTCAAACGGATTATCGTATCTCGCCACATTTCCCAGCCGTTCCTCAATCCGAAGCAGTTGATTATATTTTTCCACTCTTTCTGAACGGCACGGCGCACCGGTCTTGATCTGTCCGGCATTAAATGCAACCGCAATATCTGCGATCATAGTATCGGCTGTTTCTCCTGACCGGTGTGAGATGACCGTCCTGTAACCTGCATTCTTGGCCATTTCAATGGCATCGAAAGCTTCTGTCAGTGTACCGATCTGATTCACCTTTATTAAAATGGCGTTGGCAGCCTCTTTTTTAATTCCTTTTTTCAACCGCTCTGTATTTGTCACAAATAGATCATCCCCCACAAGCTGTGTGTGGATTCCCAGCCTGGTAGTCAGAAGTTCCCAGCCGTCCCAGTCCTCCTCATCCAGGGGATCCTCAATAGACACAATCGGAAATTCCTCCATCAGTTCCTCATAATAGTCGATCAACTCCTCCACCGAACGGACGACGCTGCTCCCCTGCATCTTCCCTTCGCCTTCAAACACATATTTCCCGAATTTGTTATCATACAACTCTGTTGCAGCTACATCCAAAGCAAGCCGGATGTCCTTGCCAGGCTGATATCCGGCCTTTTCCACAGCATTTACGATCAGGCGCAGTGCTGCCTTCGCATCTGGAAGATCCGGGGCGAAGCCTCCCTCATCCCCGACAGCTGTGCTTAATCCTGCCTCCTTTAACAGCCTCTTGAGCGTGTGGTAGATCTCGGCGCACATCCGAAGCCCTTCCCGGAAACAACAGGCGCCGGTCGGCATAATCATAAATTCCTGAATATCTATCGTGTTGTCCGCATGCCGCCCGCCGTTCATAATATTCATCATAGGAACCGGCATTCTGCTGGCATTCACGCCCCCCAGATAGGAATACAGCGGAAGCCCCAGAGCAAGGGACGCAGCCCGGGCTGCCGCCATAGAAACCCCCAGCATCGCATTGGCGCCCAGGTCGGATTTGTCCTTTGTACCGTCTACTTCCTGCAGGATCTCATCTAATGTAACCTGATCAAATACATTTAACCCGATGATCACCGGGGCAATCCGTGCATTCACATTGTCAACTGCCATCTCAACCCCGAGTCCGCCGTAGCGCTCCTCCTGATCTCTCAGTTCAAGCGCCTCAAACTGACCGGTAGAAGCTCCGGACGGCACACTGGCCTTTCCGCAGAATTCATCTCCAGCCAACACTTCCACCTCTATCGTCGGATTCCCGCGGGAATCTAGTATTTCTCTTGCGTATACATCTGTAATCGGCAAATATTTATACATAATCCTCCTCCTCAATCTGAAAGATACCGGTGCACCGGCATGTCCGTGTCCCGGCGGACAGACTGCCCGGATGTTCCGGCTCCCTGACTTTACAAATTGTACATCAAAGATATTATGTGCCGGTTTCGGATTTCTGATGCAAAAAGGCAGTGCAAAAATCCATATCCGGCTTTCCGTTGGCCGGGAGGAATCTGCACTGCCGCATAATCTGTCTGTTTCTGTTTTCAGGTAATTACATCCACGGTGTACAAGAATCTTGCCCGCCGTAAATCTATTTGCCAAACTGAACCTTGTATAAGCCGGAAAATTCATCTTTCCTGGCCTTCAGGGCATTCATCATCTGAGCAAGGATGTCCTTTAGATTATTCTGATACTGTTCCATGGTCAACTTAACAGGAACCTTAAGCTGACCGTTTTCGTCATATACATCTGAATACGATATGGTCTCGCCGGCTGCATTTTCATCCAGGGGGACAAATTCAAGGGCAAGCGCAAGCGCTTCCTGATAATTCCCGAGCAGTTCCGCCAGCTTTTCATTAGATACCTTGTCGGCCTCTTCTTCTGTCATACCATTTGCGATGCATTCTCCATATACACCGTTCACACTTTTCAGATTCATAATTCAGAATACCGCATCCATTAAATAGCCGCCCTGTAACCGGGAATAATCCGCCATTGGTTCTTCAATTGTACCATCTGCATGCTGGCTGCGAACATTGACTTTGAAGACAGAACTTTCATAAGGTTGCTGCTTGTTGAGTTAATTGTCATAAATCTGCCGTCCCGTAATTTAATGAATCATTTTATTTTCCGCTTATAAAAATATATCGGCTGATTTCCCTCAAAATATAAAGCGCTAACCTACAATAAGGCCTTCCGCCCGTATAACGTCAATCACCTGGTCTACATATTTGGCGCACAGTTCGTCCGTAGCCGCCTCGACCATGACACGGATCACCGGCTCTGTGCCGCTCTCCCGCACAAGGATACGCCCGTCGTCTCCCAGCGCCTCTGCAACGGCGTCCACCGCCTTGATAACCTCCGCATTCTCGCGGGCTGTCTGCTTATCCGCCACACGGACATTTTTCAGAAGCTGAGGATAGATCTTTACATCCTCGGCAAGCTTTCCGAGAGTCTGTTTCTTCTCCATGATTACTTCCATCACCATCAGAGACGTCAGGATTCCGTCCCCGGTCGTCGCATGCTTACTGAAAATAATGTGGCCGGACTGCTCCCCGCCGAGGGAGAAGTTATTCCGCATCATATTTTCATATACATATTTGTCTCCCACCGCTGTCTTTTCATACTTAAGGCCTGCCTTATCACAAGCTTTGTAAAGTCCCAGGTTGGACATGATCGTCGTTACGATCGTATCCCCGTTGAGACGTCCCTGCTCTTTCAGATATTTGCCGCACACATAGAGGATCAGGTCCCCGTCCACTACATTTCCGTTCTCATCCACGGCAATGCAGCGATCCGCATCACCGTCAAATGCAAAGCCTGCATCCAGCTTCTTCTCCTTTACAAACTTCTGCAGAACCTCAATATGAGTAGAGCCGCAGTTGGTGTTGATGTTCGTTCCGTCCGGCTCATTATTGATCACATAAGTCTTGGCGCCCAGCGCATCATACACACTCTTTGCAATAGCAAAAGCGCTTCCGTTGGAGCAATCCAGGCCAATCCGCATATCCTTAAAGGAACGGGTCGCCAGGGAAATCAAGTGGCCGATATAACGGTTTCTTCCTGCCGCATAGTCAATGGTCCGTCCGATAGCTTCCTTTTTTGCAAGCGGAAGTTCTCCAACCTCGCCGTCGATATACGCCTCGATCTTCTCCTCAACCTCAGCTTCCATCTTATGGCCTTTCCCGTTGATCACCTTAATACCATTGTCATAGTACGGATTGTGGCTGGCAGAGATCATAATCCCGCAGTCAAAATCCTCCGTCCTTGTCACATAGGATACGCTGGGCGTAGTTGTAACATGCAGAAGATATGCATCTGCACCCGAAGCCGTAATACCCGCCGCCAGCGCATACTCAAACATATAGCTGCTCCTTCTTGTATCCTTGCCGATCACCACGCGGGCCTTGTGATCCTGACCGAAATACCATCCAAGATATCTTCCGACCTTAAACGCATGCTCTACAGTAAGTACTTCATTGGCTTCCCCACGGAATCCATCTGTTCCAAAATATTTTCCCATCTTCGATTCTCCTTCACGCCATTTGGCTTATTTACCGATTTTTTTATACAATCAGCTTTTTTACATCTTTGTTATTATATATTTTTTTCGTTAAATATGCAACGGGGGAGGCAGTATTTTTTTGTTAAATATGTAACGGGGGACGTAGTATTTTTTAACTTTACTACGTCCCCAACTACGTTTTGGCCTGTACCTATTTGTTCAAAATGCTCCTTGCCACGCACAGCCCATTGGCGGAAGCCTGCTGCAGCCCGCGGGTGATGGAAGCCCCATCCCCCATGGCGCGAAGACCTTTTACGCTTGTCTCGAATTTCTTGTTCACCACAACCTTATTGGAATAAAATTTCACTTCTACGCCATAAAGCAGTGTCTCGTCGGAAGCAATCCCAGGCGTTACTTTATCCAGCGCCTGTATCATCTCATCGATAGCCACCATAATACGATGCGGGAATACTAAAGACAGATCCCCCGGCACCGCATCCTTCAGGGTAGGCGTTATATTATTACGCACCAGCCGCTCTTCTGTGGTACGCCTCCCCCTCCGGAAATCCCCGTACCGCTGCAGCAGGATCTTCCCGTCGCACAGCATATTCCCCAGCTGCGCGATACGCTTGCCGTATTCGATCGGTGACTTGAACGGCTCTGTGAAGTTTTTCGATACCAGAAGCGCAAAGTTCGTGTTCTTTGTCTTCATATCTTTGGACTTATACGCGTGTCCGTTCACCACTGCCAGCCCTTCGTCATAATATTCTGTCGCCACCTCCCCGGACGGGTTTGTACAGAATACACGTACTTTATCGTCAAAGGTGGGCGTATAATATACCAGCTTTGCCTCATAGAGTTTTTCATTAAGCTCCTTCATGATCTCATCACGAACCTCCACGCGCACACCTACATCTACGGTACCGTTCTTCGTCTCAATCTGATGCTCCTTACAAATGTGTGAGAACCATTCAGACCCCTCGCGCCCGATCCCGGCCACGACCTCCGGCGCATAGAATTCCTCGCCCTGATCTGTAACAACGCCCTTTGCCGTGCCGTCCTCCACGATAATATCCTTTACCATGGTCATAAATTTGATCTCCACGCCGCTCTTTAGCAAATGCTCCTGCAAGCGGGTATATATCTTATATCCTTCCTCCGTTCCCAGATGCCGGATAGGACATTCGATCAATTTCAGATTGGCCCGGATAGCCTTGGCGCGGATCCGCTCGATTGCTTCATAATCTTCAAGTCCGTATACCTTCTCGTCTGCCCCGAATTTCAGGTAGATCTCATCTGCCTCATGAATCAATTCTATTGCCTGATCATACCCGAGAATCTCCGGCAGAGTTCCCCCTACATCCGGAGACAATGACAGTTTTCCGTCCGAAAATGCACCCGCCCCTGCAAATCCCGTGGTGATGGAGCACGGCTGGCAGCCTACGCACACCTTTGTCTTTCGCTTCGGGCACTGCCTTTTTTCAATGGAGCGTCCTTTTTCAATCACTAACACCTTCATACCCGGTTTCTGTCTCGTCAGCTCATAAGCACAGAAAATCCCGGACGGTCCGGCCCCGATGATAATTACATCATACTGATTCATACAATCACTTCTCTTTCCTTCGTCATCATTTACCTGTCTATATGCACACCTTGACTATCATAGCACCCCGCACATAAAAAAGCAAGGTTATTAATAAGAGAATATTATCCCTATTAATAACCTTTGCTAATATGTCATGCCCAGTTATTTGTTCACTTATAACACAGCCCATTAATGATGGAACAGACGAAGCCCTGTAAATGCCATCACCATGCCGTATTTGTTGCAGGTATCAATCACATTGTCGTCACGCACAGATCCGCCCGGCTGTGCAATGTACTTTACACCGCTTTTATATGCGCGCTCGATATTATCCCCAAATGGGAAAAATGCATCCGAGCCAAGGCTCACTCCTGTCAGCTTGTCAAGCCATTCTCTTTTTGCCTCCCTGGAAAATATCTCCGGCTTCTCTTTAAAAATTGCCGGCCACGCATCATCAGAAAGTACATCCATATAATCCTCACCGATATAGAGGTCAATCGCATTGTCTCTATCTGCACGCCTGATGTTGTCCACAAACGGAAGACCCATCACCTGCGGGGACTGCCTCAGCCACCAGTTATCCGCCTTGCTCCCGGCCAGACGTGTACAGTGGATCCTGGACTGCTGCCCTGCACCGATACCGATAGCCTGCCCGTCCTTAACAAAACACACCGAATTAGACTGGGTATACTTTAAGGTAATCATAGAAATTGCAAGGTCAATCTTCGCCTGCTCTGTCAGTTCCTTGTTCTCCGTCACAAGGTTTGCAAAAAACTCTTCATCAATGACCAGTTCATTTCGCCCCTGCTCGAAGGTAATGCCAAATACTTCCTTGCGCTCCAGCTGTCTCGGCTCATAATCCGGATCGATCTCAATGACATTGTAATTGCCGTTTTTCTTCGCCTTCAGGATCTCGAGCGCCTCCGACTCATAGCCCGGTGCGATAACACCGTCGGACACCTCCCGCTTAATGAGCCGCGCCGTGTCTGCATCACATACATCCGACAGGGAAATAAAGTCTCCGAAGGAAGACATCCTGTCCGCCCCTCTCGCCCGCGCATATGCGCTCGCAAGCGGAGACAGCCCGCCCAGATCATCCACCCAGTAGATCTTCGCCTGCGTATCGCTGAGCGGAAGCCCTACCGCAGCCCCTGCCGGAGATACATGCTTAAAGGAGGCTGCAGCCGGAAGCACGGTCGCCTTCTTAAGTTCGCTCACCAGCTGCCAGCCATTAAACGCATCCAGGAAATTAATATATCCCGGTCTTCCGTTTAATACCTTGATAGGAAGTTCTCCCTCCCCCTCCATATAGATCCTGGACGGCTTCTGGTTTGGGTTGCAGCCATACTTTAACTCTAATTCTTTCATACGTTCACTCCTTATCTGTAAAATACTGTCATCAGATGTTCTGCTGATGATATCCTACTGGTTCTTATTTATGATCTTTGTCTCATACTTCCCGGAGGCAATATCAATATAACGCACAAACAGGGACACCTTGTTATCTTCATTCAGACTCTCCCAGAGCATACCGGCAAAATCATCCAGCCGATCCGGGATAGCAATCAACTTAGGCTCCCCCTCAAAGCTGGGAAGCGGATTGCCGTCACATTTATACGTATGAATAAAATGCCCTTCGCCCGCCGCAGGGTTCTCATAGGCAAATGTATACCTGCTGCACCCGTCCGGTCTCCCGTTATTGCTCTTTAAAATCGACATGGCATAGTTATATTTTCCGCTTTCGATGTGCATGATACCGGAGATCCTCGGCGTATAATTCGGACCGTCCGGCTCAAACTCCCTGCTCCTTAAAGACTGTTCAAACGTCATCTGCCGGTCCATACCTTCATAGATGGTATCCGTCTGATCTCCATTAGTCACAATGATCTTATTGCCCAGCACACGCACCGGCGCATAGATGATAAGGCTCGGATCTGTCAGCTTTGCAGGGTCGAAAGCCTGTGTCCGGATCCCCTCACCGTCCTCTACAAATACTCGGTTCCGGCTGTTCTCACTTCTTCCCATAATAAAATAAGCAGTCACTGCCTTACTTCCATCCGCACTCCTGCCTATAATGATCCCGCGTCCCGGATATGAATTCTCCTTAAGTTCCCTCTCAATTGATAACATTTCCATACATGCGTCTCCTTTTCCCTTGTATAACAAATCACCTTTTAACTCCAACCTCATTATATATAATAAGTCATGGTTTTTCCAGTAATATTTCAAAGATATTGTATTTCCCCCGGGGATAATGATACAATAATGGCATCACAAAAAACAATCTGGAAATGGGGGAAATGTTATGTACAAAAAATATCTGCTGCCACTGATTTTATCCGTCTTATGCCTGACCCTTTTCACAGGCTGCAGCAAAGCGGGAGCTGATCAATATGTAGGAAAGGAACTGGCAGACATAAAAGAAAACGGCGCCAAAGAATTCTCACAGCTCCTTGAGGAAGAGATTGCCGAGAACCCTGAGAATTTCACACTTGAGTTCCCGGAAGAACTGAAAAATATCTACCTGGCCTTTCTCCAGGAAGCTTTCAACACCATGGAGTTCGAGGTACAAGAGGCAAAAGAGACCAAAGACAACACTTATTCCGTAAATGTATCCTTTGCCCCGATCAATTTTGCGGCGACTCTGGAAGACTCTGACGAGGCCTACGCTTCCTCGCTTTCCTCCGTGGATCTGGTCTCCGAGGTTACAGCGCTCCTAAAAAAAGATGAAAAGATCCTTGAGACTGAGCCCGAATTTGACCGTGAGATCACAACAGCCATAACCGTCACGAAAAAAGAGGAAGACTTCCAGATCTCCTCCGAAGAATGGAAATTATTTTTTAACCAGGCACTGCAGGGATACATGCAGCCCTACAATAAAATCTGTGAACTTTTAGACGCCTATGATTTTATGCAGGCTTATCTGGATGCCTGCTTTAAGGGCGAAGTCACGCAGTTTGCAAAGCATACAGACCGGACAGAGGAAGAGGCGCTTGCATGGTATGAAACGGACGTCTTCGACCCGCCTGCCGACCTGAGCTCAGCCTATGTTGACCGGTATGTGGCTGCCTCTAAAGCAATTATGAAGCAATGCCAGTATACTGTCGGCATCCCCAAAAAAGATGACGGGCTGTACAGCTTTACATTTAATATCACCTACACCCCGAATCTTGGTTTCCAAAAAACGATGGAAGATATGGAAAACGGAACCTTCTATTCCATGGAAGCCGTATCAAAAGGTTTTGTAGAAACACTGGAAAAATACGCAGCATCACCGGCCTACGGGGAAGAGGCATCTATGCCTGTCTCTCTGAACCTTACAAATATGCTGAATTCCTCCCAGGACGACGGCGAGTTCCAGAAACTAGGATCAGCAATCCTTCCCACAGAGTAAGTTCACTATTGTGCAAGACAGTAAAAGAGGGTGCCGCAAAATCATCCGGACAGATGAGCAGGCGGCACCCCCCTTTTGACGGCTTCGGAAAATACGGGCCTTATCAGGCGCCGGCAGACAGCCTCCATCTTCTACTCAACAATCTCTCCCGGCCTTATGATTTTCCTGACCCACTCTTTCTTTATCTCCCAGAGATTCCCGCACACATTAAAGATTGTCCAGTTGTCGATGCGAAAAGCCCGCTTCCAGCTGTCCCGGATCCGGGACACCTCCTCCGGATATTTTCCCTTATAGCGCCCCTCGAAAAATTCAAACCCATTAGCCACCCCAATGTCCTTTAAATGCTGCTTGTACGCCTTTTCATCCTCCTCATCGTCAGGAAGATAAATACGGTTCAGCACATAGTCCCACTTCACGTCGTCAAAATAAATGACCTGGCTCTTTGGTACCTCCAGGACATAAACTACTGTCCCGGGAATGGGCTTTAAGCAATTGTCCGGGCTTATGGAGCACCAGATCGGCGCCTCCACGTCCCTGGGCTTTGGAATCCTCTTCGCGGCCTCCCTGGTAAACCAGTCGTAGCTTTCCATAAAGAGCGGGGCAATATCCCCGAAATGCATCTCCACATATATGCGGTGGTTAATAATGCGGCCGTCCCGTTCCAACTGATATAAAGTCTTATCGTTCTGCCGTGTATATAAATTTACTGTTGTTTGTTCCATATGAATCTCTCCTAAAACAATCTCTTGTTCCACTGAAAACGTTTCATATCCACATTTCCGTCCACAAATTCCACTCCTTCTGCCCTAAGCAGCTCTGCCTGGATATTGTTTCCGTCCCGGTCTGCCCCGCGGTACAAGCCCCCTTCTTTTGTTACGACTCTGTGCCAGGGCACATACGCTGTATCAGGGACGGCATGGAGCGCGTAGCCCACCACCCTGGCCCACCTGCGGTTCCCGGCAAGCTCCGCCACCTGCCCGTAGGCAGCCACCTTCCCTTCCGGGATCTCCCGCACCACCTCATAGATCTTATCAAACGAATTCTGTCCCCCCATAAATCCCTCTCCTTTTCCCTGCCTGTCCGAAAGTTCCGCTGCCCATCTTCGGTCAGATCACCACTGTCTTTGTAGCTGCCCGCTCCCGGAAGGCCTCGTCATGCTCTACAAATATCATAGTCGGCTGACACTCTAAAATCAACTCTTCTATCTGAATTCGCGACAAAATATCAATATAATTCAACGGCTCATCCCACACATAGATGTGCGCCCGTTCACACAGGCTTTTGGCCAGCAGCACCTTCTTCTTCTGCCCGGCGCTGTATTGGCTTACATCTTTCTCAAACTGCCCTCTTCCCAGATCAAGCTTTCGCAGTATTGCCTTAAACAAGCTCTCGTCAAGCCCGTACTCCAGCGCAATATCCTTCAGGTCTCCACTTAAAAATGACGGATCCTGAGGCACATAAGAAATTCGGATGCCGCTTCCTACCTGGCACAGCCCGGTATATGCGAGTTCCTCTCCCAGAATCAACTTCAGCACACTGGATTTCCCGCACCCGTTAGGCCCTGACAGGCAGATCCTCTCTCCCTGCCTGATCTCAAAGCCTACGCCGCTGCACGCCACATTCTCCCCATATGACACAGATACATTCTCAAGCACTGCCATACGGTCTGTGTGGTAAGAAAGTGGGTAAAGCCTCAGGGTGACCGCCTCCTCAATATTTTTAAGAAGCTTTGATTTATCCGCTGCTGCCTGCTCTCTTCTGGCCTCCAGAACTTTGGAACGCTTCATCATCTTAGCCGACTTATGTCCGATAAAGCCTCTGTCCGGACGGAGCCCCGCCGTACGCTGTCCCTTCTTGCTGCGCTCAACCTTATCTGACCAGCAAGAAGCCTGCCTTGCAGATTTTTGCAGGCGCTTCACCTCTTTTTTCAACCTCTCATTCTGCTCAAGTTCCATCTGATCCCGGGCCTCTTTGTTGGCATACCATGATGAGAACGTCCCTTTTTGTATCTCGATGTTCATCTTATTGACAGACAGAATATGATCCACACACCCATCTAAAAACCTTCGGTCATGGGACACCAGGATAAATCCTTTCTTCTTGTTCAGATACTCTGCCGCCAGCCTTCTGGATTCTGTATCCAGATGATTCGTGGGCTCATCGATCAGCAGAAACCTGTTTTCTTCGAGGAACAGCGCCGCAAGCAGGATCTTCGTCTGCTCCCCGCAGCTTAACGTGTAAAATGGGCGGTACAAAACCTGCGCGTCGACCTTGAGCAGGTTCAGTTCCCGGAACAGCCGCCATTCCTCCAGCGCCGGCAGCATCTTCTCCACAATCTCCAGCGTCAACCGCTCCTGATCCTTTACTTCATAAGGGAAATATTCAAATTCCACACCGGCAGATATTGTCCCCCCATATTCATACTGCCCAAGGAGAAGCTTAAGAAACGTTGTTTTTCCCCGCCCATTTCTCCCGGTAAACCCAAGCTTCCAGTCCGTATCCAGCTGAAAGGATACATGCTCAAATACATTTTCATAACTGCCCTCATAGGCAAAAGTCAAATCCACTACGTCTATTAATGACATCTGCTGCCTCCTATTAAAGTCTGCCGCGTCAGCGGCAAAAAAGCCGCAGGAAAGTTATTTCCTGCAGCCTCATACAGTCACAAATGCATCTGATCCGGCCCTACTGCCGGACAAAAATTACGTCTATCTGTATGGAGTACAAGCGAATGAATTCTAAACCTTCCTGCTGTCGGCACAACAAAACAAACGGGCTGTCGCCCATATCTGCTTCATTATGCAGTTACATTACTGTTAGCAAGAAGTTGTCTTCATCCTCTCATCTCCAATTCTTTTTATATTCCACAACGAGAATAGCATAATGAATGCATTCCCGTCAAGTGCTGATTCTAAAATTCTATTCCTTCTGCCCGCTGTACCCGGTAAAGAACTCCGTCAGCCCGTCAAGCATTTTCATCAGCACAGGCATCTCCGTCTCATCAAGCTTCTCCATAACTGCCTCTGTCATCTGCCGGTGGTAGTCTTCGTGGTGCTTATACGCAGCCGCACCTTTTTCTGTCAGCTTTATGAGCACCACGCGTCGATCCTTCTCACTTCTGCACCGCTCCACATATTTTTTCTTTACCAGATGGTTCATGGCAATCGTAAGAGAGCCTACTGTAATACCGAGCTTCTTTGCAATGGAAGACATATTATCCCCGTCTCCTGTCCCGACGGCCTCTATGACATGCATATCGTTGTTGGTGATATCCTTGAATTCCGGTGTGATAATCGCCTTCCCTTCAAGCTCCCATATTTCATTGATCAGATTCACCAGAACGCTGTTAATCTTCCTGTATTCGTCTCCCATGTCTCAAGCCCTGCCCTTCCGTTCTTTCTCTGTCTCTTATTATACCCGTTCTGTCACCAAAGAATCAATCACAACTTTCTTACAGCCGGCGGAATCTGCCATACCTGCCCTCTGCCAGTTCTTCACCGGATTTCAGCGCATATTCTTCCAGAAACCGCTGCATCTCCCCATCAAGAGCAATACTTACCTCCTTAAGTGTCTCTGACGTATATCTGTCCGGCTCTGGAAATACTTTCTCTACCATTCCCATCTGTTTAAGATGCCCGGCAGTCAGCTTCATCACTCCCGCCGCCTCCTTTGCCTTCGTACTGTCCTTCCACAGGATGCTCGCAAATCCTTCCGGCGACAGGATCGAATACACAGAATTCTCCAGCATCCACACCTCGTCTGCCACCGCCATGGCAAGGGCGCCGCCGCTTCCGCCTTCTCCGATAATCACAGCGAGGACCGGAACCTTCAGGGACGACATCTCATAGAGATTTCTTGCAATTGCCTCTCCCTGTCCCCGCTCCTCTGCCTCAAGCCCGCAGAAAGCCCCCGGGGTATCTACAAAACAGACAACCGGCCGTCGGAACTTCTCCGCCTGATGCATAAGTCTTAATGCTTTCCGGTACCCTTCCGGGGACGGCATCCCAAAATTACGCATAATATTTTCTTTTGTATTCCGCCCCTTGGACTGTGCTATGACAGTCACCGGTCTCCCGTGAAATCTCGCGACACCGCCCACAACCGCACGGTCATCGGCAAAATATCGATCCCCATGACACTCCACAAAATCCGTAAACAGCACTTCTATATAATCTACACCCGTCGGCCGGTCTGCACTCCGTGAAAGAAGCACACGCTCCCACGCGTCCGGCTCTTCCTTTTCCTTCCGGCTGCAAGTGATCTCTCCATACACACCGCCTTTACACACTGCCGCATTGTCTTCGGCAGCATCTCCGGCAGAGTACCCTTTCTGGCTTTCATGCAGCTTTAATATCCGGGACAACGTTTCTTTCAGCCTCGGCCGCTCCACGATCCCGTCAAGGAATCCATGCTCCAGAAGAAATTCAGCCCTCTGAAACCCCTTCGGAAGCTTCTGTTTTATGGTCTGCTCGATCACCCTGGGACCGGCAAACCCGATCAGCGCCCCTGGTTCCGCAAGGATCACATCCCCCAGCATGGCGTAGCTTGCCGTCACGCCTCCGGTCGTCGGATCGGTGAGCACACTCACATACAGCAGGCCTGCGTCATTGTGCCGTTTCAGTGCTGCCGCAGTTTTGGCCATCTGCATCAAGGAGTAGATTCCTTCCTGCATCCTCGCTCCTCCAGAGCAGGCAAACAAGAGAACCGGAAGCCGCTCCTTTGTAGCGCGCTCCACAGCCCTTGTAATCTTCTCCCCCACAGCCTTGCCCATGCTGGCCATCAAAAAACGCCCGTCGCACACACCAAGTACCGTCTCACTTCCATCGATACGCGCCTTTCCCGTAACAACAGCCTCCTTAAGCCCTGTTTTCTCTCGAAGGCTTTCCAGTTTCTCCTCATATCCTTTATAGGACAGCGGATTTCCGAAGGTAAGATCCTGATCCCACTCTTCAAAGGTTCCCTCATCTGCCACCATCTCAATCCGCCGATACGCATGCACACGGAAATACCCTCCACATTTCGGACAGATATAGAGATCCCTTTTTACATCTTCTGCAATAATGGCGCTGCCGCATTTATTACATTTTCTGAGAAGTCCCGCCGGGACATCAGGCCCTCTCCGCCTTTTCGCAGTGGAAAAACTGGTCTTTTTGAATACATTGTCTAGCTTCATGCAATCTCACCTTTACATTTTTTCAATAAATTCTATATCTATGTTTCCGGCGACATAATCCGGATGATTCAGGATCTCATACTGATAGTCCACATTCGTGTCAATCCCCTCGATAATCACCTCACCGAGAGCGCTTCGCATCTTGCAGATTGCCTCACTTCTGTTTTTTGCCCATACACTGAGCTTTGCAATCATGGAATCGTAATAAGGGGGAATAGTATACCCGCTGTAGATGGCCGAATCAATCCGGATCCCCTTGCCCCCCGGCAGATGCATATCCTTTATCTTCCCAGGGGAAGGCCGGAACCCTTTTCTTGCATTTTCCGCATTGATACGGCATTCAATAGAATGACCTGACAGGCGAATCTCTTCCTGAGTGCAGGAGAGCTTTTTGCCCGACGCAATCCGTATCTGTTCCTTGATCAAATCTATCCCCGTCACCCACTCTGTGACCGGATGCTCCACCTGGATTCTGGTGTTCATTTCCATAAAATAAAACTTTCCTGTTTTCTCCAGCAGAAACTCAATCGTCCCTGCATTCACATAATGTGCCGCCTTTGCGGCTCTCACCGCAGCCTGCCCCATCTTTCTGCGAAGTTCCTCAGACAAGGCAGCGGACGGGGATTCCTCGATCATTTTCTGATGATTCCTCTGGACGGAGCAGTCCCGCTCCCCGAGATGTACTACATTTCCATAAGAATCCGCCAGTATCTGGAATTCAATATGCCGCGGATGCTGGATAAAATGCTCCACGTACATCATACGGTCTCCGAAAGCATTCTGCGCTTCTTGCTGTGCAGTTGCAAAGCTTTTCTTAAATTCCTGCGGCGTAAAAGCCGTACGCATTCCTTTTCCCCCGCCGCCGAGGGCAGCTTTTATAATGACCGGATAGCCGATCTGTGCAGCCTGAGCCTCCCCCTCTTCTGCCGTATAAACCGGCTCCCTGCTTCCAGGAATTACCGGAACTTTGGCCGCCTCCATTGTATTTCTGGCCTCCTGCTTATTTCCAAGCCTTGCAATAACCCCCGAATCCGGGCCGATAAATATAATACTGCAATCCTCACAGAGCTTTGCAAATCTACTGTTCTCTGACAGAAAACCAAAGCCCGGATGGATCGAATCTGCACCTGTCACCACAGCTGCACTGATAATACGGTCCATACTCAGATAACTGTCGGCAGGAGCTGCAGGGCCAATACATACTGCCTCATCTGCAAGCTTGGCGTGAAGCGCGTCTTTATCCGCCTCCGAATAGACTGCCACACTCTCGATTCCCATCTCCCTGCACGCGCGGATGATCCGCACTGCGATCTCCCCCCGGTTGGCAATTAATATTTTTTTTAACATCTCTGCCACCTATCCAATCATGAAGGTCAACTCCGCACTGACGACAACTTTCCCTTCTACACTTGCCTCAGCCTCGCCGACTCCGACAGGCCCTTTCCTTTTTATGATCCGGGTTTCCAGGCGCACCTTGTCCCCTGGAACCACCTTGCCTCTGAATTTACACTTATTGATACCGCCGAAATAAGCGGTCTTTCCTTTATTTTCCTCAAGGCTCAGGATTGCAACCGCTCCTGCCTGCGCAAGCGCCTCTACGGTCAGGACTCCCGGCATCACCGGCTCCTGTGGAAAATGTCCCGCGAAAAACTCTTCCCGGTAGGACACACATTTATACCCGACCGCATACTCGCCCGGCTCATAATCCTCAATATAATCAAGCAGTAAAAACGGATGTCGGTGAGGTATGATCTCTTTTATCTCATTTATATCTAAATGCTTTAATTTCATTGCCGTTTCTGTTGTCATTTCCATGATCACTCCTATTGCGGGCAGATCCGGAACAACGGCTGACCGTACTCTACCGGCTGACCGTTTTCTGCCAGGATCTCTGCCACCATTCCGTCATATTCACTCTCGATTTCGTTCATCAGTTTCATAGCCTCCACAATGGCCAGTGTCTGACCCTTTTTTACAAGATCTCCCACTGTCACAAAAGGAGGCGCATCCTCAGACGGCGCTGCATAAAATGTCCCCACCAGCGGAGATTTCACAAGATTGCCGGACAGTTTCCGTTTATCTTCACTGTGATCTCCTTCACCGTCTGTCCGTTTACTTTTTAAGTAGATTGCCTCTTCTTTCGGAACTTTCGATACCTTCTTCCGCTGCTTTGTCAGATGCAGTTTCATGCCCTTTTCTTCATATTTGAACCCGGTCAGTTCTGACTCGGACACTGTCTGGATTAATTTTATAAGATTTTCTACTTCCATAGTCTACCGATCCCTTCTATAATACGGTACCTGTCAAAGCAGCCGCATACCGTATGCTAATCTTCATATTTTTTTATCAGCAGTGCAGCATTGTGCCCGCCAAAGCCCAGGGAGTTGGTAAGCACATATCGAACGTCCATCTCCACCGGAGCCCCGATGGCATAATTCAGATCACACCCATCGCCTGCATGCTCTGTCCCGACTGTCTGATGGATAAAGCCTTCTTCTATACTTTTTATACAGGCTACAAATTCTACACCGCCGGCCGCCCCAAGAAGATGGCCGATCATGGATTTGGTGGAATTGACTACTACCTTTCTGGAAGCCTCCTCCCCCAGCGCCAGCTTGATGGCTCTTGTCTCATACAGGTCATTGTAGTAGGTGCTGGTTCCGTGTGCGTTAATATAATCAACCTGAATCGGTGCAATCTGCCCCTCTTCCATGGCAAGACTCATTGCTTTTGCCGCGCCGGCTCCGTCCTCGGCAGGCGAGGTAATATGGTATGCATCTGCTGTCGCGCCGTAGCCTGCCAGCTCTGCATAGATCTTAGCCCCCCTTGCCCTGGCATGCTCTAATTCTTCCAGCATAACGATCCCGGCACCCTCACCCAGTACAAATCCGTCCCTGTCCCTGTCAAACGGGATAGATGCACGCATAGGATCCTTGGACATTGACAAAGCCGTCAGTCCGGAAAATCCCGCCACACCTGTAGGACAGATACAGCTCTCTGCTCCGCCGGCCAGGACAAAGTCCGCATCCCCGTACTGGATTGCCCGGAACGCATCTCCGATACAGTGTGTGCCGGACGCACAAGCCGTAACCACGTTGGTACATTTCCCTTGGAAGCCAAGCTGGATAGATATATTGCCTGCCGCCATATTGGAGATTGTGAGGGGCACGAAAAGCGGCTCAATCCTTCCAGGACCTTTCTCCACAAGCCTGCTGTGGGAACGTTCCATTGCCTGCAGGGAGCCTGTGCCGGAACCTACTGCTACGCCCACGCGGTAGGGATCTTCTTTCTCCATATCAATCCCCGCATCCTCTAACGCCTCTTTGGTGGCCGCTACTGCATACTGAGAGAAAGGCTCCATTCTCTTAGCCGCCTTAAAATCCATATAA
>CANSCI010000019.1 GCA_947645355.1 uncultured Dorea sp. | reverse complement strand
CGGTTCTAAAAGTAGAAAAGCCCAGCAATTGCTGGACTTTGTCTACAGTCTGCAAAACACCCCTTATCATATGTCTTCCCGACATTTACATACTTTAATCCAAAACTCTTAAGAAACACCCTAATTATTTCTAAAGAATTATTAAGATACCCTAATTCTTTTTTCGAAATCTGATATAATACCCTCAGCAAAGAATGGTATCTATGGTCCCGTTTGCATCTGGAAAATATCATGGACGGACATAAGGAGAAAGACAAAGCATGAAAAAATCAACCATATTAGTTGTAGATGACAATCCGGAAATCCGGGAGATTATACACGTATTATTGGAAGGAGAAGGATTTCAGATCACAGAAGCCGCAGACGGCCAGACAGCGCTTAATTATATGCGTGACGGAGACTTTGACTTGATAATCCTCGACATTATGATGCCTGGGCTGAATGGGTATCAGACTTGTCTCGAACTCCGGAAAAACAGTAATGCACCGGTTTTGTTCCTAAGCGCACGTACAAAGGACAGTGACAAAACTCTCGGCTTCTCAAGCGGCGGTGATGATTATCTGGCAAAGCCGTTTTCTTATAATGAATTGATAGGCCGAAGCAAAGCCCTGATCAGAAGGTATCAGGTCTATAAAGGAAAAGATGCTTCCGAATATCTGCCGCCATCGAAAAATACGGGAATCATTTCCTATCATCACCTGAAAATAGACGAAGGAAAAAAAGAAGTGTATGCAAATGACACACTCCTGGAACTGACCGGCACAGAATATGCCGTCCTCCTTCTGCTCATAAAAAACCGGCGGCAGATCTTTTCCGCTATCCGGCTGTACGAAGCAGTCTGGGACGAACCATACTACTACGGAGCGAACAATACGGTCACCGTCCATATCCGCAACCTTCGCCTGAAGATCGAGAAGGATCCGAAGAATCCGGTACTGATTAAAACCATCTGGGGAAAGGGGTACTGCTGTGATTAAAAGAATAAAAAGCCTGAAAATCCGAACGCAGCTTATACTATTGATCTTGTTTGCAGGACTCGTCTCATTTTCTCTGTTCCACAAGCTCTGGCTGCACAAATGGGAAATTGCCGAGGATATTACAGGAAAAAATTATGCCTACACACAATTAGATGATATGGACTTCATGGATGATCTCTATGAGGCGGCAAAAGCCTATGACGTACCCGCCTCAGAAGAAGATGCCGATGCAGCTGCAGCAATAGAGCCTTTTCTCAAGATGCCCAATGATTACACAAGCATCTACCTTTACGGACGAGAGGACGGGCTCTATCGCGCCGGAAGGTTCGCTCCTGCGATGGAGCAGCATGATTTCCGCTTTTTTTTCGATGTCGGCTACCGGCTCTCTGACGGCGAGGGCGAAGATATGCGAATGTTTCCCTTACAATTCAGGAACGATGCCGCCATGGTCATAATGACAAATTATGAGCGTACCCTGTTCACCTATCCTTATATGGCCGGGTGCCTGTTCCTCTCCATCCTCCTGTTCTTCCTTATCATATTATTTTTCTTCAACCGGAAGATCCGTTCTGTCCTGATACTAAAAAAAGAGGTCCTTACCATGTCTTCCGGGGACCTGACACAGCCTGTCTCTAATCTGGGCGGGGACGAGATCGGTATTCTTGCCAGAGAGCTGAATAACCTGAGGATTACCCTCAACGACAACATCGTAAAAGAACAGGCAAGCCACAAAGCCAATCAGGATCTCATCACAGCACTGTCCCACGATCTGCGCACGCCGCTTACGATTTTAACGGGATATCTGGAGGTTCTCCGGTTAAAACGAAATCCCGGACTGCAGGAGGAATATCTCGAGAAATGCCTTAAGAAAGCGGAAGATATTAAAGATCTGACAGACAGGATGTTTGAGTATGCACTTGTTTCCGAGGAAAACGAGATCCCGGAAATCACCTGGATCTCCACAGATTTTATAGAGCAATGTCTAATGGAAAACTGTGATTTTATCAGACTTGCCGGTTTTTCCCCCAGTCTGCTGATGCCGGATGCCGCCCATGTGCTGGAAAGTGATAAAACTATGCTGAAACGGATCCTCAACAACCTGTTCTCTAATATCCTGAAATACGGAGACAAAAAGCAGCCGGTTACCGTAGTGGGAAAAGCAAAAAAGCAAACCCTCATAATCACAGTCACCAATGCAGTAAAAAAAGAACATTCCCAGATCAGCAGCAGCAACATTGGATTAAATAACGTACAAAAAATGGCCCGGCTCCTCAGCGGGGAAATGCAAATTAACGAAAAAGAAGACACATTTACAGTAACCATCAGCCTCCCACTGCAGTAGAGCGGCAAAAGGCAATGACTCATACGTACGCATAAGCCTCCTGGCTTATGCATCTACCTGATCTTCATAAAGTACAGAGCTACCATGATCCTTGTCCGGTTTTCATTACTCATAATATCGTACCCAAGGATGTCTTTTATCTTGTTCATCTTATAGTTTAACGTATTTTTATGGCAGTAGATCGCCCGGGAGGTATATAAGATACTGCAGTCATTCTCAAAAAAGGCTTCCAGGATCTCCAGATAACCTGTTCCGTTCTTCCGGTCATAGGCGAGCAGTTCCCCGAGCACCTCCCGGACAAAAAGCTCCCCCAGTTCCGGGTGTTTCAGATCGGATAATATCTTATACATCCCCAGTTCCTCATACACCAGAATATTGGTGGAGATTGCTGTGTTCGTCAACTGATACGCTGTCATAGCATGTTCGTACCCCTCCTGAAGCCCCTGAAGCCTGGGCGCCTTCATTCCGATTCCTGCATACACCCTGGAATCAGCCTTGCAGATCTGTTCAAGCTTTTTTCTGAGAGTCTCTTTGCCCGGCTCCGACACCATAACCAGAAGACGGTCTCCCTCTGCAACTACAATCCCATGCTCCAGGGAATAATATAATTCCCTCGAAATCTCCTGAAGCCGCCGGTTGCCGCCTGCTGTCCGGTATGCATTGCAGCTTAGCACAGCAATCATATATTCCATATTGCGGTAAAATCCATTATGCTCAAAGTGATGCACGTAAGCCTCTTCATTATCCGGATAAGCAATTGCATTCTTAAGCGCTGTACTCAGATTCGTCTCCCTCTGTTCATTTTTCAGAAGCACTGATGCAAAAAGCCTCATAATGTCCATATACGGCGCATTCCATCCAGAAGCAAAGAGCGGAAACTGATTGGCGTTGCAATAATCTACCACCTCCGGCGGATATGTTTTACCGTCGTGCATAGACAGAACAAGCCCTCCGGCGCCGGCATCCATCAGCCTCTTAACAAAATCCATCAGCCATTCCCGAGAGGTATACTGCAGGCCTGCCGTAAAGATCAGTTCATTCCCGTGAAGCAGGCTGATGAATTCGGGATTCTCCACCACATGCATCCACTCGATCATTTTATGGAAACAGCTGTCAGTCACCAGACGCACATCATACATCGTCTCTATCTCCCCATATAATTCCTGTAATGTAACTGCCAAAGCCTGTCCTCTCCCTTCATAAAACGACCGCAGATTTTGTCATTTTTTTACTAATTCTTAATTTACCATATTAAAATTGTGCTTCAAGCACAATTTATTTCTTTTTTTTGTATTAGAAATCTATATACCATTCCATAAAAATACGGTATATTGTATAAAGAACACAAACAATTTATAAATTATAAGTTGCATACCCCGAACCGTGTTCGCATCCAATCTTCAGATTGCAAAAAGACTGCGCATTATGCGTAGCCTTTTTTCGCTGCAGATATTATACTGCTTCTTCTCCAAGCTGTTTTCCTTCTTCATTGATCCACATCACCCGGTTTCTTCCCGCATTTTTAGCCTCAGCCAACATCTTTTCCGCGATCTCGAAGCATGCATCGTAAGAATCTCCCATCTCCGGAATCACTGTAACACCGCCTATACTTATGGTAATCAATCCGGAATCCGAATTCCAGTGAGGAATACGAAGCTTTTTCACTGTCTTGCAGATATTCTCCATATGATTAAAAACAGCGCCGCCTTCTCCGCCCAGAATCACTGCCGCAAATTTATCTCCGTCGTAGCGCGCAAACAGATCTGTACTGCGGGTCAGTTTCGATGCCACAGCCCCCGCCACAGAGGCCAGTGTCTTGTCACCCGCCGGATAGCCGTAGCGCTCATTGTATGTACGGAATCTATCAACATCAAACATACAGACAGAAACGTGTGAATTCAGACGTATCGCTTCCTGCCACTTTCGGATACTGATAAGATCATAACACTTTCGGCTTGACACCTCAGTCAGCGAGTCTGTCATGGCAGACTGCTGCTGCTCTTTCTTCCGGAACTTGTACAGACTTATATAGGTACTTGCTTTTGCTTTCACCACCAACGGATAAACAGGTCTTACGATAAAGTCCGCCGCTCCTAACACAAGTCCTTTTTCTTCCCTTTTTATCTCCGCCTCAGCCATAAGCAGAATCACCGAAATATGCCATGGCATAATCTTTCCCTGAATTTCTTTAAGAAGTCTGAATTCTTCCATCTCCTCCATAGCTGCATCAAGAAAAATCAAAGAATATTCCCCTGTCTCCGCGCAGGCAAGCCCCTCCTTTGCAGTATTGACAACGGCAACATCATACTCCTCCCCTAAAACAGTCTCTAAAAGCTCTGTTTCTTCCTGGTTTTCATCAATGATCAGTATTTTTTGCATCCTCGTACTCCTCATAGCTGTATTTTCTGTCAAAATTATGCATTTGTATATTGCATCACTCTACCTTAGATTATATTCCTGATAAAAATAATTATCAAGCTTATTTCCAAACAATCAGACAAATCAAAAGCAGACATTTAAGAGCATACACAACATTGCACTTATGACACTTTAAAGCTCAACAAAAAAAGCCCTTCATAAATTGAAGAGCTGAATCGGAGTGACAGGATTTGAACCTGCGGCCTCTACATCCCGAACAATTCGCGCACTTTGCACTCAAATATCTCTCAATATTCTGTATATGCCTAAACGCACCTGAATTTCGGGGCTTAAAAGAAGTCTTGACATGAATGTAAAATTACTTTCATCTCATTGTAATATGAAACTGTTAGAATAAGTGTTAGAACGGGCGGATATCAATTAATCAAATCATTGTCTTACCCCTTTACAGCTTTCGTGCCATTCATACTTGCACTGCCAGATTAAGGTTCCCCGCCTGGTTCATAAATTCCCGAAGATTATCAATATATCTATAAGGTGCATACTCCGAGTAGATTTCCGGATTATCCAGTATTACAATCTGTACATCATCCGCCCGGATTGCCTCCAGAGTATTGGGAACGCTTCTTGCTTCATTTATACTTTTACATTTATATGCAATGCAGCCTTCTTCATCAAATTTTTTTGCCAAAATATAAAATGGATTATTATCCTGTGCCATTTTAACTGCTCCTCTCATTCATCAATTTATTTAGCTCACACTTAAACTCTTCTTCGGTTCTAATTTTACCAACTTTATAATTCTCATACAGGTATTTTCCAATTTTTGCATCATGGTATTTATAAACCAATTTGTGACTCCAAATATTAAATTGGTAGTCATCCGCACACCATAATTGAATTTCTATAGGATATGCCAAATTATCTCTTTGGTAATAAAGATGTATCGCCCTGTAGCCATCATCTATTTTTTTGCCGTTCCGTAAATCTACCACCCGGAAATATTCTGGATATTCTTTTGGATATACATCAAGCCGTAATCGAAACCCCAACACATCATTAAAACATTGTTTAAATCCACCGCCTGTCTGTAATGTCTTTTTATACTTTCTCATAATTGAATCGTCACTTTTAAAGCGAGAGCCAATTATATTCTCCTGTATTATAGTATCCGTATATTGCAGACGATACTTATTAATATCTGCCAAAATATCGCTTAAAGGTGTTTTGGACATTGATATTTGTTTAAGGCTCTTTCCTAATGAAGTAGTATATGATATTCTATCTAAAGCTTCCTTTGAAATGAACTGCATTTATATGGTCTCCCGATTTTATCTATAATTTCATTGTTTCTATAAATATCACATTCAATAATCCATAATTGTTAAAATGCTAATAACCAAGCAACTCTTTTCTTCAATCCGCTGTATTTATTTTACCATACCTCAGCCATAAAAAATAGTGTTTAAACGCCCCTTTTTCTCTAACATTCTCACATAAAATCTATAATCGAATGGCAAGTCTATCCTATCTTAAGGAACCATGAATTGCTGTATACTTGAAGAGAAATATCTTTAGAGAGACATTGATTTATTTTGATTCCCGTCTCTCTAAAGATTTATTTACCTTCAAAGGAGCCTCATCAAAATACTACTTAGCCACTCAATCAGCGTCGCTCTAAATACAAGTAATAGCAGAATCAACGTCAGCAGAACTATACTAAGCTTTGTTTTATTCAAGCAAATCACCCTCCTCTGCCATTCTAATTTCCCCTTTCCCCCTGTCATAATAATAAACAGAATCTGACAATACTTCTTCCGCTTCTACGACATCAGAATTATTATTAACATCTCTGACAGTCGCTTTCATTCCCGCCACACATAGTCCTTTCTCATCACAAATGAGCAAAACCTCATGTCTCTGTCTGCGTCCACGAAATCTGGACTGCTATTTCTCTCTCTTTCTCATTCAGCAGTACAACAAATATGATTGCCAGATCCAATGCTTTCTTATATGGCCTGTCTTTCAGATATTCCTCATTTCCCTCTATCCTGACCAGCCGGATTCTAACATAAGGCTTCACCTGCTCCCAGCCAAAACCATTCCAGTCCGCCAACACATCATCTCTCCTCTTATAGATCTCCAATACTGTATTTTTACTCTCTTCTATATTTCCGGTACGAGCATACGTCTTCAAAAGACTGTCTATATAAATTACAGGCCTTGTTTTTTCTCCTTTCGTCTGCAGTACCAGCGCCTCTTTCTTTACATTATTATTCTTAACTATTTTCGTATAATAAACAGACACATTCTCCCCTGATATGACTTTTTATGCACTCCGCCATTCAACTGCCTCTATGCTTTTTGAATTGGGCTGGCATCCAAAGAAAATCCAGGAATGGCTCGGACATGCTGACTTTTACACTACTATGAATATCTATACGCATATTCAGGAATACCATACAAAACAGAGGTTCGAACAGCTAAATGGTGTATTAATGCCTCATACTTCTACTACTTCAAAATCAGTGTTAGAACAGGCGTTAGAACAATCACAAAAAAATGACATATCACGTGATAAGAAGGCCTGATAAATATCCAAAAGAAAATACCGGAACCCTCATTTTATAAGGATTCCGGCATCTTCATCAAGTAGTCGGAGTGACAGGATTTGAACCTGCGGCCTCTACGTCCCGAACGTAGCGCTCTACCAAGCTGAGCCACACTCCGATAGATTGACCGGACACTCAAATGAACAAGCATCCGGCGCCCCTGCCAAGGAACTACGGAAAAGGGATTTGAACCCCTACTAACAGAGTCAGAGTCTGCTGTGCTACCATTACACCATTCCGCAATATCTCTAGCGAACATGTATTATTATAACAACTTTTTTGAAAAAATCAAGACCTTTTTTACATTTTTCTCTTTTTTATTTTATTCAACACTTTCTCTGCCGAGAGCCGCTATGGAAAATACAATGCACACCCCTTCTGCCATCAGCGGTGCCCACCAGATGCCTGCACCGCCAAATACCCGGATCAATAACGCCATACAGGCCAAGAGCGCTGCAAGGCTTCGAATCAGCGAGATTGCCGTCGCAATCCCCGCTTTTTCTATCGAAGCAAAATAACCTCCGGCCACTACGTTATATCCCGCAGCCAGGAAAGACAGGATAAAAATTCGAAACACCCGGATCGAATATTCTGCCAGCACTGTCTGCCCATCCCCAAGAAAAACTGATACAATCCCAGGAGCACCGATATAGCACCCTGCCGTTACAACGACTGAAAATACAGCGGCTGAAACCATCCCGTATTTTAAAAGCTTTCCACACTTCTGCTTCTCTCCTTTACCGAAATAATAACTGATTAAGGGCTGCGCCCCCTGTGCAATTCCCGTCATTGACATAATCACGATCGTATTAACATAGGAAATGATCGTATAGCTTACCAGCGCATCTTCAGAAATGTATCTGAGAATTGCCTGGTTGAAAAAAAAGATGATGATCCCCCCTGAAAATTCTGTAACCCCGGAAGACATCCCGTTTTTAATCTGTCTTACAACCGTGGACATATGGAAGCGGAATCTTGAAAATTTTATCATTCCTTTGGGTCCAAGAAAATGCCGGAGATATAGAATAATAACTGTTGCCTGCGAAATCCCGGTTGCCAGAGCCGCACCTTTTACTCCCCAGTCCCAGACAAGCACCATCAGATAATCTAATACACAGTTCAGCAGAGCGCCGCAGGTTACATAGATTGTCGCAAGTTTTGGATAGCCGTCTGTCTTAATCAGTGTCTCAAAAGAATAAGATAACATATATGCCAGTGCAAATGGAGCAATCGTCCCAATATACTCCTTTGCATATGGCAAAATATGATCAGTAGCCCCTAAAAATCTTGCAAAAGGCTCCAGAAATAAAAGCACAAGCGCCGTAACAAACACCGATATACCACAGAGAACCACAATATTCTGGGTAAATACCTGATTTGCCCTCTCCTTTTCCCCCTGTCCGATCAAGATTGCGACAATCGTAGAATTTCCGACTGCAAATAACAGGGATACAGAAAACAGGCCCACACTAAACGGCATAGAAATATTCACTGCCGTAAGAGCAACCTCCGACACTCCCCTAGCCACAAAAATTCCGTCAACCATTGTATACAGAGAAAACACCAATTGAGCAATAATAGACGGGATAATAAATCTAAAAAAATCACCTCTTAAAGATTTGCCTTCAAGTCTCAAAATAAAACCTCACTTTTCCTTCACAAATTTACTACACATACAGTCTAAACCTTGGTATAATACTAAGGTCAAGTTTTTTAGAAGAAGGATTCACAAAGAATATTAAAATTGTTTTAAGGAGAAGACTTGTATGAAACAGTTCTACAAGATTGGCGAGATCTCACGCCTATATGGAATCGGCCCAGATTCTCTGCGCTATTATGAAGAACTTGGGCTTTTAGAGCCGCGCCGGAGCAATAACAACTACCGCATGTATGGTCTTGACGACCTGTGGCGCCTGAATGTGATCCGTGATCTGCGGCGCCTTAATTTTCCGATGGAAAAAATACAGAAATATATGAACTGCCGGAGCATTAACTCCACCAAAGCCCTTCTTACGGAAGAACTGGCTGTCATAAACGACCATATAGACTCACTGGAGCAGTTGAAAGAAAACGTATCTGAACGGCTGATAATCCTCGAAGAGGCAAAGGGACAGGCCATGGGCAATGTAATCGAAAAAGATTTTGCAGAACGTCACTGCCATAGAATCCTTCACCCATTCCATGCAGACGAAGAGATGGATATGCTGATAAAACAGCTGCTGAATAAAGACAAACATAACCTCTACATCATAGGAAATAACCGAATAGGCTCTCTTCTGCCTCTTGCCAAAGCTAAAAATGCAAAATATCAGGACTACGCGGGGGTATTTATTATCGACAAAAACGGAGATTCCTCGCTGAAAGCCGGTCGTTATCTGTCCGTCAGCTATCACGGAGACTCTCATCAGCATGAGGCTTATTTCCCAAAACTTTTAGACTATGCTGCTGCCCACAACCTGACCCTCGCCGGAGATATACTGGAATTTTTATGGGTAGATATCCACCAGGCTTCCGATATAAGTGAGCATATCACCGAACTCCAGATCCGCGTGGAACAAAACAGTATCTAAATCCAACAACACAAAACGCTGTGGATATAAGGCTTCCGGACAACCTTATACCCATAGCGCCGCCTGTTTTTATTCTACTTTTTTAAGATAATAGAATCCATATCCCGGTACCTTCACCCCAACCGGCTTCATCATTTCCCCAGAAACCAGATCGACATAATCCCCGTCTGTCTCATTGATCCATGCCATATGATCATATTCGTTAAAATTAAATAATCCTATAATTTTTTCACCCTCATAATATCTTCCGATACAAAGCACGCTCTCGTCCCAAGTGTCAATGGTCCATGTATCCGCATTGGACATAAAGGCCTTTTCACGCTTTCTGAGCTTCTCGAGCAGATCCAGCCCACTGAACACCCTGGACTCTACACTGCCGTCCTCCTCAATTTTTGCCGCCAGATCCCAGCGCATCTTTCCTCGGTGGATATATCGGGAATCCTCTGCCTTCAGCGGATCCTCCTTGTAGGTATAGTCGTTTACCTGAGCGATCTCATCACCGCTGTACAGCACCGGAATCCCGGACTGCATGAACATATAGGCATGAAGCATCAGGTCAAACCGAATTGCCTTATCCATAGCCTCTTCATTCTGCTCAAATCCGGCCTTCTCAATTCCGCACATAGAGGCCGTCGTACCGCAGAACCGTGCATCCCCGCTGACCGGATCGGAATTGTACAATTCACCGCGGCTGTTGCTGCTCCCCGCATACCCCTGGAAATAATCATTCAGGTACTTTTTATGGCTCCGCTCACCGATACCGTCACACATCAGGCTTCCATAATCAAGTCCCCATCCGATATCGTCATGACAGCGCAGATAATTCAAAAATACATATTCCTTCGGAAGATTATTAACAATATCCAGCTGCTGTTTTAACAGTTTTACATTTCTTGTTGCCACACTGTGCCAGGTCGTTGCCATCGTTGTGACATTATAAAGCATATGACACTCCGGCTTCTCCACTGTACCAAAATACGGAACCACCTTTTCCGGTTCCATAACCACCTCCCCCAGAAGCAGAACACTGGGACATACAACCTCACTGATAATCCGCATCATACGCACAATAGTATGTACCTGCTTAAGGTTCCTGCACTGCGTACCAAGTTCTTTCCATATGTAAGGGACCGCATCGATACGGATAATATCGATCCCCTTATTTGCAAGAAACAAGAAATTATACATCATTTCATTGAATACTCGCGGATTCTTATAATTCAGATCCCACTGATAAGGATAAAAAGAGGTCATCACATAATGCCTCACATCCTCCAGCCATGTAAAGTTGCCCGGCGCCGTCGTTGGAAATACCTGCGGCACAGTCCGCTCATACATCTCCGGTATCGTATAATTGTCATAGAAGAAGAAACGGCTCATATACTCTCCGTCTCCCTGGCGCGCCCGTCTCGCCCACTCATGATCCTCAGATGTATGGTTCATCACAAAGTCCATACATACATTAATCTTCTTTTCATGGCAGGCAGAAGTCAGACTCTCCAGATCCTCCATCGTCCCCAGTTTTTCCTGTACCTTGCGGAAATCAGACACTGCATATCCGCCGTCGGAACGACCTTCCGGCGTCTCAAGGAACGGCATCAGATGAATATAATTCACATTACACTTCTCAATATAATCTAATTTTTCCTCCACACCTTTCATATTGCCGGCAAAATTATCAATATAAAACATCATACCGAGCAGGTCATTTTTCTTGTACCATTCCGGCGCCGCCTCACGCTCCCGATCCAGCTGTTTTAACGATTCCTTTCTTTCGCCGTAAAACCGTTCCATATTATCACACAACTCTGCAAACATGGAATCATTTCCGTAAAGTTCAATATACAGCCATTTCAACTCCTCAAAATGCCTGTTGAACCTGTCCCTATAAAGTTCTTCATCTCCAACTCTTTCTATTTTTTCTTCGGATACGTCTGCTGTCGTACTTCCCGCCTCCTTCAGAGACTCTTCCCTTTTAGCTGCGGCTTCCCTAACTGGAATAACTGCTTTGAGCTCTGACGGCGCCTTACCCTCTGTATCCGCTCTGGACTCTGACGGCACCTTATCCTGCGGCATCGCCTTAGTTCTATCTGCCCCTGTCATTTTCTGCCTTTTTGTCGATTTTCTACCTTTCTTTTTTGCCATAACTAAACCCTCGTCTATCTTTTTTATCTTCAAACTATCCCTATTATACAATACGAAAACTTTTCTTTTCAAGACCTGCCCCTGTACGAAAAGGACAAAAAAAGCAGTGCAACCTTTCATTTTTTTACAACATTTTGTATAACCTGCCGAATAATTATCTGCCGCCGAAAAAAACATTTCTCTTCTCAATTCACCTTATTGACAAACCTTCCCCATACTGCTATATTCATTTTTGAACCACTTGTTGATTAATCAACATCTAGCAAAAGGAATAACATGGACAATAAATTTGAAAAACTGACAACCGGAGTTGCAAGAATTTATAAAAGCATACAAAAAATCAAAAAACATCATATGAATTCCCTCGGTCTAAAAGGGACACATGTCATGTGTATCTATTTTCTTGCTTCTAACCCCAAGGGCCTTACTGCTGCCGATTTGTGCAATATATGCCAGGAGGATAAGGCCGGAATCTCACGAATCTTGTCTGATCTGGAAGCAAACGGATATATTTGCTACAATACCCCGCCGGATACAAAAAGATACCGGGCCAGAGCAATTCTGACCAAAAAAGGTCTGAACTGTTCCTCCAAAGTAAATTCTCTCATTGAAAACGCAGTAAAAGAGGGCGGACAAAATATCTCCGACAAGGATCGTGAAATATTCTATCGAACCTTATTTACCATCGCAGATAATCTGAACAAGGTCTGCGAAACCTTATATGAAACAAAAAGCAGAAAGGACAGTATAATATGAACAAATTAAAAAAAGCTTATTGCAGAACATTTCAGGCAGTATTCAAAACAGCACTTCCTTTTCTTCCCTACCGTACACCCGAGGTGGCAGGAAGTGTCAAAAAGCTTCCGGAGATTATGAAGGCACACGGGTGCAGCAATGCTCTGATTATTACGGATTCCGGCATCACAAAATTAGGGCTCACCAGTCGGTTGGAAAAAGCGCTCACAGACAATAATATTAATTACACCATTTATGATAAAACCGTTGCCAATCCTACAACGGCAAATGTCGCTGAGGCTCTGGAGTTTTACTATGCAAACGGATGCGACGCCATCATCGGCTTTGGCGGCGGTTCCAGTATAGACTGTGCAAAAGCCGTCGGCGC
Source organism: uncultured Dorea sp. (assembly GCA_947645355.1). Taxonomy (GTDB): domain Bacteria; phylum Bacillota; class Clostridia; order Lachnospirales; family Lachnospiraceae; genus Dorea_D. Next base: position 20,867 of record CANSCI010000019.1, on the reverse strand, counting down.
ACGGGTTGCGAAGCCTGGCCAGTCTCTGGCAAAAATGAAAGGGATTTTAAAAGTACACAAAAAACTCCCTCTTCTTATTGCAATTCCGACAACTGCCGGAACCGGAAGCGAAACCACACTTGCCGCTGTCATTACAGACGCCGAAACACGCCACAAGTATGCCATAAATGACTTTCCGTTAATTCCCCGCTATGCGGTATTAGATCCGAAAATTACCTTGAGTCTTCCGCCGTTTATCACCGCAACCACCGGTATGGACGCACTGACGCACGCAGTAGAAGCATTTATCGGAAACTCTACTACATATGGAACCAGAAAAAATGCCCGGATGGCTGTGAAGCTGATTTTTGAGAATATAGATGCTGCCTACAATGACGGAACCAATGTAGAAGCCAGGCGGAACATGCTTCATGCCTCTTACTATGCCGGATGCGCCTTCACCAAATCCTACGTTGGATATGTACATGCAGTGGCACATTCTCTGGGCGGAGAATACAACATCCCTCACGGACTTGCCAATGCTATCCTTCTGCCTCATGTGTTGGAGGAATATGGGGAGTCTATCCACCGCAAGTTGTACAAACTGGCAGTGGAGGCCGGCATCTCAGATAAAGACACCCCCTGCGAGCAGGCTGCAAATGCATTTATTGATGAAATTAAAGCAATGAAAAAACGGTTTGGAATAGGCAATACGATAAGTGAGATCAATGAAGAGGATATCCCCAAGCTTTCCCACTATGCCGATAAGGAAGCGAACCCTCTTTATCCCGTACCGGTTTTGATGGATGCAAAGCAATTAGAAAAATTTTATTATATGCTGATGGATGAGGATACAATTGCCGGCGCTACTCAACAACAAGGCTTATCATTTTATCGTAAAAATAAACAGTAAAGGTTAAGGTATCATTATGAAGGAAACAGAGATCAAACAGATTGTAGAAACACAGCGCAAATACTTTTCTACCGGCGCGACTCTTCCGATAAGCGGAAGGATTGATGCCTTGAAAAGATTAAAAGCGTACATCACCTCCCATGAAGCAGAAATCAATGACGCCCTCGGGAAAGATCTTGGGAAAAGTTCATTGGAAAGCTATATGTGTGAAACAGGCCTGGTACTCAGTGAAATCAGCTACATGCTGAAGCATATCCATTCCCTTGCAAAAGAGAAAACCGTCCGTACTCCTCTGGCACAATTTTGTTCCAGAAGCTTTCAAAAACCCTCTCCCTACGGAGTGACACTGATCATGAGCCCGTGGAACTACCCGTTCCTTCTGACAATTGACCCTCTGGTGGACGCCATTGCCGCCGGCAATACTGTCGTCGTAAAGCCAAGTGCATACTCCCCTCACACCAGCCAGCTCATAAAAGCAATGATCCATGAGTGCTTTGACAAAAGCTATACAGCTGTAATTACCGGGGGAAGAGCCGAAAACACTTGTCTTTTAAAGGAACATTTTGATTATATTTTCTTTACTGGAAGCCAGTCCGTGGGAAAAGAAGTCATGAGGCACGCCTCTGAACATTTAACCCCGGTCACTTTAGAGCTTGGCGGAAAAAGTCCCTGTATCGTAGAAAAAAGTGCCGACCTGAAACTTGCGGCAAAAAGAATTGTATTCGGCAAGTTCCTGAACTGCGGGCAGACATGTGTAGCGCCGGACTATATCTATTGCGATAAAGACATCCGGGAGAAGCTTATACATGAGATCAGGCGTCAGATCAAGAAGCAATTCAAATCCGCTCCCTTAACAAACAAAAAATACGGAAAAATCATTAATGAAAAACATTTTGACCGGATATCCGCCCTTATCGACAACACTAAAATTGTACACGGCGGAAATACAGACAAGAATACCCTAAAAATCGAACCTACTGTGCTGGACCATGTAACCTTTGAAGATGCTGTAATGCAGGAAGAAATCTTTGGTCCTGTACTACCGGTCCTAACTTATGATTCTCTGGATCAGGCTATCTGCAAGATAAACTCTATGCCGCACCCTCTGGCTCTGTATATCTTCACTTCCGACAAAGCCGCGGCCAGGAAAGTAATATCGAGCTGTGGATTCGGCGGCGGATGCATCAATGATACCATCATCCACCTGGCCACCAGCGAAATGGGCTTCGGCGGATTCGGCGCGAGCGGAATGGGGGCTTACCACGGGAAAGAAGGCTTCCGCACATTCTCACACTACAAGAGCATTGTAGACAAGAAAACCTGGCTGGATCTCCCGATGCGTTATCAGCCTTATAAGAAAATCAATGATAAGCTGATCCATATGTTTTTGAAATAATCGAAAATATGAGAGTATTCAAAAATATGATTTATTCTTCCTGTGATTATATGATATACTAATTCATAGATGTCAGGTTCAAGAAAGGAATTGATTATGCGCCATTCAAAAAAGAACAAAAATCATAAAAAACGAAAATACAAACGTATTATATACTCTCTTATTGTCATACTCTTAATTCTCATTGCGGTGCTTGCAGGAATTATTTTTTGGAAAAAAAATGAAAAAACTCAAGCAGAAAAAGTACAGCAAGAAAAAACTGCTGCCGCAAAATCAAGGGAAGATGCAGAAAAAAAGGCACTTGAGGAACAACAGGCACAAGAACAAGCAGCAGAAGCTACGCGGCTGGCCGCCGAAAAAAATATAAATAAAGATAATCAGACCGGGCAAAATACTGCAACCGAAGAAAATCATAAAACAAATGGCCTCGCCATCTGCATGTACCATTATGTGTATGATAAAAGTAATCCCCCCGAGGATCTCAATAACAATTATATTGAAATCCAGACTCTGGAAGAGGAATTGAAATATCTTACCGAAAATAATTATTATTTCCCCACCTGGGAGGAAGTCCGCCAATATGTATCTGGCGAACTTTTGCTCCCGGAAAAAAGTGTGGTGCTCACTTTCGATGACGGCTCCGCCAGTTTTCTCGATCTGGGAGTTCCGCTTTTTAATGAATATAAGGTTCCGGTTACTTCGTTTCTGATTGCCAGTTACGACGGTGAAAACAAGATTGCAAAATATGCCAGTGAATATCTTACTTTTCAATCACACTCTTATGACATGCACCGTGCCGGAGGTAATGTCGGCCATGGCGGAATCTTCCCGGCCATGGGACATGATGAAGCTGTAGCCGATCTGCAGCAATCTATTGAAATAGGCGGAAATGGAGATGCTTTTGCCTATCCTTTCGGTGATTATACAGATAGCTGTGTGCAGGCCGTAAAAGATGCCGGATTTAAATGTGCCGTCACTACGGAATACGGGCGCGTCAAACCTGGAGACGACCCTCTCCTTCTCCCCCGCATCCGTATGCTTGAGGGTCAGTCATTAGAAAGCTTTATAAAACTAGTAGAATAATCAATCCCCCTCAACAGCGCTATGTTTTCTTCTTCGCCTAAAATACCAGGCTGCTGTTATCAGCGCCGCTGCAGCTGTCGGCGCTGCTGCCACCGGCATTTGAGATGTTTGCTCTCTTTCTCCCTTCTGATCCATGTCCTCTCTCCTTTTCACACGGTTCCCGGTGGTGAAGGCCTTTGCCGCCGGCTGTGTGATCTTCTGAAAAAAAGTTTTCTTCGGTACAACTGTAAACATCAGGCTTTTCTCAGACCTGTTCCCGGCTTTATCCGCAGCCGACACCTTTACCTCATAATCCTGATGCTCCTGGACCGTGCATTGAAAGGCCTTACTTCCGGCATGAATTTTCTGTTTTTTTCCATTAATCTGTATCCCCTCGATTGTATCCTCCGGGCTTCCAAGTTCCACCTGAATCGTCTGCTTTTCTTCATATTCTTTTCCTTCCTCCACATCTTTAAATATGATCTTTGGCGGGGTATGATCGACCACAAACTCTGCCCTCGCCTGCGCCTGATTCCCGGCCGCATCCTTTGCCTGAACTTCCAAAACATGCTTTCCTTCTGCGCGGATCTTCTTTCCCATAGGATATAGTGCTCCGTCAAGCCTCACTTCACTGGCATATGTAGTAAAATCCCAGATAACCTCTCCTTCCGGATAATCCCAGCAAAAACTCTTCAAATATTGCCCCTCCAGTTGATCCACGTAGCGAATGACCGGATTTTCTTTATCTATGATTACCTGCATACTTTTATCAACTTTATGCCCTGCTTTATCCGCCGCACTGATCTTCAGCCGATAGATACCGTCTTCCGTTAACCGCTGAACCGTTCTTTTCCCGTCCTTAGTACTCTCCCACTCAGGAACTGCAAGAACTGTTTGTATCCCCTGCACATTCTCCCACTCAGCAAATGCCTCACATTCACTTAATATATTTTCCTCCTGCACCTCATAGATGACAGACAGCGGCCTGCCGGTAATCATATAATCTTCAACACCACTAATTTCTGCACAGGGAGCCTTACTGTCAATGTACAAGGATTTTACCCGGCTGCATTGGTTTCCGGCCCGGTCTTCAGCTACAATTTTAACTTCTACTTCCTTTCCGCCAAGAGACGGCTCCTTAATCACAAACGTTCCTTTGCCTTCTTTTGCCTCTCCTGCATATTCGCCATTTGTATAACATACCAGCCTCCTAACTCCGCTTACCTTATCATCTGCCTCTACATTCAGTGTGACTTCTCCTCTATGCCATGCCTCAAAACCTCCCTTTACCTCCATCTTTATGTCCGGAACCTGAGTATCAACCCAGAAGGTCTCCTGCAGCACAAACTCCTCTACCGGCTGTCCTTCCTCATCCTCCATCCAGACATTTAACTGGTGTTTGCCTTCCCCAAAAGATTCTCCTGTGAGAAACACCTCCTGCCCTTCCTGCTCAAGAAGCCCCTGCGTCAGAACCTGTGTCCCTCTGGCAAGCTGATATCTGGTAATTCCCCGCTCACTTACATGCCGGATCCGAACTCCCGGTTTCGTCCTATAGATCCCTTCCTTCCCATCCGGTTCCGAAAACCAGGTCAGGAAAGACTTTATCTCCGGCCTGGGTTTCTCTGGCTCTTTCTCCCCCTCGCCTTCTTCACCTTTCCCCTCTTCTCCTTCCTCTGCTGCACGATGCTCCTCTCCGGCACTTTCTGCATATATCACCGTTGCCTGCTGTATATAGATCAGCAGCAGAACAAAAAGCAGCAGCATAATTCTTTTTATTGTTTTATCCATACATTTCCTCCTTCCGTCTCAAATCCGCATTCCTGCATCAATTTCTGAAATTCCTCTTCTTTGGTGATAACCGGAACATCCCTTACAGACTCTTCGATGGTCTTCCTGCAGACTTCCCTGTCTATCTTTGCATCCTGACACTGTACTTTAATATACAGGATTCGTAGCTCTGCGGACTCCGGAAATTCCTCAATTCCTCTTCTCAGTATCTCCTGGGCCTGTTCCGGCCTGTCCTTCTCACAGAACAGAACCGGCAGCTTTTTATAAATCTCCGTTCTGACGGCAGCTTCCTCCGCCTGTTGAAGCTGTAGTTCGTACATGTTAATTGCCGATTCTGTCTGCCCACATTTTTCGTAAGCCACAGCAATACATCCGATAGTCTCTGACAGATCTTCCGTCAGTCCGAACTCAAGATACCGTTCCCCAAGATCTGCCAATACCCTCATATCCTCTTCCGATTCCAGGCAGGCATAACCTCTGATGAGACACTGGTAATAAGGCGCATCCTCCATGCCGTCCAGCTGTTTTCCGGCATCCTTAAGAACGTCTCTCAGCTGCTCCTCCTCGACCCGGCCGCCTGCCAGGCGTTCCGAAATAACAGACAAATCCTCCGCCAGCCTGCAATTTCCCACACTCTGAAAATACAGCCTGCTCTTTTCGTAATCTTTTATTTTTAGAAAATACAGCACCCCGAGCTCCATCTTATACTGATCCTCTTCGCTTAGTTCCTTGTGATCCTCACCGGACACCTCCCTCTCCTGCCCGCTCTTCTTTTCGCCGGATACCTGCCCTTCCTGCGTCAGCGTTTTCTTTTGCTTCTCTGTTTCTTTGTCCGCCTCTGTATCTTTTAAAAACCCGGATATACCGATTAAAATAACCGCCGTCACCACCCCCGGGAGCAGAATTTTCTTCTGACGGAAATTTCTTTCTTTTCCTTGCTTGTATTGTGGAATATATTTGTGAATATCTGATACCTTTTGAAATGATTTCTTAGAATGTTCATTCAGACATTTTGAAATGGTCTTCTGAAGCCTTATGATCTCCCTGCTGCTGAGCCGGGGCTCCGGATCCGACTCTGAGAGCAGATATTGAAACGTCTTTCCGAGGCCGTATATATCAAGCGCGACACTCGCCTTCTGGTAATAGGCTTCCCCGGCAGGCAAAAAATGCTCCCGCACAGTTCTTCTCTGCATCCGTTTAAGCTCCTCCTCATTAGCAGACGAACCCATATCCAGAAAATACAACACCCCTTCTTCCGTTACAATAATACTATAGGGATTCACATACTGATAACAGGGATGTCCACGGCATTTGTGAAATTGACCGAGCTGACGGATCATGTCATGCATCCACGCAAATAACACCTCTTTCGCTATCTGCGGATGATATTTCAGCCACCTGATCATCGGACTTCCCTTTACATACTCAGAACTCACATAACAGACCCTGTTATGCTCAATGAAACGCAAAACATCATATCCTTCCCTGGATACCAAACACATCACCTCTCACAACTGAATTTCAACCTTCTGTTTTCAGACTGCAGGAGATACCAGAGAAATCCGCATATATCCACACAGCCATATCATAATAGTGTTACGGGAAACAAAACAAATAACATGAATAATAGAATAAAAAGACTCTTAAGAATTGTAGAGTGATATTTATAGTACAGGATTGCCAATAAAAATGCAAGAGGTTTTAAACAAAATTTTTTCCGGCTGCATCTGCCGCCTTAATAATTTCTCAACTCTTCCTCCTCTTGGTTACGGATTCGGGCTATTATCCGCATCCGAAATTCCGCATCCTCCCTTTTTTCAAAAACTTCATCCAGTTGATACAGACGATTGACACGCACATAAAATTTATTGTCCTCTTTCTCCACATACATATCAAAATCAACATCCAATATATCCTTTATCCTCAAATTGTTTTCATTATCTCGCATGTTTATTAACATGATTTATTCTCCTTACATTCTTTAGATTTTCCCTTTTCTGTTTTAGTATCCGGCTTCTCTGTTCATGTTGCTTTTCATGCACTACTTCTTTGTGAGCTTTTTTTCTATATGTCCCCAGGGGCCCTTGTGCATACTCATTTTCTTCTTTTTCCATCAGATGACGCATCGCTTCAACAATAGAATCCATCGTAATAAGTCTTGCAATCTCAATCCCTTTATCTGTCAACTCCTGCGCTATTATCTCCATATTTTCCGTCTGCTGCTCATAGATAACCGCCGGATTATTCCTGATGATACATTCCCCTATCGGGCATTCCAAAATCAGACTTTCCGCCTCTTCCTGCGATATCCCTGTAATATCACTCAACATAAATGACAACTGACAAATTCTTCTATTCTCCATAAAATCACCTACACCTTTACCTGTCTCCAGATACCTGCTGCATCTTTACGCTGTATGTATGTTTCCTGCCTTTTCAATAGCTTTATTACTCTTTCATTTTTAAAACAATACTGATCGCCATCACTATATTTCCATTGAATTTTCTGAATTGCTTCTTCTGAAGATATTTGTTTCCTACTATATCTCTGCAATACACTGGACATTTCAAAGTATTGATTGTCCGCTATACGGTCATAGATAATATCGTAAGATGTCTCTTTTCCCGTCAGCCTGCTTTCCGTAATAAAGTCTATCCATACTTCATCATATTGCAGTAATTCTAATACTTTCCAATTTGCGGAACAAAATCCTTCAACCACATACTGGTAAATATATGCCTCCTCCTCTGCCTTTACCTGAGCCCACCTCTGCGCCTGACGGTAACTCGTTGTAAGATAAAATCCGCGTCCGAAATCTTTGAAACCTCTTGCTTGTTTAAGATCAAAAATTTTAAAATATTTTCCTGTTCCATGGTATAGTATCAATCTGTCTTGCAACTTCATTTCATCATCCTGTTCTTTAATTTTAACATTTCTTCTGTATTATAGCTACTGTATCTTTGGTGAATTTCTCTGCCAGATTCGGCGACTCTTATTAAAATATTCTGAAAAATTTAATCGAGATATTTATATCATACTTGATCCGTGACCGAATAGCAAGCACCACTTTGGTGAACACAGACTTAAGGAATACCCTCTTAAAATTAACTAAGGACGCCTAAAATCAGGCGTCCTCGGTTTCATCACTATAATGGATTTACCGCTGGCTCAGCTCCTTCGGAGTATACAGATGCCTTGGGATACCGTCTACCATAACCGGAGAAACATCCCCCTGGATCAACGGCCTTACATAAGAAATAAACTCGCTTGTCACATAGGTTCCTTCCTCATTCACCCAGCTTCTTGGAACAAGCTTCTCATCATTTGCGATCTTGTGTACATCCTTAACCTCTGTTCCGCACTGGTACGGATCATCGGATAATCTCTGGAGAACTACCATCTTGCCGCTGTCCCCTTCGTCAGCCGCCTTGACCGCGGCTCCGCCTACCTGATATGCCTCCAGAATATCTACACGGGAGGACGAATGAGCTGCTGCACGCTGCAGTGTACTTAACTCAATGGCACGTGTCTTGCAGCCAATCTCCCCTGCAATATAGCTTGCAAGGTATGCAGCCGTTCCTGACAACTGTTTGTGCCCGAATGCGTCTACAAAATCAACACTGTTTCCTAACTCACATACATATTTTCCGTCTGCCGTGCAGATTCCTTCAGAAATAGCTACGACAACAGATGTCTTCTTCTCAAGCAGTCCCTGCACCTTATCCCGGAACTTCACAAGATCAAAATCAAGTTCCGGAAGATAGATCATGTCCGGTCCCTCGCAGTCCTCGCCCTGTGCAAGCGCTGCAGAACCTGTCAGCCAGCCGGCGTTGCGGCCCATAATCTCTACAATGGTAACAAGTCCTTTGCTGTATTCCAGGCAGAAACTGTCACGTATAATCTCTTTCATAGATGTTCCGATATATTTTGCCGCACTTCCGTACCCAGGTGTGTGGTCTGTCAGCGCAAGATCATTGTCAATGGTCTTCGGACAGCCGATGAACCTTGTCGGGTGTCCCGTAATAATCGCATAGTCAGACAGTTTCTTGATCGTGTCCATGGAATCATTCCCGCCGATATAAATAAACGCTTCAATCTCAAGCTTATTCAGGATCTCGAACACGCGGTCATACAGATCCCTGTCTTCATGGATCTCCGGAAGCTTATAGCGGCATGACCCTAAAAATGCTGCAGGCGTCCTCTTTAAAAGCTCTGCATCCAGCTCTGTCTTAATATGGTCAGACAGGTCAATATATTTTTCCTCCAGTAATCCCTGGATCCCGTGAAGCATTCCATATACCTTCTTTGCTCCACGGTCTTTCGCTGTACGGTACACTCCCGCAAGACTTGAATTAATTGCTGCAGTAGGACCTCCAGACTGCCCTACGATTACATTTCCTTTCATGATGTTTCTCCCTTCTTCGTTGCTGTTTCTTCTACTATGCCTGAAAACTTACGTCAATAGAATTATTTTATTATATTTTTGCCGGAATGTCTACTCAAAACTTACAGTTCCCATTACGCTGTTCCCGCTGCGGCCCATTAATACTATATTCCCTCTCCCTGCTCTTTTAGCCGGTTCAACACCTGGCGCTGTGCATACATAAAACCTTTCAGACAGCGATTCCCCAAAACATCTATCACTTCACCGTCCTCCACCTCAGCCTCCATAGCACACTGATTCTCACAGACGGAGCAATTGACCTTTATCACTTCCATCTTCCTATACCTCCTCGTCCTTAGCCCAGTCAAACGCATGCTTTACGGCTTTGTTCCATCCTCTTACCTTTCTTTCCCGTTCTTCTTCTGAAATGTCCGGCCAAAACGTCCGGTCAACAGCCCAATTCTTCACCACATCTTCTTTTCCTTCCCAATAGCCCACTGCGATCCCTGCAAGGTAAGCGGCGCCCATCGCCGTTGTCTCAATACATTGCGGGCGCTTCACTGCTGCACCGGTAATGTCTGCCTGTGTCTGTACCAGGAAATTATTCGCACTGGCCCCTCCGTCTGCCTTAAGGACGCTCAGCCCGATCCCGGAATCAGCCTCCATCGCCTTTAATACATCATTTACCTGATATGCAATAGACTCCAGCGCGGCGCGGATAATATGGTACTTATTCACACCTCTTGTAAGCCCTACGATCGTCCCCCTGGCATACTGATCCCAATGGGGCGCCCCAAGGCCGGTAAATGCCGGAACCACGTAGCAGCCGCCGCAGTCTTCCACCTTCTGTGCCATATATTCAGAATCTACTGCTGAATCAATCAATTTCAGTTCGTCTCTCAGCCACTGGATAGCCGCGCCTGCCACAAAAATAGACCCCTCCAGCGCATAGGTCACCTTGCCGTCAAGCCCCCAGGCAATCGTAGTCACCAGCCCGTTCTTTGAAAATACCGGTTTCTCCCCAGTATTCATCAACAGAAAACAGCCTGTCCCGTAAGTATTTTTCGCCTCCCCCGGAGAAAAACAAGTCTGTCCAAACAAAGCGGACTGCTGATCCCCCGCCGCCCCTCCGATGGGAATCTCCCCGCCGAAATAAGAACTGTCCGTATTGCCGTATACACAACTGGACGGCACAGCCTTCGGAAGCATGGCAGCCGGTATCCCGAGAATCTCCAGAATATCCAGGTCCCACTCCAGTGTATTAATATTAAAGAGCATTGTCCGAGAAGCATTTGAGTAGTCTGTGACATGTACTTTCCCCTTGGTCAGCTTCCAGATCAGCCAGGTCTCCACCGTTCCGAATAAAAGTTCCCCATTTTCTGCCCTCGTGCGCGCCCCTTCCACATGATCCAGGATCCATTTGATCTTTGTGCCGGAAAAATAAGCGTCGATCAAAAGTCCTGTCTTTTGCCGGATCGTCTCGGTCAGCCCTCTTTCTTTCAGGCTGTCGCAGTATTCCGCTGTCCTCCTGCATTGCCAGACAATGGCGGGACATACCGGTTCTCCAGTCACCTTATCCCATACAATAACAGTCTCTCTTTGATTCGTGATTCCTATTGCCGCAATATCCGCCGCATTTGCCCCGATCTTGCTCATAGCCTCCACCGCCACACCAAGCTGCGTAGACCAGATCTCATTAGCATCGTGCTCCACCCAGCCGGGCTTTGGAAAATACTGTGTAAATTCCTTCTGTGCAAGACTGCAGATCTCACCTTTTTCATTAAACAGGATACACCGGTTACTGGTCGTTCCGGCATCCAGCGCCATTACATATTTTTTCATCATGCACCTCTCCGTTCTCAATATTAAAATACCGCATACCACATTTGTTCATTCTTTTACCAGTATAGCACAAAAACCTTTATGTTTCTCCCCTCTTCCAGGACAATATAACAATTGTGGCAATGATCAGGGCAAATCCAAGCACCTCAAGCCTCCCAAAACGTGTGCCGAGCACCAGAAATGTAATAAAGGAAGCCACTACAGGTTCAATGCTTGCCAAAACATTTGCATACATCGGACCGATCACAGGGATTGCTTTCAGGGAGGCGATAAACGGAATAACCGTCCCCACAAACACCAAAATCAGAAACAGCCCACACACCTGAAGATCTTTCCCGACACCGATTCTCCACGGCTGCCTCCACAACGCAAGGACAATGCCGCCTGTCAGCATAGACCAGCCGCACACAAGCACGGCGTCATATTTTTCCAGCAGCCTTACCGGAATCATAGAGTACAGGCAAGTAAAAAAGGCGCACAAAAGCCCCATGAACAAACCCTTTGGCGTGATAACAAGCGTATGTATATTCCCGTTTGTGGACAATAAAAAAATACCGGCAAGAGCAAGCAGCACAGCAAACACTTCTCTTCGTGACGGGCGTACTCCCCGAAACAAAGCAGAATATAGGATAATCATCACCGGGTTGGTGTATTGCAGTACAGTTGCAGTGCCGCCGTTTGACGCCTCCACCGCAATAAAAAAGCTGTACTGGACAGCCATCATCCCTGCCGTGCTGTAGACGACCATATGAACAGCATCTCTTCTGTCCGTCCACAGCTTAAAAATGTCACCTTTCCGACTCCCATACAGGCCGATCAGTATAACAATCCCTGACACAAACAACCGGCAGGGCACCAGCCAATCAGGAACAATCCCCTTCTCATCAAATAAATATTGGCCCAGGGGGCCTGTGATGCCCCACAGGACACCTGCAAGCAGCCCCAGAACCAATCCTTTTACATAAATCCTCTTCTTCATCTGTAATCGTCTCTTATCATTTACTCTACTTTAATATCCACGGCATTCGCAGGGATACTTCCCCCGCTTGCCCGATACGCTGCTTCTGCCCTCGCACGCTTGACCTTCAATGCCTCCGGCGTCGTCTCCGCCTCTGTGCGGGTCATCGTACGCTCATCCAAAGCAGCCATTGCTTTGCGCCTCGCAATCTCTGCCTCGGTACGGCGGAGTGTCTTTGCACCTGCATCCACCACCTGCTGGGCGCTGCTTTCATCTTTATTATTTTCTTCTTTGGCCGCACCTTCTGTTTCTTCTGTACCTTCTGTACCTTCCTCCGGCTGAAGTTCTGCTTCTTTGGCCTCTTTCAGATCCTTCTCGGCCTTCAGCCGCTCTTCCTCTGTCGGAAGCTTTGCATACTTTCCGCTCTCTACAAATTCTGCCGTTGCTGCCTCAATGGCTTGGTTCTTACGGTGCTCATACATAATAAGCTCAAATTTTTTCTCCTCCGGGATAGCCGGATTATTTTTGATATTGTTCACCGCACTCAAGGAAGAGGCGGTATGTGCCATTCTTACCCGCTGGACTTCATCCTTCGTCTTACATTTCTTAAGCTCGTTTTCGTAATTCTTTTGTTCGGCCTCAATCTGCTTTACCTTCTGGTACTTCTGAGGATCATGCTTCTGCAGATATTCCAGTTCCTCTGCCGTAAGTTTCTTGCCGCTGTTGAGTTTCAAGTCAATCTGGCCTGCCATTTTCGCCGACCCGTCCGCATTGGCCTTCCGGATCTCCTCTGCCTGCCGGCTTACCGAATCCAGTTTTGTACTTCCGTCCGCCTTAAAATCACTGGTATTCTTCTTTTTCTGCCATTTCATCTGCATTTCCATATTTTTCGTATATGTATTTAACGACTGGAATGTAAAAAAATTCACTGTGCACACCTCCTTTGGCTCACACAAAATTCAATAATCCTAATACTAATATTTCGGCACAAAGCGGAGAAAACTTAAAAGAAAGGAACATTCCCGGACGTTTCGGTTATACGGCAGAAAAAGATCGTTATACAACAAAGGACTCTGTAAGTTTCCTCACAGAGTCCAGCACGTGGGCGAGAAGATTCGAACTCCCGACCTTTTGGTCCGTAGCCAAACGCTCTATCCAGCTGAGCTACGCCCACATGTACTGTTACTACTTTCACAGCAAAAATTATTATATCTTACTTATCTGCTTCTGTCAAGCCCTAAAGTAAAACTTGCTTTTCTTCTTGCTTTTCTTTCTACTACAATTTATCTTCTATTCTGACTCGGTCTTACAACTGGCCTGGTCAATTACTTCCAATCTGGACTTTTCAACATATCCACTTTAGTGCTAAGATGTGTTTATCTTTTAAGGATGGTACGAAACCTATGACAAAAAAAATTGCTGTAATCAATGATTTATCCGGCTTCGGGAGATGCTCCCTGACAGCCGCTATATCTGTCATATCTGCAATGGGCGTCCAGCCCTGCCCGCTCCCTACTGCCATATTGACGGCGCAGACCGGATATTCTTCTTACTATTGTGACGACTATACGGAAAAAATGGAGTTTTTCCGGAAAGAATGGAAGAAAATGAACCAGTCCTTTGACGGCATCTACACAGGCTTTGTTGCCAGTGAGGAACAAATCCGGCAGATCTTCCGTTTTATAGACACATTCGATTCACCGGAGACATTTCTGCTTGTAGATCCTGTGCTGGGGGATGACGGTCAAACCTACGACATGTTTACCCCAAGCCTTCTGGAGCAGATGAAAAAGCTGGCCTTCCGCGCAGACATTGTGACACCAAACCTTACGGAACTGGCACTGCTTACAGACACTTCTTATGAAGCACTGACAAGGTCAGTCGGCTGTCAACAGCAGTTCACCCTGATCCTGGATCTGGGACGCAGACTCCTCCAAAAGGGACCGGCACACGTAATTGTCACCGGCATACAATTCACAGATGAACATCACATCAAACAAATGGGCAACCTGTGTATTTCGGAGGATGGAAGCCGGATGCTTGCCTTCCCGTACATCGGAGGCAGCTATTCCGGAACCGGGGATCTGTTTGCATCCTGCATCGCGGCAGGCATTGCAAGAGGAGAAGATATCCCTTCCGTCACCCTCATGGCAGGCAATTTTCTTAAGGCTGCCCTTGCAGATTCTGCAGAGGAGCAAGTTCCGCGCAATGACGGAGTCAACTATGAAAAATACCTATCTATGCTGATTCCCGGCACGGTACACACGAAATAAACCTATGACTCAGGCAGCACCAGTACACTGCTTTATCGGCAGCAGCAAACTGAAAACAGGAGGAATACAACAATGAAAGCAACTGCAAAGCCAATCACTCTTATGACAGCCACCGGATTATTTGCCGCTATGATCACACTTATGACGGCTTACATTTTCCATATCCCCTATGGGGCAAACGGAGGCTATGTTCATTTTGGGGATGCCCTGATCTACCTTGCGGCGGTACTCCTGCCGCACCCTTATGCCCTTGCGGCCGCCGCCATCGGCGGAGGGCTCGCGGATCTTCTGACCGCGCCGGCCTGGGCTCCTGCAACAATCATAATCAAAATGCTTATTACCCTGCCGTTCACCAGTAAAAATGACAAAATACTCTCCGGGCGCAACATCCTGGCTCCGTTTCTTGCAGCCCCTATCTGCATCGCGGGATATTATCTTGCAGAAGGTCTTATGTTCGGATCCTTTGCCTCTGCTGCCGCTTCTGCCATCGGAAATGTAATACAGTCGGCAGGCAGTGCAGTCATCTTTCTCATCGCAGCCAAAGCCCTTGAACGGCTGCCCGGCTTCTTCCGCCAGATATAAAGAGAGTTCCTGTGATACCTTACAGCTGCCCTTTTTGATATTCCTTGGGCGTACATTTCATATACCGCTTAAAGATCTGCCCATAATATGCGGGACTTGCAAAGCCCACAAGCCCCGCAGTCTTCGTCACACTCTCGCCTGCCTTTAAAAAGGGCAGGCTTTTTTGTACCCGCAAAAACATAAGGTACTCAAAGATCGTCATATTCATATGCTTTTTAAAAAACCGGCAGCACTCACTCCTGCATATATTTACATGTGCTGCAATGTCCTCCAGCGTGATCTCCTGATGATACCTTTCTTCCATATAAGATACCATATCGCGCAGCCTTTGGATATGCTCCTGGCGTGGTTTCTCCTTTTCCGGCTGCCTTGCAAAATACAGATACAGCCTTTGCCAAATCCGCATAAGCACCATATGGATCTGCAGTTCATAATCCTCCGGCCTCTCCTGCCACAACCCATAGATCTCCTGCATCCACCGGATCAGTTCCTGATGCCACATCACCGTTTTTTCCAGCTTTATAGACGGCCACCGATCGTTTTCCACTATAAATTCCACATATTTTGTCTGAAGGACACTGTTCTCATACCCATACAGGAAACGCGGGTGGAACGTAATGGAAAGATAAGTACATGCCTGATCTGCCTTCCGGTACCCAGAATGCAGCGTATTACTGTTGCCGAATAATCCTTCTCCATCTGCAAGGTCATACTTCTGATCATTTACATGGTACTCCATCTCCCCTGACATAATCCAGGTGAGTTCCACCTCCGGATGCCAGTGCCACAGAAAAGCTCCCTGTTCATAAGACTCGATTTTCTCAACAGAAACATACACAGGAAATGCATAATTGCCATGCTCTTTTATCTCTTTTTGGTTTTTTTCTATATTTATCTGCATATCCTCAATATCCTTATATTTTTTTATAATATTCTTATTGCCATATCAATATAGTCTCACTATCATTATAATCATAAAGCAACGGGAGATTTCCCGCAAGGGAAATGAATAAAAAACAGAAGGGAGCATAAAAATGCTGGAAAAATCAATCCAAAAATTCAAAGAAATATACGGCAGCGACGGTGAATACCGCACTTATTTCGCGCCGGGACGCGTAAACCTTATCGGGGAGCATACAGACTATAATGGAGGGCATGTATTTCCTTGTGCACTCACCTTAGGTACCTATGCGGTTGTGAGAGACCGGGGGGATCGGAAGCTTCGTTTTTACTCTATGAATTTCAGTTCCCTTGGAGTGATCGAATCTGACCTCGACGATCTGGTTCCGCGCAAATCTGCCTCCTGGACCAACTACCCAAAGGGTGTGATGTGGGCCTTTGAAAAACGCGGATACAAGCTGTCACACGGCCTGGATATTCTGATCAACGGAGATATTCCCAACGGTTCCGGACTTTCCTCCTCTGCATCACTGGAAACACTCACCGGACTTATTCTGAAGGACACCTTTGCTTTCGACACGGTCACAATGACCGACATTGCACTCATCGGACAGGATTCCGAGAATAATTTCAACGGATGCAACTGCGGCATTATGGATCAGTTTGCAAGCGCCATGGGCAAAAAAGATCATGCAATCTTTTTGGACACCAATACTTTAAACTATGAGTATGCACCGGTAAAGCTCCCGGATGCCAAAATTATCATTACGAACAGCAAGGTCAAGCACAGCCTGGTAGACTCTGCCTACAATGACCGCAGAAATGAATGTGAAACTGCTTTAAAAGAGCTGCAGGCAGCTGCAGATATCCAGACACTCGGGGATCTGACTGAGGAAGAATATGAGGCACACAAGGATGCTGTAAAGGATCCGGTAAGACAAAAACGTGCAAAACATGCCGTCTATGAAAACCAGCGTACCATCCTGGCAGTGGAAGCGCTGAAAAACAACCAGATCGAACTGTTCGGGAAACTGATGAATGCCTCCCACGAGTCCCTGAAAAACGACTACGAAGTCTCCTGTGAAGAGATTGATATTCTGGTAGATCTCGCTCAGGCAATGCCGGGCGTCCTTGGATCCCGGATTACCGGCGGCGGATTCGGCGGCTGTACCGTAAGTATTGTAAAAAATGATGCGATCGACGATTTTATAAGCAGTATCGGCAAGGCATATCTTGAAAAAGTAGGACACAGCGCAGAATTCTATGTGGTAGACATTGGAGACGGAGCACACAAATTAGGCTAGTGCAGTATGACGATCATACGGCGCCCGGACTTCCGACGTCCGGTACGCCGCTCATACAAGGAGGACAATTATGTTATATGAAAATATCAAAAAATTAGTAGAATACGGCATCCGTACCGGGCTTACCCCAGAGTGTGAGCGTATCTATACCACCAATCTCCTTCTGGAGATCTTCAACGAAGATAATTATGAGGACGCAGAGATCCCTGCAGAAAATATTGAGTTGGAGCCGGTACTAAAAGCTCTTTTGGACGAGGCTGTAAACCGGGGCATCATCGAGGACAGCATTGTATACCGCGACCTGCTGGACACGAAGATCATGAACTGCCTGCTGCCGAGGCCGGCGCAGATCCAGCGTGATTTCCAGGAGAAATATAATATTTCCCCGGAGACAGCCACGGATTATTACTACAAGCTCAGCCAGGACAGTGATTATATCCGCCGTTATCGGTTGAAAAAAGATATGAAGTGGAAAGTGGACTCTCCATATGGGGAGATCGACATCACCATCAATCTCTCCAAACCAGAGAAAGATCCAAAAGCAATTGCCGCGGCAAAAAATGCAAAGGCAAGCGCCTATCCAAGCTGCCAGCTTTGCATGGAAAATGAAGGCTATGCAGGACGCGTAAACCACCCCGCCAGAGAGAACCACAGGATCATTCCGATTACCATCAACGGCAGCCGGTGGGGATTCCAGTACTCCCCATATGTGTATTATAATGAGCACTGTATCGTATTTAACGGCCAGCACATCCCGATGAAAATTGACCGGGCGGCTTTCCGGAAATTGTTTGACTTTATCAAACTATTTCCTCATTATTTCCTTGGATCTAATGCCGATCTCCCCATTGTCGGCGGCTCCATCTTAAGCCATGACCATTTTCAGGGGGGGAATTATACATTTGCAATGGCAAAGGCGCCTATGGAACAGACTGTCTCCATCCCCGGATACGAAGATGTTGAGGCAGGCATTGTAAAATGGCCTCTTTCTGTGCTCAGGATCAGAAGCAAGGACGAGACACGCCTGATCGACCTTGCCGACCACATACTGAAAAACTGGAGGACCTACACAGATGCTGATGCCTTTATCTACGCAGAGACTGATGGGGAACCTCACAATACGATCACTCCCATTGCCAGAAAGATCGGTGACACCTATGAACTTGACCTGGCTCTTCGGAATAACATTACCACAGATGAACATCCACTGGGCGTTTATCACCCACATGCCCAGTACCACCACATTAAGAAAGAAAATATCGGACTCATCGAGGTTATGGGGCTTGCAGTCCTTCCCGCAAGATTAAAGGAAGAACTGGAGATCCTGGCCGATTATATCATCACCGGGCGTGATCTTCGGAGCAATGATAAAATAGAAAAACATGCAGACTGGGTGGAACAATTCCTGCCAAAATATCATGCTTTTACTCCGGACAATATAATGGATATCCTGAAAAAGGAAGTAGGCATTGTATTTACCCATGTACTGGAGGATGCGGGGGTTTATAAGTGCACACCAGAAGGGCGGGAGGCATTTTTAAAATTTGTGAAAACATTATAGCTTCAGGGGCAGCAAACCTGTACAGAAGTATTGCAAAAACCATCGGGCAAATACATAAGCCCGATGGTTTTTATAGGATCTGACGTCTTTGTCCTCAGAAATTTCTTGTCAGAAGCGTATCCTCCAGCAGTTCTTCCACTGTTTCAAGCCCCAGCTCCTGAAGCAGCTTCAGCACATATGGATTTTCAAGGGGCGTCTGAAACACGGAATTCTGTGCATACTGATCTACGTTCTTTGTCCCCTCTTCCATATCCAGAATAGCTTTAGGGCCGCCGACACATCCGCCGACACACCCCATTCCCTCATAGAAATTCGCGTCTGTATTACCTGCCTTTATATCCTGAATCATCTGCATACATTCCTTCGTTCCATTTGCATGCTGTGCACGGACAGTAATCCCACGGTCCGGGCGAAGCTGTGCTACCATCTCGGCCACAGCCTGACTGACGCCTCCGGTTCTGGCATAAAGCCTCCCGGCCTTGGATGCGTGTTCTTTCCTGGCTTCTGCAAGTTCTTCCGGATGAATATCTGCTGCCTCAAAAATATCCTTTACCTCCTGGAAGGTCAAGACATAATCCACCGCGTCTTTCACATCCTCCTCCCTGGCTTCTTTCTTTTTGGCGAGGCAAGGCCCTGCAAAAACGGTTACTGCTCCCGGGTGTATCCGCTTCACCATCCGCCCGCAGGCAACCATCGGGGATACCGCCCCCGGCACATGCGGCATCAACTCATGATACACGTTCCGTATCATTGCGATCCACACCGGACAACAGCAGCTTGTCAGCTGAAAATCCCCCTCCTGCTGAATATGTGCGTCAAACTCCAGCGCCTCCTTGAGTGTCAGTATGTCAGCAAACAATGCAACCTCCACCATTCCGGTAAATCCAAGAGCCTTAAAAGCGGTTCTCAATTTCCCGGGTGTCACATCCTCACTGAATTGTCCGAGAAAAGCCGGGGCTATCATCATGTACACCTTTCCCTTCGCCTCCCTGACAGCCTTCATGGCCGGAAGCACGTCCCGGCTTGCCGCAAGCCGTTCATCCTTACATGCTTTTATACAAGCCTCACAGCCCACACACAGCTTGGGATCTATCCGCAGCCTCCCCTCTTCATCCTCCCGGATGGCATCAAATACACAGCTATTCTGGCAGGCACGGTCATAGGCACACTCCTCACACTCTTTTACCTTAAGTACCGGAGCATATTTCTCCGGATGCACCAGACAATCCAGATGCACAGGATCATATCCCTCCGGCAGCGGTTCATCCAAAGATATTTTTCTCTCCAATAGATCCTTGTACAGTTCCTCAAACGTCTTCATAGACTCTCCTCTTTCCGTCCGGAACATATGCGAAATATGTCCCAAAACATTTTCTCTTGTATCATTATTGACCGAATTTGGCACATTCATCCATACATATATCTGCCTATTACTCGTTTCTTAACTTATCTTTGGATTTTCTTAAGAAATTTTATAAATATTTCCAGTTTCAGTCACATCCATGTCACAATTCCCTTGTATAATAAGTTTATCAATTGAAGAGGACGACGGATGTATAATTCAAAGTAATGAACAATTGTATGACTGCCGGACCTCGCCTAACAATTCCTAACCATTTACATAGATTTTTCATCCCCCTCAGAAGGCTGATGCCCCTTGCATCAGCCTTCCCTTTTGTGTTATAATGTTCACGTCAGCAAAAGCCATGCCTCATTAAGAAAAAAGGAATTGGCTGCCTGCAGACACATTCCTTTTCTCTTAATGAGATAGGGCGCCAGCCCGTGACTGAGGAAAATCCTCGATTTTCCGAAGTTTGCATGGCTTTTTCCTTCCGGGATACCTGGCTGCCAGCCCTAAAAGATGATATGGAGAGTTATCGAAGTGGTCATAACGAGCTGCACTCGAAATGCAGTTGTCCTTTAC
>CANSCI010000018.1 GCA_947645355.1 uncultured Dorea sp. | reverse complement strand
CGCGCTGGCGTTTGATCTCAAGCTGGCTCCGAATTTTTATAGACGTGTCCCTACAGTAAGCCTCGTTTATCAGGTTCTTGAAAGGAACGATAATTTCATCGGATTCAGCACGGCTGTTCATGCTGTCATAGTTGTCGTTGATTGCGATAAACCGCACACCGAGAAACGGGAAAAGCCGCTCGATGTACTCGCCAGCCTCCAGGTGGTCGCGCCCAAACCTGGACAAATCCTTGACAACAATGCAGTTGATTTTCTTGGCCCGAACCAGCTCCATCATAGACTGAAAGCCGGGCCTTTGAAAAGCTGACGTTAGATAACGATACTTTTGAAAACACTGAAAAATCAAGGTTTTTCGAGCAACGGACAAGCAGGGTATCGTACTAAAAACTGAATACGACGCAGAAGCGGCGTTTCTTACTCTCTATACGGGAGAACAGGAACGCCGCTTTTTTCATGCCCTTTGTTACGCAGTAGGGGCAGAAAAAGCCTTGCTACAAGCGGTTTTGCGGGAACGTATCCGGCGCGGCAAGGGATTTATACCTTATCCCCCGAAACCGCGCTTCTACTGCGTAACAAATCCACAGCAAAAGGAGTGATTTACTATTTTCCACTCACATTCTTTCTGATGTAGAGCGTATTTGCGACCATGCCGCTTTTTTGAACGAGGGAAAAATTGCTGTCACTGGAACACTTGCAGAGATTAAGGCTTTGCATGGACACGACAGATTGCTTTTAGAATTTACGGCAGATAAAGATTTACAGCTTTTCAAGAAACAAAAATCCATAGGGCCATTGTTGCTTCATTCTGAAGAAAATAACAGGGAACTTATTTTGCATAGCCGCGATATGGTAAGTGTGCAAAAATCTCTGTTTCGTGTACTTGCGGAAACCGGGATTTGTCCCGGAAGAATAGAGCTTATGGAGCCTTCTCTTGAAAGTCTGTTTTTGGAGGTAGTGAAATGAGTGGATATATTGCATTTGTGAAAAAAGAATTTACGGAAAATATGAAGAATTATCGTTTTCTTATCCTGTTCGCGGTCTTTTTGATTTTTGGTATTATGAGCGCGTTTCTTGCAAAATTTACGCCGGAGATTTTATCGGCTTTAGCCGCAGATATGGAAATGACTTCTGAACCAGTCGCTTTGGACGCATGGAAACAATTTTACAAGAACATTTCCGGCATTGGTTTCAGCGCATTTATCATTTTGTTTGGAAGCTGTATGTCAAATGAGTATTCCAAAGGAACCTTAATTTTAATGGTTACAAAGGGGCTATCCCGTAAAACTGTTATTCTTGCAAAATATACGGTAGCCGCCATGCTTATGACAATTAGTTATTGGATTGGATATGCTTCGACATACGGCTATACAGTCTTTTTATGGAATGATACCAACCTTTCAAATGTTGCTTTAGCCGCAGTTTCGCTTTGGATAGTTGGCTTTCTGTATCTGAGTATTTTGATGATAGGGTGCGTGATATTCAGGCAGACTTTCACAAGCATACTCTTTACGGGCGGCATTGTTGCCCTTATATCTTTGCTTGGAATGATTGAACCGATTGCTAAATTCAATCCGTTTATATTAACCTCAAAAAATGCAGATTTGATTTCCGGCGAAGTCATTCCGGCAGAATTTATGATACCCGCTTTCATTTCCGTCATTTTATCCCTTTTGGGATTACTGATTGCAATTCGACTTTTTAATAAAAAGCAGCTTTGAACAGTGGAGATAAAATGATTAGGACTTGCGATTGATTTCATGCCCTTGCTAATGATACAAGGTTAAAAATCATAGAACTCTTAAGGCATTATCCGCTTAATGCGGGAGAGATTGCAAGCTATTTTACTATTTCTCATACCTCTATCATTTCAATATAAATCTGCCTTGTCCTTTATGGAACGGAAAAGTTTTCCTGCTACAAAAAAGTGATACAGGGGACGCACAACCTTGCAAAAATCAAAAGTATACTGATGTAGAAGGCCAGGAGGTGTAGAGTTTCTGTAAGCGTCAAATAGCTCAGCCAGGATATGCTCCGCTTGAATGCGTATATAAGGAGCGCCATACCGGAGCTTGAGGATCGACGGGAAAAGCCTCTCTGTAAGCATTTCAACCAGGACGCAGCAGAAAGCATCAGCTGGATCAGCCTGGATGACTATACGACGGAGAATAAGCTGGGGATGAAGAGGTGGGAACTGCGTACGGGGCCGGGAAGGCTGCCGGTGAGGCGCCTGATGGACGCGCCGGCTTTGACGATGGAGGACTTCATGGGGCTTACGATGCTGGAGGAGCAGGCAGACCGGAGCCTGGTGGGGATGGGGATGCCGAAGGCGTTTTCAGACTTTACAGAGATGTTTGCGGTAGACTATAATCTTCTTAAAGAACAGCTTACAAAGGAGAATGGCAGGGAGGCGTTGTCATCATGTTACAGATGAGCACCTTTGCTGAAAATATAACAACTTCTTTTTATTCTTGTAATACAGGTATGACATTGGAGGACAGTTTTGCATAATATTGGGTCAATAAATCGGGAGGTATATGCAATCACAATGAATAACATTTGAACAGTTAGCTGTGATATGAAAGGAAAGGTAATGAAAAAAAGATGTTTATAATATTCACAATAGTGTTAATTGTGGTTGCAATAGGTTATTATAGAATACCAGGTAAATATGCAGTTGAAGAAAAACGACTGTGGGAACATGAGAATGCAATATTACGTAGAAGAAGCTTTTCATACAGGAACAGGTTGGGTACAAGTATTTGATCGGTATGATGTAAAGGAATGGTTTTCGATATATCCAGTTAAGCGAGCTTCATAATCGAAATCTGCACATAAGCGGACTTTTTGAGAAATTTAATTTTAATGAGGTGTTCGGCAGAAGTGCTGTTATGGAGCTTCAAAACTTCTTTCCAATTTGTTGCAGGCAGATATTATTGAACCAGTGTCCGGTCACGGAAAAGGGAAATAAAAGTTCAAAAAGTAACCCTATACATAACCACCTCCGTCGGTTGAAAAATGCATCATTGCCATCTCCCCCCAAACATGGTATATTTATCTTAGCTTTTTGTGATTTTGTACAAAAACTTGAAAAAAGAATGTTAGGGAGTGGTCAAAATGTATCAGGAAGAGTATAAGCGCTGGATGGCGGCTGATCTGGAGGACGCAGATCTTAAGCCGGAATTATCAAGGATTGAGGGAAATGAAGAGGAGATCAAGGAGCGGTTTGCAGTTGCGCTGAAGTTCGGCACGGCAGGACTTCGCGGTGTGCTGGGGGCAGGGACGAACCGTATGAATATTTATGTTGTCCGCCAGGCAACACAGGGACTCGCCAACTGGGTAAAGACACAGGGCGGCAGCCAGACGGTGGCGATCAGCTATGACAGCCGACTGAAGAGCGATGTATTTGCCAAGATGGCGGCAGGCGTTCTGGCAGCCAACGGGATCCACGTAAGGATCTACGATGCGCTGATGCCGGTGCCGGCCCTTTCTTTTGCGACGCGCTACTATAAATGCAACGCGGGGATCATGGTTACGGCATCCCATAACCCGGCAAAATATAACGGATACAAAGCGTACGGCCCGGACGGATGCCAGATGACGGACGACGCGGCGGCAGTTGTATATGAAGAGATTCAGAAGACGGACGTGCTCACAGGGGCAGAATATATCTCCTTTGCAGAGGGCGTGGAGAAGGGGCTGATCCGGTTTGTGGGAGATGATTGTAAGAAAGCTCTCTATGAGGCGATCGAGTCTTACCAGGTACGCCCGGGGCTCTGTAAGACTGCCGGGCTGAAATTAGTGTACAGCCCGTTAAACGGCGCGGGGCTGGTTCCGGTGACACAGATCTTGAAGGATATTGGTGTGACGGATGTCACCATCGTTCCGGATCAGGAGTATCCCAACGGATATTTTACTACATGCAGCTATCCGAATCCGGAGATCTTTGAGGCTCTGGAGCAGGGGCTTAACCTGGCGAAGGAGACAGGAGCGGATCTGATGCTGGCCACGGACCCGGATGCAGACCGTGTGGGAATTGCCATGAAGTGCCCGGACGGTTCTTATGAGCTGGTAAGCGGCAATGAAGTAGGAGTCCTGCTTCTTGACTATATCTGTGCAGGGCGTATTGAGAAGGGAACCATGCCAGAGAAGCCGATCGCGGTAAAATCTATCGTATCTACCCCGCTGGCGGACGCGGTTGCCGAGCACTACGGTGTTGAGCTTCGGAACGTACTGACCGGCTTTAAATGGATCGGTGATCAGATCGCACAGCTGGAGGAAGCCGGTGAGGTAGAGCGCTTTATCTTCGGGTTTGAGGAGAGTTACGGCTACCTGGCAGGCCCGTATGTGCGCGACAAGGATGCGGTGATCGGATCTATGCTGATCTGTGAGATGGCGGCATACTACAGGAGCATCGGAAGTTCCCTGAAGCAGAGGATGGAAGAGATCTATGCACAGTACGGCCGTTACCTGAATAAGGTGGACAGCTTTGAGTTCCCGGGCTTAAGCGGGATGGATAAGATGGCGGGGATCATGCAGGGACTGCGGGAGAAGCCGCTGACAGAGGTTGCAGGGATCAAGGTTGTGCAGGCTGTTGATTATCAGAAGACGGAAGAGACAGGGCTTCCGGCGGCCAATGTATTGATTTACAAACTTGAAAACGGAGCGACGGCAATCATCCGACCGTCCGGTACAGAGCCGAAGATTAAGATCTACTATACGACGCTCGGAAAAGATCTTGCGGAGGCTCAGGCACAGAAGGAGAAGCTGGCTGAAGGATTAGAACCGATCCTCGGGTAGACTGAAAAATAATAGAAAAGGCAGATTAGATGACAATTGCGCCTGAAAAAATCCGATAACCTGGTGTTTATATGGTTATCGGATTTTTATGTGTGCGTCCGGCAGTGTACGTTTCTAAGACATATAGTCCCCTGAAAATTCGACTAACACAGCGCTTTGAACGCCTTCGATCTCTGATAGTATGTCTACAAAGGAGGTATCCTCTTTGTCAAGCTTCATCTCGTAGGTGAGTTCTGTATAATCCTTAACGACAGTTTTATTTTTCAGTATTTTTTTCCTGGATTTCATCTCCCTTTCAACCGCTTCCGACGCCTCGTCCAGATATTTGACAACCAGAAGATACTGCTGCTTCCCGACCTGGCATTTCACCAGTATGATAAAAATGACAGCAATAAATATAGTTCCGGACAATGATATGATGTACAGTCCCGCCCCGCAGGTTATGCCTACCGCTACTGTCCAGAAGAGAAAGCCTACATCCAGAGGATCCTTTACTGCCGTGCGGTACCTTACGATTGACAGTGCGCCTACCATACCCAGGGAGAGCACGACATTGGAACTGATTACGATTACCATAAAACAGGTGACCAGACTGGTCATAACAAGTAAAATATTAAAATTATTGTTGTAGATGACGCCTCTGTAATATTTTCGGTAAACTGCAAATACGATCATGCCGCAGATAAATGCTGCCAGCATAGACAAGGCAAAGCTTTCAAGCGTGAGTATCCCTGCCTCTTCTAAAAAACTTTTCTTAAAAATATCTGCAAATGTGGTCACTTATAAATACCTCCTTTTTTCATTTGAACACATGACATATTTGGAAATCGCGCATTTATCTGCTGTGACAGAGCAGAGCATCTGCCGCGCCGCGCCCGGCAGAAATTCGTCAAACTTTACTTCCATAACGATGATGCCCTGCTCCAATGCACGGTGGACGCTGTAACGGTCCGAGAAGATATCACATTCCCCAACGGAAAAGGAAATATCCTTATCAAAGGTGATCCGCACATTTCCCGTTTTAAAGATATATGCTTCCCGAAGATACTCCACGGTGATCACAGGTTTTAAAAGATGTGTACGGGAAAGAGCATACAGCTCTTTCCCGGGAGCATTTTTATAAAGGAGAAAATCGCAGCTGCCCTTAAGGAGTGCGTCATACTCGTTCCGTTCGATTTCCACGCTCTCTTTTGCAGTATAGTCTCCATATTTGCGTTTGCATTCCAGGCGGATCAGCTTGTCTTCCTGATTATAACAGCGCAGTCTGTATTTTTTTCGGAATGGAACGCCGGCTCTTTTTTCTTCCAGTGCTGAACGGTACATATCGTCAAAATACACACTGCTGACCAGATAGCCGTTTTCCTCCATATGAGGATCCTGTTCGGCAATCATCTGCATGCTTTTGCGCAGGTGAAAGTAATCACGTTCATCTATATAATATTTCAACTCATGTCTGACTGTGCGTCCTGAAAATTTCATAAATCCCTCACTGTTCTATTTGAAATTCCAGCAGGCCGTATACGTTTATTCTATTACCGTTCGGAAGATGCCCGTTGAAATGTTCTAAATTAATCTGTAAATGTCCCTCGCTGTCTATTGCCGATATCCGTACAAAATAAGTGCCTGGCTCCAATCCCTCTTTTAGGATCAGGCTGGTTTCCGCAATATTTTCCTGGCAGAATACCGTTTTATCCATGAATGAATCATATATTTCAATCTTGTAGGTGACAGGAAGTCCCTGGTAGGAATATGACGGGTCCCAGGCAAAACGCACAGAGCCGTCCTCCTGTTTCTCCGGCAGCGCCACAAACATAGGCGACGGATACAGAATATTGTCTTTATATAACTCATAACACTGGACCATTCCGTCATAAAGGCTGTCCAGACGATCGTTCAATTGTTCCAGGGTCAGTTCTGTCTCCTTTTCATCCGGTGACAGCAGAAGGTTTTTCTCCAGAACTCCCTTATAAGAATCTAAAAGCTCTGTCACCCGTTCTCTGGTGACGGATCCTGCTAATAATTCTTCCATCTTCTTCTGCAGCTTTTCCGTACTGCCTTCCAGCCTGAGATATCTGCGGTGCAGCATCGATGCATAGAGCCCCTGTACGCTTTTTAGTGATAGCCGATGATTCCACGTATCCTTGTATTGTTCAAAATCTAATGCGCCGTCAAAGTCCCAAGGCAGAAAATACCATTTTTCTGAATGTGAAGGGCTGAAAAAAATATAATTATGACTTGTGATGTCCTCGTTTCCCATTAACAGATTGAACGCCAGCCAGGTCAGGTAATTATCCTCATCAAAATAAGTGTGGAAAACCTTCCTGAAGTCTAAGGACGGATCATTTACCGCAGTAAGCATTTTAAGCAGCTTCTCGTGATTGCTGCCCGCCTGTATTCCCAGTGCAGTTTCAAAATCTTCTTCCTTATACATGGGATCGTTCACGTTCCGGAGCACATCAGAAGGTGTAAAGGTGAAATAATTCGCCTTATACATAACGGCATTTTCATCCAGCCCCCGTACCCTTAGATAATCCTCGTCCGGCTGCTCGATCTCGGTAAAAAGTCCCTGGTACTCAAATTCCTGCTGCTCTTGCGGCAATGAGGCATCTCGGACCCACACCCTCATAAAATAGGTTCGATAGCTGAAACTGTTGTCGATGTCCGCCAGCAGGTCTGTCTGCAGTTTTGCGGCAATTTTTGTGGCGTCCTGCGTATTTTTATTGATATTTAAATTCGTCTGTCCGAAAAATGGCTCCGCGTTATTTTCTAATTTTACTTTATAGCTTTTCTGACTGGCCGTTCTTGTAGACGCTCCCCGTACCCGTATGGTTGCGTTTTTGCAATTGCTGTCGGTCTCGGGATCAGGACTCTTCCCTTCCGGTACGATCTGCACATTGCAGTCCAGGATAGGATTATAATCCCGGTTCTCGTCTGTTATTAGAGAAAAGGAGGAAAAATCAGCAACCTCTCCGTTTTCGGTCTGTGTAGGGAACACGTTGATGTAAGCGTCGTAAATTTGATTATCCGGTTTGTAAATCTCTTTATTTTCCACTAGTTTTTCGGATACAGCCAATTCTTCGGATGCAGCCCGTTTTCCTGTGTCGATATATAAAACGACGAACAGCGCAGCTGCCGCAAGAGTAATCAAAAAAAGGATTCTGTTTTTATGTATTCTTTGTTGTTTCATCAATCAGAGGCTCCTTAATTCACATGTCAGATGTCTCTTCCAGTATAGTTTTCCTGTACTTTTTTAATATAGCATGCATAATGCAGAGACCGCAACAGATATTTCCTGGATTTACATGAAAAGGGGCAGATCAGGCGCCGGTTCTGATCTGAGGTTGTGCCTTTTAAATTCCCGGCAGATGTGGTATAATACCACAAAATGGTGCCGGGGCGCCCAGGGCATGCGCCCCTATTTTATAAAAGAAGGAGTATTGCAGACATGGATTTGATTATGATTAGAGATTTGTACAAGAACAAAGAGGATTACCTGGATAAGACCATTACTGTGGGGGGATGGGTACGCAGTATCCGTGATTCTAAGACTTTTGGATTTATCGTGGTGAATGACGGGACATTTTTTGAGCCTCTGCAGGTTGTGTACCACGACTCAATGGATAATTTTTCGGAGATCTCGAAGTTAAATGTGGGGGCGGCTATTCTTGTGACCGGAACTCTGGTTGCCACACCGCAGGCAAAGCAGCCCTTTGAGATCCAGGCGGAGACGGTAGAGGTGGAGGGGGCATCCGCGCCGGATTACCCGCTCCAGAAGAAGCGGCACAGCTTTGAGTATCTGAGGACGATCTCTCATCTGAGGCCGAGGACGAACACGTTCCAGGCGGTGTTCCGTGTGCGTTCCCTGACCGCGTATGCCATCCATAAGTTTTTCCAGGAGAGAGGGTTTGTGTACGTCCATACACCGCTGATCACCGGCAGTGACTGTGAGGGCGCGGGGGAGATGTTCCGCGTAACGACCATGGATCCGGACAACATTCCGAGAGATCAGGAAGGAAAGGTGGATTATTCCCAGGATTTCTTTGGGAGAGAGACAAGCCTTACGGTGAGCGGACAATTAAACGGGGAAGCTTACGCCCAGGCATTCCGCAATATTTATACCTTTGGGCCGACCTTCCGTGCAGAGAATTCCAACACCACCAGGCATGCGGCAGAGTTCTGGATGGTGGAGCCGGAGATCGCGTTTTCAGATCTTGATGACGTTATGATGCTGGCGGAGTCTATGCTGAAATATATCATCAATTATGTGCTGGAGCATGCACCGGAGGAGATGAACTTTTTCAATTCCTTTGTGGACAAGGGGCTGCTCGACAGGCTCCACAATGTGGCGTCCTCTGATTTTGCAAAGATTACGTACACAGAGGCCGTTGAACTGCTGGAAAAGAACAATGACAGATTTGAATATAAGGTGTCCTGGGGTGCAGACCTCCAGACAGAACACGAGCGGTATCTGACCGAGGAGGTCTACAGGCGTCCGGTATTTGTAACAGATTACCCGAGGGAGATTAAAGCCTTCTATATGAAACAGAACGATGACGGAAAGACGGTGGCCGCTGTAGACTGCCTTGTGCCTGGCATCGGGGAGATCATCGGCGGAAGCCAGAGGGAAGACGACTATGATAAGCTTCTTGGCCGTATGAAGGAGATGGGGCTGAAGGAGGAGGATTATGGATTCTACCTTGATCTGAGGAAATATGGATCTACCAGACATGCAGGGTATGGCCTTGGATTCGAGAGATGCATCATGTATCTGACCGGAATGGGCAACATCCGTGATGTGCTCCCGTTCCCGAGGACAGTAAATAACTGCGATCTGTAGGTAATTGTTTGCAGGATCAGGCATTTTTAGACGTTTACAAGGAGGTAAGTATGAATATTTTAGTAGTTGATGACGAGAAGGAAATAGCGGACGTTATCGAGCTGTATCTCCAGGGGGATCAGTACAGTGTATACAAATTCTATACGGGTGAGGAAGCGCTCAAGTGTATAGACAGCATGAAGATCGACCTGGCGATTCTGGATATTATGCTTCCGGACGTAGACGGTTTTCAGATTCTCAGGCAGATCCGGGAGAAGTATACATTTCCGGTGATCATGCTTACAGCCAAAACGGAATATATGGATAAGATCACCGGCCTTACACTGGGTGCGGATGATTATATCCCGAAGCCGTTTAACCCGCTGGAGCTGGTGGCCAGGGTAAAGGCCCAGCTCCGCAGGTATACGCAGTATAATGACGGCGGCAAGGATACGGGAGATATTATTGATTTTGGGGGGCTGTTTCTGAACCGTACCTCTCATGAGTGTGTTTACAATGAAGTGCAGCTGACGCTTACCCCCATTGAATTTGAGATCCTGTGGCTCCTCTGCGAGAACAGGGGCAAGGTGATAAGCTCTGAGGAGCTCTTCGAGAAGGTCTGGAATGAGAAATATTATAAGAACAGCAACAATACAGTGATGGTACATATTCGCCATCTGCGTGAAAAGATGAATGTGCCCACCGGAAAATCTGATTTTATCAAGACCGTCTGGGGAGTGGGGTATAAAGTTGAAGAATAATTATCGGAAATTAAAGTTCAGCATTTTGCTGCAGACGGTGCTTGTCACAGCTCTGACAGTGCTGGTGGGCGGCTTTTTGCTGGACTATGTTATCGACGGCGTGTACAATGAAAAATTCGGGAAGATCTTTGTAGATGTCCTTATGTCTTTCCATGTAGAAGAGGAGACTGCTATCTCTCTTTATTGGAAGTTGATCGGCGGGAATAAGACTTTTTTCATGGTAGTAGGTTTTCTGCTGTTGTTTGCGCTTTTCTTTTATGCGGCGCTGTCTAAGATGACAACTTACCTGGATCAGGTGGGCGACGGCATTGAGAATATTGTATCCGATTCCACAGAGCCGATCCATCTGATCACGGAATTAAAGCCTATTGAGATTCGGTTAAATGAGATCAAGGCTACATTAAAACGTCAGGAACTGGATTCGATCGAAGGTGAGAAACGCAAGGATGATCTGGTACTTTTTCTGGCACATGACTTAAAGACTCCGCTTACGTCCATCGTGGCATACCTGACGATGCTTGACACTCACCCGGAGATGGGAAGTGAAGAGCGGGAGAAATACATACATATTGCCCACGAAAAATCTATCCGACTCGGGGAACTGATCAATGAATTTTTTGATATTACCCGATATAACCTGCAGAATATTGAACTGGAGCCGGTAGAGATCAATCTGTCCCTGATGCTGGAGCAGCTGGCGGATGAACTTTACGGGGTGCTCCAGGAGAAGCATCTGAGCTGTGAGGT
This sequence comes from uncultured Dorea sp., assembly GCA_947645355.1. GTDB lineage: Bacteria > Bacillota > Clostridia > Lachnospirales > Lachnospiraceae > Dorea_D. The sequence continues at coordinate 23,470 of CANSCI010000018.1, read as the reverse complement.
GGAAGTGGAGGAGAATCTGGAGGTGAGCGGGGATCCGGATAAGCTTGCGCGGGTATTTGACAATATCCTGAGAAATGCGATCGCGTACTGCTATGAGAGTACCAGGATCCAGATCCGGGCCGTAATGAAAAATGACGATGTTGAGATTGTATTCAGCAACGAGGGGGATAAGATTCCGGGTACGATGCTGCAGACAATTTTTGAAAAATTTTACAGGGTGGATGGGTCGCGCTCCAGCGGAACGGGAGGCGCCGGTCTTGGACTGGCTATTGCAAAGGAGATCGTGGAACTTCACGGCGGAAGTGTCCGTGCCAGGAGTGATGACCTGAAAACTCAGTTTATCGTAATACTGCCGTCAAAGAAGAAGGAGGAAGGGAAGGACGATGAGATTCATACACACCGCCGACGTACATTTAGGGGCAAGCCCGGACGCCGGAAGCGCGTTCACTCCAAAGCGGAAGGCGGAAATATGGAATAGTTTTGAGAGGCTGGTAGAGGTCTGTGAGGAAGAGCGCACAGATCTGCTGCTGATTGTGGGGGATCTGTTTCACCGTCAGCCATTGCTGCGCGAATTAAAGGAGATCGGCTATCTGTTTGGGAAACTTAAAAGGACGCAGGTCGTTTTAACCGCAGGAAACCATGATTATCTGAAAGCCGGCTCCTATTATCGTACCTTTTCCTGGCCTGCGAATGTCCACATGCTGACGGGAAATGTGCTCCAGAAAGCAGAGTTCCCTGAACTTGGTGTATCTGTCTGCGGATTTAGCTATCATGCCCGGGAGATGCGGGAAATGCCGGAGCTTCAACTCCCCGGGGATTCCGGCCAGCCTGTAAATATCCTGATGCTCCATGGCGGTGACGAGCTGCATGCGCCATTTAAAAAAGAGGAGCTGCTTCGTCTGGGATATGATTATATCGCTTTGGGGCATATCCATAAGCCCTGTGTGATCAGCACGGGAAGGATGGCGTACTGCGGAGCGCTCGAGCCTGTTGATAAAAATGACACAGGTCCCCATGGGTACCTTGCAGGTGAATTTACAGAACAAGGATGCAGGGTAAGGTTTATTCCTCATGCGTTGCGGGAGTACCGGCACCTTACGTTCCCCGTGTCGGCCGGTATGACCGGGCTTGCCGTGAAGGAGGGCATCAGGGAGATGATTGCCGGGGAGGGGACACAGCATATCTATAAGATTATACTGAATGGATTTCGGGATCCTCAGATTATGTTCGATCTTCATCCTGAAAATGTGTCCGGCAATATTATCGAGATCGTGGATCAGACAAAGCCGGCCTATGATTTTGAGAAACTGTTTGAGCAGAACCAGGACAACATTCTCGGGAGGCTGATCCGGGAGTTTCGGGATTATGACCGGGACAGCACGGAGTACCTGGCAATGTGTGAAGGGGTTCAGGCTCTTATGGAAGCAAGAAGGGGTTAATATGCGGATACGCGAACTGGAAATTAAGAACTTTGGGAAATTTACCGATAAACATATTGAAGTTTCTGATGGGATACATCTGTTCTACGGGGAAAATGAATCCGGGAAATCAACGATTCATACGTTTATCAGAGGAATGCTTTTTGGAATAGACAGAGGGAGGGGGCGTGCTGCTTATAATGACACGTTCAGCCTGTATGAACCATGGGAGACCCCCGGGAATTATTCGGGCGTGCTGCGGTTTGAGAGCGGGGGGAAGATGTTCTGTGTCCGCAGGAATTTCGGACGCCTTTCCCGCAGAGCGGAATTGTTCTGTGAGGATGACGGCGAGGAATTGTCGGTGGAAAGCGGAGATTTGAATATGCTTCTTGGCGGGATGACGCTTACCTCTTATAATAATACCATCTCTGTGGGACAGTTAAAGATAGAGCCGGACCGCTCCCTGGGTGTACAGCTTCGTAATTTTGCCATGAATTATTATGCTGCCGGCGGCGGAGATATGGATCTGGAACATGCGCTTCTGAACCTGAAGGAGCGGAAAAAGCAGATTGAAAGAGAGATAAAGGCAGAACTTGAAGAAAAACAGCGGCAGAGAGAGAAGACAGAGCAGGAGTCGTCCTATGTCTGGCGGGAGATCCATAAACTGGAGGGTGAACTGGAGAGCCTTGAGGGAGAGATCGAGAGCCGGAGGGAAAAGGAGCAGCAGGAGGCCGGAGGAAAAGGCGTCATCGATGAAATACGGCCTGCGAAGTGGCGTGTCCATCCGGTAGAGGTTCTTTTGTTTATTATGGTCAGCCTGTTTCCCTTGTTTGTAGTACCAAGACCCTGGAATTACCTGGTATGCATTATTATATCCCTGTGCTGCGGCATCTATGTGTGGAACCGGCTTAAGGTCGGCAAGAAACAGGAGAAGACAGAGCCGGAGCGGATCCTGGAAGAGATTACACCGGAGGAAGAGAAGGCCTCGCTGGAGAAGCTGCTGTGGGAGAAGGGGCGCATCAGTGAGGAGATCAGGGATAAGAAGACGATGTACAGTAACCTGCAGGAGCAGATGGAGGAGTTAGAGGAGGTCGGAAGTGCCTTTAAGGTACAGGAGAAGAAAAAGGCGGCTGTTGAACTTGCTGTCTGCAAGATCAATGAGCTTTCTGATGAACTGCAGGAGCAGATGGGGCGTGTGTTGAATGAACGTGTCTCTGAGATTATAGAGAGTATAACGGCAGGCAGATACAGCCGTCTGGTAGTGGAGGACCAGATGAGGATCAGCCTGATCAGTGACGGCAGAAAGATTGGAATCGGACAGGTCAGCAGAGGGACGGTCGAGCAGATACATTTCGCTATCCGGATGGCAGCCGCAGAGATATTGTACGAAGAGGAACTGCCGGTATTTCTGGACGATACTTTTATCTATTATGATGACGGCAGACTTGCAAATACACTGGAATGGCTATGGGAGAATAAAAAGCAGGTATTGATATTTACCTGCCAGAGGAGGGAAGAGCAGACACTGGAACGACTGCACATCCCATATGTAAAGGAGGAAGTCTGTTAGACTTCCTCTCCTCTTTTATACTTTTCTACAATGTACTGGATCCGCTCATTTGGCGACAGAATACTGCTGACAGAGCCGTCGTGGTTCAAAGTGTCGATCATAAGTGCGATGTATTTGCTCATATCACAATTGATATAATATGGACGTTCCAACAGTTCGGGTGTCTGATAGATCAGGTTTGTTGTCAGGATTCCGTCGATAATGTGATCCTCATAAGCCTTGTCGAATTTCTCCAGGCCGTTGGTAAACAGGCCGAAGGTAGCGGCGGCAAAGATCCGTTTCGCTTTCCTTTGCTTTAACTGTCCGGCAACATCCAGGATGCTGTCTCCGGAGGAGATCATATCGTCCAGTATGATAACATCCTTGCCCTCCACAGAGGAGCCGAGAAACTCATGGGCTACGATCGGGTTGCGGCCGTTTACAATACGGGTATAGTCTCTCCTTTTGTAGAACATGCCCATGTCAAGGTTCAGTACATTGGCCAGATAGACGGCGCGCTCTGTCGCTCCTTCATCCGGGCTGATGGCCATCATATGTTCGCTGTCGATCTCAAGATCCCGGAAGGTGCGGAGAAGCCCCTTCACAAACTGATAAGTGGGACGGACTGTCTCAAAGCCGCTCAGTGGAATGGCGTTCTGTACCCGCGGGTCATGGGCGTCAAAAGTAATAATATTGTCAACACCCATGCGCACCAGTTCCTGCAGGGCAATGGCACAGTCCAGTGACTCCCGCCCGCTTCTTTTGTGCTGACGGCTCTCATAGAGGAAAGGCATGATAACGTTGATTCGGCGGGCTTTTCCGCCGATGGCGGCAATTACACGCTTCAGGTTCTGGAAATGGTCATCCGGGGACATATGGTTGGTCTGTCCCGTCAGTGAGTAAGTCAGGCTGTAGTTGCATACATCTACGATCAAGTACAGATCCATGCCCCGCACAGACTCACCGATGATGCCTTTGGCTTCTCCGGAGCCGAAGCGCGGCACTTTTGCGTCGATCAGATAGTTGTCCCGCTCATAGCCATTGAATACTACATCATCTTTAAATTCATGCCCGTCTTCACGGCGCCACTTTATGATGTAGTTGTTGATTTTTTCTCCCATGTCTTTGCAGCCGTCAAGGCAGATAATTCCCAGAGCCCCAATTGGAATATTGTCCAGAACACGTTCATTACGGCGTAACATCTTTTGTACCTCCCAGGTCTAATAATTTTTTTTGTATGCGGATATCATCTCCGATCAGGTGCAGCACCGTATAACTGCTGCTGATCCGGGAGAAGATCCGCGCAGAGTAAATATTTTCAATGTCCTCCAGCGTCAGGTTTGTGGAAATGATTGTTGATTTTTTCCGCAGGATACGTTCATTCAGGCATACAAAAAGCTGAGACGCGGTAAACCTGTTGAAAAATTCTGTCCCCAGATCATCAATGATCAACAGGTCGCAGTCGCAGATGTCATCAGACGGATCATTGTCCCGTGCATCGTTTTTGCCGAAGGTGTTTCTCCCAAGGAAATCAAACAATTCAGAGGAAGAAAAATAAAGGACGGAATAAGATGCATCCATCACTTCTTTGGCGATGCAGTGGGACAGAAATGTCTTGCCGACACCTGTGCTGCCAAATAAAAGTATGTTGCGGAATTCATTGGAAAATGTGTCTACAAACTCATGGCAGGCGGTTAATGCTGTCTTGGCGGCATCCAATGCTGACCTTCCGGTAACAGGGTCTATATGGTTGCCGGAATAAAATCTGAGGGAAAACGTGGAGAAGTTTTCCTTCTTGAGAACCTCCTGCAGATTTGATTGTGTGTATAATAAATCCACGATTGCTTTTTTAAAGCAGTGGCATTTATCTGTACCTATATAACCCGTATCCTTACAGTCAGGGCAGAAATAATGAGGCTCAAGATAATCCTCAGGGAAGCCGCCGGCTGTCAGGAGATTTTTTTTCTGTGCAGATAAGCGGGAGATCTTTTCCCTCAGCTTATCGAGCGCAGAATTATCTCCTTCTAAGAGGAGTTTTGCCTGCTCTATGCTGCATGATGATATGGCATCATCTAATCTGACAAGCTCCGGAATGTGCAGGCAGGCAGTCTCATAATTTTTGCGCAGCCTGTGCTCATTATCCAGTTGTCTTTTCTCGTAAGTACGCATCAGATGGTCGTACTGGGCATTGGAAAGTGTCATAACAAGGTAGTCTCCTATTGTTGTATCAGCTTGCGTGCCAGATCATTGATGTCATAAGAATGGTTCTCGAAATTATTGAATTTGCTGCTGACGACAGGCTTTGCAGGTTTCTTTTTCCTGAGTTCCTTCTCCCGGGTAAACGTTGCGTCAAGTTCAGCAATATCATTTAGATTACGGACATTTTTATCATGCCATTTTTTCAGGATCGAGTCTGTATAGTCAAAATTAGGCTGATGAATTGTATTCATGGTACGGCTGCAGGCTTCAAGAATGATGTCCAGAGAAAATGCATAATCTTCATTCCACTTTCTGATGTAGGTAATCTCAGAAGCAGCAGGCGCCCGTCCCTTAATTCCATATGCATTCAGGATGGAATAGCAGTTCTTATTGTAGAGGATGGAGCTTGTCTTAGCCTGCTCTACCGTCCTGATATCCTGACCGTGCCAGGACAGCGCCACCTTCTGTATATAATGGATGCTTTTATGTCCGTTTTCTACGCAGTATTCGATCAGATATTCGATCAGGTCGGCGGACATCTCAAGCGTTTCATAAAAATATGTTATGGCATCAATATCTACAGCAGATAATGTTTTCCCCAGATACTGTTCCGCCACAAACAATAATTCCTTGAATTCCTTCCTGCTTCTATACTGCCGGATGTCCGGAACATCCGAGGGATGTTCAGTAAGTCCCTGTACCGCTGCAGTTGGAGAGGACAGGGCGGAATTACCCCTTGTGCAGGATTCTCCTTCATAAGCTTCGTATTCTAAAAGGCCTTCCTTTTTCCAGTAGTTCAGTGCGCGGACAACGTCTTTCTCCGTGATATCCAGCAGATCCGCGATCTCAGAGACTGTCAGCAAAGCGGAGGAATCGTTCAGGTGCCGGAGGAGAAGCAGGTATATCTTTACGTATTCTCCGTTGGCCTTGATCATATGCCTGTCGATAAATTCATTTTCCAGTACGGTCGTATTGTTCTGCGCATGGTTCGTTAAAGTCAATTTCTTCATAGCTTCCGCATATACCTCCCAAAATACTCCCCACTTCCCCCAAGTGTCGTAGAGATATTATAGCATCAGTTGGACAGGCAAAAAAGAAATTTTTGAGCCAAAAATCAGTTTTTTTGTGGATAAAATTCTGTGGAAAATGTGGATAACTGCTATTTTATCAGTGCCTCCCCAATGTTTACAACGTCTCCGGCGCCCATAGTTATCAACAGGTCCCCGTTTTGACAATTTTCTCTGCAGAAATTCTCGATCTCTTCAAAGGAAGGGAAATAGTGGGTATCCACTCCGTTTTCCCGGAGTGCGTCTGCAAGGTCACAAGAAGATATGCCCAGTGTGTCGGTCTCGCGGGCCGCATAAATATCTGCAAGGACAATATGGTCTGTGCAGGACAGCGCTTTTACGAAGTCCCCGAACAGAGCCTTGGTACGTGTATATGTGTGGGGCTGGAATACGCACCAGATCTCGCGGTGTGGGTAATGGAGGGCAGAGGAAAGGCTTGCGCTGATCTCTGTCGGGTGGTGTGCGTAATCATCGATGACGGTGACACCGTTAAAGGTACCCTTGTATTCAAAACGCCGGTCTGTGCCGTGAAAATCCCTGAGGCCCTGCTGTGCTGTGTCAACCGGAATCCCCATAATATCAGCGGCGGCAAGTGCGGCAAGTGCGTTGGATACATTGTGCTCACCGTTGACGCGAAGAAAGATTCTTGTTGCAAATTCGCCTGCTTTTATGAAGTCAAAGGAAGCCATTCCAGATTCGTCGTGGGTAATGTTGGAAGCCCGGTAATCCATAGATATATCAGAACCGTAGGTCACTGTATTGCAGCGTAGTCCCCGGGTAATCTCCTCATAATCCGGGATCTCACCATTGATGATCAAAGTTCCGTCCTCCGGCAGAAGCTCTGCAAATCTTCGGAAAGAATGTCGGATGTCATCCAGATCCTTGAAAAAGTCCAGATGATCCTCGTCAATGTTTAAAATAATGCTGATCTTCGGAAAGAAATGCAGAAAGCTGTTGGTATATTCACAGGCCTCTGTGACAAAGACCCCTGAATGGCCGACACGGATATTGCCGTTAATGGCTTTCAGAATCCCGCCTACAGAGATAGTAGGGTCTGCGCCGGCGCTGAGCAGGACGTGGGAGAGCATAGAAGTGGTCGTTGTCTTCCCATGTGTCCCGGATACAGCAATAGGGGTTTCATAGTTTGTCATCAGCTGCCCCAGCAGCTCCGCGCGGCTCAGCATAGGAAGGCCTGCGGCCGCAGCCGCCTGATACTCTTCGTTGTCTTCATGGATTGCTGCCGTATATACGACAACATCAATCCCCTCTATAATATTAGAAGCTTTCTGGCCGTAAAAGATAACGGCTCCGGTTTTTTCCAGCTGTTTAGTGAGCGGGGAGGGCTTGTTGTCTGAGCCGGAGACGGTAAAACCTTCCCGGAGCAGGATCTCAGCCAGGCCGCTCATACTAATGCCGCCGATTCCAATAAAATGTACGTGTACCGGTTGTTTGAAATTAATTTTATACATAAATTACCTTCCCGTCCAGCATGTGCATTTTGCGCAGAAACTGGTCATAGTTTATTTATTTCTATCATATTATTATAAACATATCTGGTGAAAAAACCAAGTTGAATTTTTTTTGGTATATTTTCATAAAAAGTTCACAAAATGTATTCAAAATTTGTAAAATTTGTTCACGGATTGTAAAAACTATGTTATACTATAAACAACCAACTATTGTGAAGAGGTGATGGCATGAGAAAAAAAGAAATGATAGCAATGCTTCTGGCAGGTGGACAAGGCAGCAGGCTCGGGGTTCTTACGGCCAAGGTTGCTAAGCCGGCAGTTGCTTTTGGCGGAAAATACAGGATTATAGATTTCCCGTTGAGCAATTGTATTAATTCCGGAATAGATACTGTCGGTGTACTGACACAATATCAGCCACTTCGGCTTAACACTCACATAGGGATTGGGATACCGTGGGATCTGGACCGTAATTTCGGCGGGGTGACGATTTTGCCGCCCTATGAGAAGAGCAGCAACAGTGAGTGGTATACAGGCACAGCGAATGCGATCTACCAAAACATGGACTATATGGAGACATTTGACCCGGATTATGTATTGATATTATCCGGTGACCATATTTATAAAATGGATTATGAGATTATGCTTGATTATCATAAAGATAATAAAGCGGACGTTACGATTGCTGCTATGCCGGTGCCGATTGAGGAGGCAGGCAGGTTCGGCGTTGTGGTTACAGATGATGGCGGGCGTATTTCTGAATTCCAGGAGAAACCGCCGCAGCCGAAGAGCAATCTGGCTTCCATGGGGATCTACATTTTCAGCTGGCAGGTGTTAAAGGAAGCTTTGCTTGCGCTTAAGGACGAGCCTGGGTGCGATTTCGGCAAGCATATCATTCCGTATTGCCACGAGAAGGGGCGCAGGCTGTTTGCTTATGAGTATAACGGATACTGGAAGGACGTAGGGACGCTTGGCTCTTACTGGGAAGCCAACATGGAGTTGATTGATATTATTCCTGAGTTTAACCTGTATGAGGAATTTTGGAAGATCTACACCAACAGCGGGATCCTGCCTCCGCAGTATATCTCGCCGCACGCTGTGATCAACAGGAGTATTATCGGTAATGGTTCGGAGATCTACGGAGAGGTTCATAACTGTGTGATCGGCTCTGGTGTAGTGGTTGAAGAGGGTGCAGTAGTCAGGGGCTCCATCATTATGAAAGATGTGAAAATCAAAAAAGGCTGTGTGATTGATAAATCCATTATCGCGGAGAATTGTACGGTGGGTGAGCATGCAGTTCTCGGGATCGGCGGCGAGGTGCCGAATAAGCTGAAGCCTGCGGTCTATTCCTTTGGCCTTGTGACGATAGGTGAGAATTCGGTTGTGCCGGATCACGTACAGATCGGAAAGAATACCGCCGTCAGCGGCGTTACATTCAAAGAGGACTACCCGAACGGAAAGCTGGAGAGCGGAGAGACATTAATAAAGGCAGGTGAGAGGATATGAGGGCAGTAGGGATTATTTTAGCAGGCGGAAACAGCAACAGGATGCGGGAACTGACCCGCAGGAGAGCTGTGGCAGCCATGCCAGTGGCAGGCAGCTACCGGGCAATTGATTTTGCCCTGAGCAATATGTCCAATTCTCATATTCAGAAGGTTGCCGTGCTTACACAGTACAATGCGCGTTCATTGAATGAACATCTGAATTCCTCCAAATGGTGGGACTTCGGAAGGAAACAGGGCGGGCTGTATGTATTTACACCGACCATTACGGCAGACAACGGATATTGGTACAGAGGAACGGCAGATGCCATTCACCAGAACCTGGATTTTCTGAAGAAATGCCATGAGCCGTATGTAATTATTACCTCCGGTGATGCGGTGTACAAGATGGATTATAATAAAGTGCTGGAATATCACATTGCAAAAAAGTCCGACATTACAGTTGTCTGTAAAGAATTGAATAACAAGGAGGACGCAAGTCGTTTCGGAGTACTGAAAATGAATGAATCTATGCGCATTGAAGAGTTCGAGGAGAAGCCGATGGTGGCACATGGAAGTACGATCTCCACAGGGATTTATATTATCCGCCGGAGACTTCTCATTGAGATGATTGAGCATTGCGCAGAGGAGGACAGGCATGATTTTGTAACCGATATTTTGATCAGATACAAGAATCTGAAAAAAATATACGGATATAAAATAAAAGATTACTGGAGCAGCATATCAACGGTGGACGCATATTATCGGACAAATATGGATTTCCTGAAACCGGAAGTAAGAAACTATTTCTTCAAGAGACATCCCGAAGTTTACTCAAAAGTCAGCGATCTGCCGCCGGCAAAATACAACCCCGGCGCAGTTGTAAAGAACAGCCTTGTTGCAAGTGGAAGTATTATTAACGGAACCGTAGAGAATTCAATTCTTTTTAAGAAGACCTTTGTCGGAAATAATTGTGTAATCAAGAATTCGATTATTTTGAATGACGTCTACCTGGGGGACAATACGTATATTGAAAACTGTATTGTAGAGAGCCGTGACACAATCAGAGCAAACACACGGCACATCGGAGAAAATGGTGTGAAAGTAGTTGTGGAAAAGAACGAGAGGTATGCATTGTAGCGGGGCCGCTCGTAAGTAGGAAAGGGGCAAAAGAGGAAATGCAGATTACAGATGTACGTGTGCGAAAAGTAGAAAAAGAGGGCAAATTAAAAGCAGTGGTGTCAATTACAATGGATGATGAATTCGTAGTACATGACATCAAGGTCATTGAGGGCGAGAAAGGGCTTTTTATTGCTATGCCCAGTAAGAAAGCTTTGGATGGAGAGTATCGGGATATCGCACATCCAATTAACTCAGGGACAAGAGAGCGCATCCAGGGCATCATCCTCGAGAAGTACAAAGAGGCCTTAGGCCAACCGGTTGAAATGTGAAATGTCTGAAAGAAATACCGTCTGACAGCTGTTCTGGGCTGTCAGGCGGTACTTTTTTAGGTGTGTTTTATCTTTCCGCCCTTGACAAATGAAAATCAGCAGGTTAGAATTACGGTTAAATTCAATATTTTTTGGCTGTGAAGAGGATTAGTACGTGTAAGCTGGCTCAGAGAGGGGATCATATGGTGCGAGATCTCTGCCTGAAACTTATGCGGAACCGGCCTTGGAGCCTCTGTATGAAAGTGCAGCGTTTTGACCGGCGTTAATGGTGAATGGAGAGAACTGCGGGAAGGCACGCAGTTAACTAGGGTGGTACCGCCGAGCTTTTCGGTCCCTTTTTAGGGAGCGCAGGGGTCGGCGGTTTTATATTTCGAAGGTGCCGGTAAATGCGCTCTTAGTCAAGAACCGGCGGAACAGGGGGTTCCGTACAAATGTGCTTAAAAAGAGAAGGAGAAGAGAAACATGGCAAAGGAAAAATTAGTAAAAAATATCACGCCCCGTGATGAAAACTTCGCACAATGGTACACAGACGTGGTGCGGGAGGCAAACTTGTGTGATTATTCAAGTGTAAAGGGATGCCTGAATTATCTGCCGAATGGGTATGCAATCTGGGAACTGATCCAGGCAGATCTGGATCGGCGTTTTAAGGAGACAGGCGTAGAGAATGTATCTCTGCCGCTTCTGATTCCGGAGAGCCTGCTTGAAAAAGAAGCGGACCATGTGGATGGGTTTGCGCCTGAGGTTGCCTGGGTAACTCACGGAGGTATGGAGAGACTGCAGGAGAGGCTGTGTATCCGCCCTACATCTGAAACATTGTTCTGCGATCTCTGGGCGAGGACAGTCAAATCTTACAGAGATCTTCCCAAAGTATGGAACCAGTGGAATTCGGTACTGCGCTGGGAGAAGACCACAAGGCCGTTTTTGCGTTCCAGAGAGTTTTTGTGGCAGGAAGGACATACGATTCATGCAACCTATGAGGAGGCAGAGGAGCGCACGATCCAGATGTTCCATGTATATGAAGACTGCTACAAAGAGACGCTGGCAATTCCGTTCGTTTCCGGAAGAAAGGCTGAGCATGAGAAGTTTGCAGGTGCGCAGGATACTTATACAGTTGAGGCCCTTATGCACGACGGTAAGGCGCTGCAGTCCGCAACAAGCCATTTCTTCGGCAGTGGGTTCCCGGATGCGTTCGGTATTAAATATATTGACAAAAACAATGAACCTCAAAGTGTATATGAGACTTCCTGGGGATGGTCTACAAGAAGTATTGGTGCTCTGATCATGGTTCACGGAGATGATGACGGACTTGTGCTGCCTCCGCATGTTGCACCTGTTGAATGCAGGGTCATCCCGGTTGCCCAGCATAAGGAGGGTGTGCTTGACAAAGCGTATGCGCTGTTTGACGAACTTAAAAAAGCAGGCTACAGAGTGAGGATCGATGATTCCGAGAAGAGTCCCGGATGGAAATTTGCCGAGCAGGAGATTCTCGGAATTCCTACCCGTATTGAGATCGGGCCAAAGGACATAGAGAAGAATCAGGTAGTCGTTGTGCGCCGTGATAACCGCGAGAAGACAATCGTGCCTATGGATGAGGTCGCTGTGAAGCTCCGTGAAATCTTAGAGCAGGAACAGCAGGATATGTATGACAGAGCGAAGGAATTTCTGGACGGACATATCGATACGGCGACCGATATGAAAGAGATGGAAGAGAAGTTTAAAGCGAACCGCGGGTTTGTAAAGGCTTGCTGGTGCGGGGATCCGGAATGTGAAGGTGAAGTGAAATACGTGACCGGCGGGGCAGCGACCAGATGTCTGATTGAGGATGAAGAGATGATTTCGGATAAATGTATCTGGTGTGGAAAACCGGCAAAGCATATGGCATACTGGGGCAAATCTTATTAAATATTTATAGAGGTGTTTTAGCTTGTGGATGTTATGAGAATAAAACTGCCCGAAAAAGTGCATAAAATTATTACGACCTTGCAGATGAACGGCTATGAGGCGTATGCGGTGGGGGGATGTGTCAGAGATTCGGTACTTGGAAGAGTTCCAGGAGACTGGGACATCACCACATCAGCAATGCCGGAAGAAACAAAAGCTTTGTTTCGCAGAACCTTTGATACAGGAATTGAGCATGGAACAGTAACGGTGCTTCTGGACCATGAGGGATTTGAGGTGACAACTTACCGTATTGACGGAGAGTATGAGGACAGCCGGCATCCGAAGGAAGTGACATTTACAAGGAACTTAAGAGAGGATCTGCTCCGCAGGGATTTTACTGTCAATGCGATGGCTTACAATGAAAAGGACGGCCTGGTAGATATCTTCGGAGGGATGGAGGATCTAAAGGGCAGGGTCATACGCTGTGTGGGCGCCGCACAAGAGCGGTTCCGGGAGGATGCGCTCCGCATTTTGCGGGGAGTGCGGTTTGCGGCACAGCTTGATTTTGAGATCGAAGAGTCTACAAAGGATGCGATGCGGGATTTGGCGCCGACGCTTCAGAATATCAGCGCCGAGAGGATTCAGGCTGAACTTGTAAAGATACTGGTATCCGGCCGTCCGGAGATTCTTAGGACTGCCTGGGAACTGGGGATTACCAGACAGTTTTTGCCGGAATTCGACAGGCTGATGGCGACAACCCAGGAGACGCCGCATCACATGTACAATGTAGGAGACCATACACTGTGCGCGCTTCAGAATATCCGGCCCGATAAGGTGCTTCGGCTGACGATGCTCTTTCATGACATGGGGAAGCCAGAACTTAAAACAGTGGACGCCGGGGGCGTCGCACATTTTAAAAAACACGCCCTCAGGAGTGAGGAGATCACAAGGCAGGCCTTAAGAAGACTGAAATTTGACAATGATACCTTGCGCAAGGTGTCGCAGCTGGTCCGCTGCCACGACTGGCGCATGCCTGCCGCGCAGAAAAATGTCCGGCGCATGATGGCTAAGGTGGGGGAAGAATTGTTTCCCGGCTATATGGAGGTGCGCCGTGCCGATGTGCTTGCACAAAGCATGTACCAAAGAGAGGAAAAGATAAAAAACCTGGATGAAATAGAAGAGTTATATCAGCAGATAAAGGCGGCCGGCCAGTGTGTATCATTGAAGACTCTTGCTGTGAACGGCAGAGATCTGATCGAGGCCGGGATGAGCCCGGGAAGGGGGATCGGAGAGAAGCTTGAACAGCTTCTGGAAGCCGTCATTGAGGATCCGAAGCTGAATGTAAAGGAAGAACTGTTGAAGCGTGTGAAGGAGGATTTTTAAAAAACACGCCTCCTGAACTCATATTTTCCCTGTTTTCAACATACGTTTAGAAAGAATATGTAAAGTAAAGTGCAGGGGAAAGATATGCAGGAATATGAACGAAATATATTAGATCAGTATAATATTGACGTAATCAGCACCCGCAAGACCAGGGGTGCTGTTTTATGCGACACGAAGCAGGGGCTGTTTCTGCTAAAGGAGGTGTCAGTATCGGAAAATCGTATTCCTGTACTTTGTGAGCTTCATGAGCATCTGATGGAACAAGGATACGGGAATATTGACTGTATTGTTCCTGACAAGGCGGGAAATACTATTGTATGCCCGGAGGACGGCGGGAAATATATATTGAAGCGCTGGTTTCAGGGGCGTGAGTGCGATATCCGGAGAATGGCAGAACTTCTGGATGCGGCCGGAAACCTGGCAAAGCTTCACATAATTATGAAAAAGAAGCTGAACGGGAAGGTGCCTCTGGCGGAGCATATGGAAGAGGTGTATCTGCGGCACACCAGAGAACTAAAAAAGGTTCGGAAGTTTATGCGCGGGCAGTCGCCGAAGGAGGAGTTTGAATTTGCCTTTCTGAAGTGCTTTGATCAGATGTACCAGTGGGCAGACGCGGCAGGAGAATTGCTGAAGTGTTCTGATTATGACAGGCTTTATCAGGAGAATGAAGAAAATTACTGTATGACCCACGGAGAATATAATTACCATAATATTCTGATGCAGCGGGAAGAATACAGGCCGGAGGTGGAGGCTACTACCAATTTCGGGAAATTCAAGAGAGATATCCAAGCCGAGGATCTGTATTATTTTCTGAGGAAGATTATGGAAAAGCACGGGTGGAAGGAGCGTCTCGGAGATAATATACTGAACGCCTACTCAGCCATCAAACCGCTGACAAAAGAGGAGATGGAATATATTAAGATCCGGCTGGCATATCCGGAGAAATTCTGGAAGATCGCAAGCTCTTATTATCATTCCAACAAGGCGTGGATTTCCATAAAAAGTGTTGAAAAATTGCAGATGGCAATTCTCCAGACGAGAGAGAAGGAAAGATTTTTGGAGCATATATTTGAATTTCGCTTATAAAGGAGGATCCGTAAGAGGTAAAAAAACAGCAAAACCCCGCAAAATGGGAGCAAACTTGTAAAAAACCTTGACAAACATAGGGAAAACAGGTATAACAATGAATAGGGTGAAAACGCGTGGGGACATGCAGCCATCAAAATAGAATGAATTTAGGATTCTATAGTTAAACAAGAGGAGGAAATTATCCATGAACAAAACAGAATTAGTTGCAGCTATTGCTGACAGAGCAGAGTTATCAAAGAAAGATTCAGAGAAAGCATTAAAGGCTTTTGTTGATGTAGTGACAGAGGAATTAAAGAAAGACCACAAGATCCAGTTAGTTGGCTTTGGAACTTTTGAAGTAAGCCAGAGATCAGCAAGAGAAGGAAGGAATCCTCAGACTGGCAAGACTATGAAGATCGCAGCTTGCAAGGCACCGAAGTTTAAAGCCGGCAAGGCATTAAAGGACGCTGTTAACGCATAGTTGCAAAAGAGGATCAGGTGATCTTGTGGCAGGTGTTATTTGATTAAAGCATGGCACGGATAATTTTTACGGGCGGAGGCAATCAATGTGGTCTCCGTCCTTTTTGTATCCATGGATCAGAAGTATAACGAGAAAGGGGCAGGATAGATATGAGGCTGGACAAATTTTTAAAGGTATCCCGTCTGATCAAAAGGCGGACAGTTGCAAACGAGGCGTGCGACGCCGGCAGGGTGCTTGTAAATGGGAATGTGGCCAAGGCGTCCGTCAAGGTAAAGGTGGGGGATGTCATAGAGATTCAGTTTGGGACGAGGACAGTCAGGGCAGAGGTGCTGGACATTAAAGAGACAACGAAAAAAGAAGAGGCAGGGAACTTGTTCAAATATTTGTAATAAAAGGAAACAACCTTTCATATGATTATTAAGAAAGGTTGTGATGGTATGGAAGAGAGAACGACGCAGAAAAACCATAAGCTGGTCGTAAATAACCGGAAGACAAGTCTGGTAACCGGGGTGATAGATGTACTTTCCTTTGATCTGAATGAGATCCTGCTGGAGACAGAGCAGGGCATGATGATGGTGAAGGGGACGGACCTGCATGTAAATAAACTGAGCCTTGAGAAGGGCGAGGTGGATATGTCGGGCAATATTGACAGTATTGCCTACTCGGAGATACATGCGGGGGGAAAACAGGCAGACAATCTGTTTTCCAAGCTGTTCAGGTAGCGGCGGGATGCTGGAGATAAGAGAAGAGGTTCTGATATTTTTACTGGCAGTGATCGCGGGAGCCGTTGTTCGTCTGTCATACCGTCTTATTTGTTGTTTCAGGGGCATTGTCAGGCACAGCCTTTATGCAGTTGAGATCGAGGATATGTTGTTTTGGGCCGGCGCTGCAGTTTATTTGTTTGTGCAGATTTACCATACAAGTGATGGTAGCGTCCGCTGGTATTTTGTACTAGGTATTGTACTGGGGGCAATTGTTTCTTCAATTATTATCTGGAAGATTGAAAAAACGCAAAAAAAAATCTACGAGAGGAAGCGAAGGAAATCTTCTGAAAAACTTGCGAAATGAAAAAAAAAAGGCTATGATGTATGATATTAAAGGGGAAAAGCCTGTAAAGCGCAGGTATAAGGGTGGATAGATAATTATGAACAAAAAGAGACAAAAGGAACGCGCAAAGCGGCAGAAAAGGCCGGTGCAGTCCCATAAGAGGAGCGTACTTGCTATCATCGCAGTAATTTTGATGCTGATTGCAGTAGTGTCTGCAAATTCCATGACGCTGCGTGCAAAGGAAAAGTCCTATCAGGCACAGGAACAGGAGCTTAAGGAGCAGATTGAGCAGGAAAAGGAAAGAGCTTCTGAGATCGACGACCTGGAAGGGTATGTAGGTACAGACGAATATATTGAGGAGATTGCCAGAGAGAAGCTGGGGCTGGTTTATCAGGACGAGATCATATTCAAGGGTAAATAAAACATAAAGTACAGAGGAAAAGCTTTAGAATGAAAGTTCTAAAGCTTTTTACATTTTTTAAAGAAATATGTAAAAGGGGAGAAATCTATGGCGGAAGTAAAAGAAAAAGGGGCTTTTTTGAATCCGTATGTCACGCAGATGGACAAGTTTGCCGATTCATTGATCCATCTGTCCAAAACTTTTTTAACGCTGGAAGGATATAAGGGTACATTTTCCAAGGAAGAGCTGGAAAATATGTTTCAGAAGGTCACCGGCAAGGTCTGTGAAGGCTGTGAGAGGAAAGCAGAATGTCTGGGAGAAAACAAGATAGCCACGTACCAGATGTTGTGTGAAATCCTGTATACGGTGGAGGATTACGGCGCGGAGATCAACGTGGAACTGAAACGTAAGCTGCAGAAGCAATGCCTGCTTGCACCCCGTTTTTTGCGGGAGACACTGGAGGTGTTTGAGAATGCGAAGCAGATTCTGATGTGGAACAACAAGATCGTGCAGAACCGGGAAGGATATGTGGGGCAGATCAAGAGTTTTGCCCGGATGATCCAGTATACGACAAGAGAGCTGGATGCAGGTATTTTTGAGGATGAACATCTGGAAAAAAAGCTGAAGCAGCACCTGAAAAAGCATGGGGTAAAGATGCTGTCCTGTGTTTTTTATATTACACCTCAGGGAAAATATGAGATCCATCTGACGGTGAAGGCCATGAAGGGGCACTGTATCGTGACGAAGGAGCTGGCCGCTGAGGCGGGCAGGTGCGTTGGGCGTATTATGACGCCTCAGCAGGGAGAACGGCCGATTTTGGGGGAAGAGTACAGTACAGTTGCGTGCGTGGAAGGGGCAAAATATCATACGCTGCAAGGAGTGGCAAGGATCGGAAAGAACTGTGACAAGATATCCGGGGATACCTTTCTGATGACGGATCTCCCCGGCGGGAAAAAGGGCGTTGCACTGTCGGACGGGATGGGTTCCGGGGAAGATGCGTTTAAGGAGAGCACTATGGTAGTGGAGATGCTGGAGGAACTTTTGGATGCAGGATTCCCGGTAAAAACTGCGATCCAGATGATGAATACTGCTCTGGTGATCGGCCGGGAGGATGTAAGGTTCTGCACGGTAGATGTCAGCCTGTTTGACCTTTACGGCGGTACCTGTGAGTTTGTAAAGGCAGGGGCGTCCACAACCTTTATTAAGAGAAAAGACGGGGTGGAGAATATCAGCTCCGCCACACTGCCGATCGGTGTCCTGCATGATATAGAGATTGATATGACGGAGAGAAAGCTGGACTCCGGGGACTTTGTCATTATGGTCACAGATGGCGTGATGGATGCCCTTCCGCCGGGAGAACAGGAAAATCTCATGTGTACCTTTATTGAGAAGGCAAGCATCGTAAATCCCAAAGAACTGGCCCACCATCTTCTGGAGCAGGTGCTGGAGTGGAGCCAGGAGACTCCGGTGGATGATATGACGATCGTGACGGTGGGGATATGGAAATTATAAGAAAACTTGCTTTTTAAAGAGAGATTGTATATATTTAATTTAACGAAAAAAGACGGGATATGAATTACGGGGTGCCGTATGTATACAAAAGGGTAGATCTATGTATCAGAAGGTTAAGGCATATGTCCAGAGATGGCAGATGCTTGGGAAAGAGGATATTGTAATTGCAGGCGTATCGGGAGGGGCTGATTCCGTATGCCTTCTTTTCATGCTGTCAAAGCTTCGGAAGGAGATGGGGTTTGGCCTCAGGGCAGTACACGTCAACCATGGGATCCGGGGAAGGGCGGCGGATGCGGACGAGGAGTATGTGAAGAGTCTGTGTATGGAACTGGGGGTGGAACTTAAAGTCTGTACCGAAGATGTGCCTGCTTACGCCAGGATGCATGGGATGACCGTGGAGGAGGCGGGGCGTGAAGTCAGAAGGGCATGTTTTTTAAGGGAGCTGGAGGCATGCGGCGGAACCTGTATTGCACTTGCCCATCATCAAAATGACAATGCGGAGACCCTGATCTTCAACCTCTGCCGCGGTACGGGATTCCGGGGTCTGAGGGGGATAGCTCCCAGAAACGGAGTATGGATACATCCTTTTTTGTGTCTGAAACGCAAAGACATTGAATCATATCTGAAAAAAAGGGGAATATCTTATTGTACAGATGAGACCAATCTTGATCTCCACTATACGCGGAATCGAATCCGCCATGAGGTCATTCCCTGTCTGGAGGCACATGTCAACAAGGAAAGCGTGGGCCATATGTGCCGGGCGATGGAGCGGATGTACAGTTTGAGCGGCTATATCGAGAGAGAGATTCTGAGATACAAGGAGATGTGCACGGACAAGGAGGAGGGGCGGATCGTCGTCAGGAAACGGGAATATATGCAGGTTCCTGCGGAATTGAAAGAATATGTGCTTTACGGGGCGCTTTGCGATGTGTCCGGCAGCCGGAAGGATATAGAAGCAAATCATATAAAGATCCTGGAGGAACTCCTGGAGCGCCAGCCCGGCAGGATGCTTTGTTTGCCCCATGGAGTCAGAGCATTCCGATGTTATGAGGGGGTAGAGCTCTGTGACAGGAAGACGGCACAAAGCAGAACGGATATAGAAACCGGAAGGCGGGGGGATGATTTATTCCGGATGGATATCTTTGAAAAAACGGAAAAAGGGATAACAATTCCGCAAAAACCCTACACGAAATGGTTTGATTATGATATAATTAAAAATACTGTAAAAATCAGACACAGACAGCCTGGGGACTATATTACCATAGAGAAGTCCGGCGGAACACAAAAATTAAAGCAGTATTTTATTAACGAGAAGATCCCGCAGCCTGAAAGGGACGCCATATGGCTTGTGGCGGACGAAAGTCATATCATGTGGATCGTGGGGTACAGGCAGAATCAGGCATATCAGATTACAGATAAAACCAGGAGGATCCTGGAGGTGGAATTTTACGGAGGAGAAAAGGATGGCGGAGACAGTTAAGGTAATGATTTCGGAGGAAGATACGGCAAGGAGGATACGGGAGCTTGGAGAGCAGATCAGCAAAGATTACAAAGGGAAACAGGTGCATTTGATCTGCGTGTTGAAGGGCGGCGTGTTTTTCATGTGTGAGCTGGCGAAGAGAATATCTGTGCCGGTATCTATGGATTTTATGAGCGTCAGCAGTTACGGGGACGGGACGTCTTCCACCGGTGTGGTCAGGATTGCAAAAGATCTTGATGAGACACTGGAAGGAAAGGATGTTCTTGTGGTGGAGGATATTATTGACTCCGGGCGGACACTTTATTATCTGTTGGATGTTTTGCAGAAAAGAAATCCGAACAGCATGCGTCTTTGTACACTTCTTGACAAGCCGGACAGGCGCGTGAGGGACGTGAAGGTGGACTATGTGGGATTTGAGATCCCGGATGAATTCGTAGTCGGATACGGGCTTGATTATGCACAAAAATATAGGAATCTACCATACATCGGTGTCGTAGAGGGTGTGGAGTAGAAAGGGGTTATATGTATATAGATGAGCAGCAGAACAAAGGGCTAAACGGGTTCTTAGTGTTGGTATTTGTGATCATTATGATCGTGGTCTTCTGGCTGACAGGGAATCTTGACCGGGAACAGAATGAACTTTCCCGGAAGAAGTTTGAAGAATTAGTGATAAGTGAGAACGTAAGGAATGTTGCGGTAGTTCAGAATAAGAATGTGCCGACGGGAAGAGTCGAGATTGAACTTCGGGGCGAGGATGGAGAACGCGGCGCTACAAAATATCTGTATGTATCGGATGTCAATGAGATCCAGGAATATTTAGATAAACGTGAAGTGGACTACGATATATCGGATGTTCCGCAGGAAAACTGGTTTCTTACGACCATTGTCCCGGTACTTCTTACAATCGCAGGTATTTTTGTTATATTTATGGTTATGAACCGGCAGAACGGGGGAGGCGGCTCAAAGGCCATGAACTTTGGAAAGAGCCGTGCAAGACTCAGTACAGAGCGGGATAAAAAGATTACGTTCGCTAAGGTGGCAGGGCTCCGGGAAGAAAAGGAAGAACTGGAGGAGATCGTGGACTTTCTGAAATCCCCGAAAAAATATATCCAGGTAGGCGCGAGGATCCCGAAAGGGGTGCTGCTTGTAGGCCCTCCGGGAACAGGGAAGACTTTGCTGGCCAAGGCCGTAGCAGGGGAGGCCGGTGTACCGTTTTTCACGATATCAGGGTCTGATTTCGTGGAGATGTTTGTAGGAGTCGGCGCTTCAAGAGTGAGGGATCTTTTTGAGGATGCGAAAAGGCATGCTCCGTGCATTATCTTTATAGATGAGATCGATGCCGTTGCAAGAAGCAGGGGAACCGGCATGGGCGGCGGACACGACGAGAGGGAGCAGACGCTGAACCAGCTTCTGGTAGAGATGGATGGTTTCGGTGTAAATGAAGGCATTATCGTTATGGCGGCTACAAACCGTGTGGATATTCTGGACCGGGCAATTTTAAGACCTGGCCGTTTTGACCGTAAGGTGATGGTGGGCAGACCGGATGTCCAGGGACGTGAGGAGATCCTGAAGGTCCATGCCAAAGGGAAGCCGCTCAGTGAAGAGATAGATCTTAGGCAGGTGGCACAGACAACAGCAGGATTTACAGGGGCAGATCTTGAGAATCTGCTTAACGAGGCGGCCATTCTGGCGGCGAAGGAGGAGCGGGTATTCCTGGTACAGGATGATATCCGGAAAGCATTCGTTAAAGTCGGGATCGGTGCGGAGAAGAAGAGCCGGGTGATCTCGGATAAAGAAAAAAGGATTACGGCATTTCATGAGGCGGGGCACGCGATTTTGTTCCATGTGCTGCCGGATGTGGGGCCGGTCTACAGCGTGTCCATCATTCCTACAGGTGCGGCAGGCGGATATACGATGCCGCTTCCGGAACGGGATGATATGTTTGACACCCGGGGAAAGATGCTGCAGGATATTACAGTTGCTCTTGGAGGCAGAGTTGCAGAGGAAGCGGTCTTTGATGACATTACAACCGGGGCTTCCCAGGATATTAAACAGGCTACGAGCCTGGCCAAATCTATGGTCACAAAGTTCGGAATGTCAGAGGCTGTGGGCCTTATCAATTATGACAATGAAAATGACGAGGTGTTTATCGGGCGGGATCTTGCCCATGCCTCCAGAGGATACGGCGAGGGTGTCGCTACTGTAATTGATAAAGAGGTAAAACGTATCATTGACGAATGCTACGGCAGGGCAAGGCAGATCTTAAAGGAGTATGGGCATGTGCTGCGGGCATGTGCGGAGCTTTTGCTGGAAAAAGAGAAAATTTCCCGTGAGGAATTTGAGGCATTGTTTTCAGAGGAGCCCATTGAGGCGTAGATAAAAGAACGACTGGTTGGCAGAGAGGGGAATTGCATGGAGAAACAGGCTTTATTTTGCGATGGGACAGCACAGTATGTAGATCCGATAGAACCGGGGATTGATGAAAAGGTAACACTCCGGTTCCGGACGGCGAAGGATGAGGACATCCGCGTAAAGCTGGTGACAGCGGCGGGCAGGTACGATATGGAGAAGGATTATTCCAGGGGAGAGTTTGATTATTATAAGATCGTATGGCGCCTGGGTGAGGATCCTTTCTGCTACAGCTTTGAGATCTGCGAGGACGAGAATGTCTGGTATTACAACCGCTGCGGGCTGGCAAAAGAGATTGTTTCGTTTTATGACTTCCGGATCGTCCCCGGATTTTCAACTCCGGACTGGGCGAAGGGGGCAGTTATGTACCAGATCTATACAGATCGTTTTTATGACGGTGATCCTTCCAACAATGTAGAGGACAACGAGTATTACTATATCGGCGGATACAGCAGGAGGGTGACAGATTGGAATAAGTATCCGGATGCCATGGGCGTGCGGGAGTTTTACGGCGGGGATCTCCAGGGTGTTATAGATAAGCTGGATTATCTCCAGGATCTGGGTGTTGAGGTCCTGTATTTTAATCCATTGTTTGTCTCCCCGTCTAACCACAAGTACGATATTCAGGATTATGATTATATTGATCCCCATTACGGCGTGATCATCGAGGATGGCGGCGAAGTACTTCGTGAGGGGGATACAGACAACTCCAGGGCGGCGAAGTATCAGAAGAGGACGGCAGCGCATAAAAATCTGGAGGCGAGCAACCAGCTTTTTATCAGGCTGGTGGAGGAACTGCACCAAAGGGGGATGAAGATTATCCTGGACGGTGTGTTTAATCATTGCGGCTCTTTTAATAAGTGGATGGACAGAGAGCGGATTTACGAGGGCCAGGAGGGATATGAGCCCGGAGCTTATGTTGACAGGGAGAGTCCTTACCACAATTATTTTCAATTTTATGATGAAGAGTCGGGGAAATGGCCATATAACGGAAGCTATAACGGCTGGTGGGGACATGATACCCTTCCTAAACTCAATTATGAAGGCTCTGCAAAGCTTGAAAATTATATTCTGGGCATTGGGCGCAAATGGGTATCTCCGCCGTACAATGCCGACGGCTGGCGCCTGGACGTGGCGGCGGATCTTGGGTTCAGCAACCAATACAACCACCAGTTCTG